>JANQEP010000070.1 GCA_028278305.1 Candidatus Gastranaerophilales bacterium
TAGAGAATCGAAAAGAGGCGAAGCCTCTTTTCCACCTTTAGGGTGGTTGTGGGTGGGTTTTGGCAAATGTTTCATACATGCAATTAGCGACTCGAGTTATTTAGCGACTGGAATTTATTAATAATTAATTTTGATAAACAAGATTTTTTATAATAATCTTAAAACAATTATAATAATGTTTTTTAGAATTATATGGATGATTTAAAATACTGGTTAGGATTTTCAAAAATATCTTCTATAGGAAGTGTTCAGCTAAGAAGGCTTCTTGATTATTTTGGCTCAATAGAACATTGCTGGCATTGCGCAACCGGTGACTTACTAGAAATTGAAGGTGTTTCCCTGAGAGCCGTAGAAAAATTTCAGGGTGAAAAGAAAAAAATTGAAAGCCTTGAAAAAATAGAAGAAGAAATCCTGAAAAAAGATATTCAGGTAATAACCTGGAAAGATGAGAACTATCCGGTTTATTTAAGGCAAATTTATGATCCGCCAATGGTCTTGTTTATAAAAGGCGACCTTAACAGATGCAACCCGGAAAAAAACCTTGCCATAGTAGGCAGCAGAAAGGCAAGCCATTATATAAAGGAAATCCTGCGAAAAATTATAAGAGACTTAAAGGGAACTGATATTACCGTAGTAAGCGGCATGGCAGTAGGAGTAGATTCCTGCGCACATCAGTCCGCAATTGAAAGCTCCCTGTCAACCGTTGCTGTTCTGGGTTCAGGTTTTGATAAAATTTACCCGGCTCAAAATAAGGATTTATTCAAAAAAATAGCTGATACCAACGGGGCGGTAATATCCGAATATTACCCCGATATCCAGCCCCGCCCTTTCTTATTTCCCAGAAGAAACAGAATAATAAGCGGACTCTCTCAGGGAACATTGGTGGCTGAAGCAGGTCTTAATAGTGGAGCGTTAATTACGGCTTCTTTATGTCTTGACCAGGGCAGAGAGTTAATGTGCATTCCGGGTAATGTTACAAATCCTAACACAGAAGGTATTCATAAACTTATAAAAGAAGGGGCAGCCGTAGTTACAAAAGCGGAAGATATCCTAAATTATCTTAACTGGGGGGATATTAGCCTGAATAAAAATACAAATAGAAACAATAATTTAAAACTTCTTGACAACGAGAGAAAAATATACGAAATTTTAGATTTAGAGCCCAGATCGTTTGATGATTTGATAAATCAATCAAAATTAAGCGCGGATGAGCTTATGTCTGCCCTGACATCAATGGAATTAAACGGCATAATCACACAAAAACCAGGGCAAAATTTTGTAAAAAATATTAATAACTAATACTAAAAAAGAAAAAATAAATGGCAAAAACAACTTCTAAAAAGAAAGAAATAAAAAAGGATTCCGAAAAAAAATCCGTAAAGACACAGGCAAAACAGTCTGTTTCACGGCAAAAAAAATCCCTTGTCATAGTTGAATCCCCTGCAAAGGCAAAAACTATCAAGAAAATCCTGGGAGATTCTTTTGAAATAAAGGCTTCTGTTGGTCATATCAGGGATCTGCCCGCAAAAGGCATCGGTGTTAATATAAAAAACAATTTTGAACCTGAATATGAAGTTCTGGAAAAAAAACAGAAAGTAGTTGAAGAATTAAACGCCGCAGCAAGTGTTTCAGAAGAAATTTTCCTCGCGCCTGACCCTGACCGTGAAGGAGAAGCTATTGCCTGGCATATTTCCTACTTACTGAGCGAGGCATGCAAGAACATTCACAGGATAGAATTTAATGAAATCACAAAGACAGCTATTCAGGAAGCTGTAAAACATCCCCGCCCCATAGATATGAAAAGGGTTAATGCCCAGCAGGCAAGAAGAATTCTAGATAGGCTTGTAGGATACAAGCTGAGTCCCCTGCTATGGCAAAAAGTAGGCAAAGGACTTTCCGCAGGAAGAGTCCAGAGCGTTGCTGTACGGATTATATGCGATAGAGAAGCCGAAATTGAGGCATTTATCCCGGAAGAATACTGGAAAATTAACGCTGACCTTGCTAAAGCAAAATCATCTTCCATATTTAATGCAGAGTTAAGTAAATGTGACGGTAAAAAAATTGAAATCAAGAATGGTGATCAGGCAGCAGAAATTGTAAAAGTTCTTGAAGATAAGTCCACAGAGTACCAGGTTGCTAAAGTAACCCCAAGACAGACCCAGAGAAAACCTCAACCGCCTTTTATCACCAGCACACTTCAAAGAGAAACCAGCAACCGACTTGGATATTCCGTAAAGCGAACCATGCAGATTGCCCAGAACCTTTATGAAGGTATAGAGCTTGGCTCAAGCGGACCCGTTGGTCTTATTACCTATATGAGAACTGACAGCACCAGGATTTCGGATGAAGCAAGGGATGCAGCAAAGGAATACATCGTAAACCATTACGGTGAAAAGTATTACCCCAAAGAAGCCCGGGATTACAGTAAGAAAAAGGGCAAAAATGTCCAGGATGCTCATGAAGCAATCAGGCCCACTTATGTGGATAAGACTCCGGAATCAATCAGACAGTATCTTTCACCGGAGCAGTTCAAGCTATATAAGCTTATATGGAGCAGGTTTGTTGCTAGCCAGATGGAAAGTGCGGAAGTTAAAACAGTTTCCGTGGAGATCGAAGCTGATAAGTACACTCTCAGAGCAAGCAGCAGCAAGGTAACATTTGACGGTTTCCTGATAGTCTATGATGACAGAGAAGAAAAAGAACAGGATAGCGTAATTCCAAACCTGGCAAAAGGTGATAAGTTAACGCTTAAAAAAATCAATTCCACCCAGCACTTTACCCAGCCGCCGCCGAGGTATTCCGAAGCAACCCTGGTTAAGACGCTGGAAGAGCTTGGAGTCGGTAGACCAAGCACTTATGCGCCTACAATCGCAACTATTCAGGACAGAGGATATGTAATTAAAGAGGAAAAATCCCTTGCACCAACGCAATTAGGAAGGACAGTTAACGACCTTCTGGTCAAGCACTTTCCTGATATAGTTGATTCGAGCTTTACCGCAATTATGGAAAGCAATCTTGACGAAGTGGAATCTGATAAAGCTGATTGGAAAGGACTTCTCGGGGAATTTTACGAGCCGTTCGTTGAAGTGCTTAAAAAAGCCAAGAAAGAAATGGAAAAAGTCGAGATTCTCACAGAGCATAATTGCCCTGAATGCGGAAAACCCATGGCACTCAAGACAAGCCGCTGGGGATCTCAATTTTTGGGCTGCTCGGGTTTCCCCGAGTGTAAAAGCACAAAACCTCTTGATAAAGACATGAAACCTGCTGAAGAGGAGAGAATGTCTGATGAAATATGCGAAAAATGCGGTTCGGGCATGATGATAAAACGTGGTCCTTATGGTGAATATCTTTCCTGTGTTAATGAAGAATGTAAGCACAGAAAGAAATTTGTCAGGAAAACAGGTATAAAATGCCCGCAGGAAGGTTGCGATGGTGAGCTTTTACAGAGAAAATCCAGGTACGGAAAAATTTTCTACGGTTGCAGCAAATACCCTGACTGTAATTTTGCTCTCTGGAACGAGCCAAACGGTGAAAAATGCCCGGAATGTGGTTCTATGCTGGTAAATAAATACCTCAAGCGAGGCAACAAAGTTGCATGCTCCAATAAGGAATGCAGTTTTGAAAAGCCCATGGAAGAAAATAAAGAAGACTGAAATTTTATTATTTTATTAATGTTCGTCTAATAATAACCGGTGTCAACCTGCACTTGCAAAAATGAACCGGGAATTAAAGACGGGCTTTGCCTGTCCATAGTAACGTTTAATACGAGAACGAGCTTAAGTAAGGGGTAAAGAATAAAAACTTACGCATTTTAAACTTTTTCAACCTTCCTTATACCTCTCCAAGAAAATAATTATGTAATGTGGGAAAATAATATTAAGAGGTTAGTTAAAATAAATAAATTATTGGTCATGTCAGTAAAAAGGAAAGAAAGCAAAGTCGATTAGCGGCGGAATAAACAAAATACAAATAAAATACAAGAGTTACCTAAAAATATTGAATTACTTTATCTTCCTGTGTATTCTTCGGATTTAAACTTAATAGAAAGAATTTGGAAACACTTTAAAGATGAGTATGTAAACAATAGATTTTTTCTTAACCTACAAGAGTTAAGCTTTACAATTAATAGGGGGTTGCATGAACTTCTCTATAAAACTGAAAAAGTCAAGAGCATTTGTTCAATTGCATAAATATTTATCTGGAGAGGTATAATTTTTAATTTTAGGTGTTTTAATATATTTAGAAGGTAGAATTAATTAAAAATATGAAAGCTGGGAATGATGACATTACAGAAAGATAATATATGTAACTGCAAAATAAACCTGCCGGATAAAAATGCACAGGAAAATGAAGTTAATAAAGAAGAGTTGTGTAGAAAAATTTGTGAAAATATTTTACAGTCACTTCTGGAAGGCTACGAGGACCTGATGCAAAAACATCCTGAAAAAACCGGGGAATTTCAATCTAAAATTAATGAAATTAAAAAACAAATGCAGGGAAATCAGATCAATAATAAAGTAGAAAAGATTTTATCGCTTTAAAATAAACGATGAAAAAAAAAATATTAGTAATAAATTTTGGAGGACTCGGGGATCAGATCCTGTTTTTTCCGGTACTCGATACTTTAAAACAAGTTTTTAGTGATTCTTTTATTACGCTTATTACCGAACCAAGAAGTAAATCAGCAATAAAACTTACTGACCGGATAGATGAGCTTTTTATATGTGATTTAAAATCCGGCAATAAGTTTTTTGAAACCTTCAAGTTTCTAAAAAAGGCTATATCTGGTAAATATGACATCATAATTTCTTCAGGAAGTTCCAAATCTGTTTCGATTTTATTATTTTTAACAGGAATTAAAAAACGTATAGGATATGAAAGCGGTGTTTTAAGCAGAATTCTGCTTACAGAGGCTGTTTTTTTAAATCAAAACCAGTATGCGGCTGATATGTATCATAATCTTGTTTTTTCGCTTGATGCCGAAAATAAATCAAGAGTTCCTGATGTTAAAATAACTCTTAATGATAAATTTAAGGACTACCTGGATAAATTAATTCCCGCAGGTTATTCTGAGAGAAAAAAAATAGTAATTCATCCGGGAGTAAGTAAGTTAAGCATGGAAAAAAATATACTAAAATTCTGGCATGCAGAGCGGTGGGCAGAATTTATAAAAAAACTTCTCGACAGCCGAAAATATACTGTCATACTTACAGGCGGACCTGATGACCAACAGGCTTTAGCTCAGATTCGGGAAAGTACAAAGGATATTGACTACGAAAATGAATGCCTGCTGGATTTATCAGATAAAAACCTTAGCATAGAGGAATTTGTTTATATTGTAAAGTTATCAGATACGCTTGTTTGTGTTGATTCTGCACCCATGCATATTGCAGTTGGTTTAAAAAAGCCGGTTATAGCTTTATTTGGTCCGACAAATGAAACAAAACTACTGCCGCCTGAAAATAATATGTTCACTGCGGTAAAAAACGATAAGATGATATGCAGACCCTGTTTATGGGATAAAAGACAGACTTGCTGCGAATATCCGGATTGCCTGGATATAGAAGTTGAGCACGTATTAAAAATATTGGAAAACAAGCCCGCAGGATAACCCGTCATTGGGATTATTTAGCAATTCGAATTAATTAAGATATTTGATATAAAAAACCATTTTGTTTATACTAAACGTCAAAAGTCAGTAATTATAAGATGAAAATGAAGCTAAAAGAAATATATAATTCAACAAAGCCGGTAATATCATTTGAAGTCTTTCCTCCAAAAATTAAAAGCCCGGAGGAAAAAAAACATAAAATGCAGGCTTTACTCTGTGAATTAAGCCGGTTATCAAAATACAACCCGGCTTTTATTTCTGTAACCTACGGAGCAGGAGGCGGTACAAGAGAAACTACTTTTGAACTTGTACTAATGATCAAGGATGAGCTGAATATTCAACCTATGCCTCATTTTACATGTGTTGGATCTGCAAGAAATGAAATTCTGCAATATATAAAAAAGTTTGAAAGCCATGGAATATATAACATTCTTGCTTTGAGAGGAGATCCTCCCAGAGGGGAAAAAAAATTTGTTAAACCGAAAGACGGGTTTGGTTATGCAAACGAACTTGTAGAATTTATCAATGCTAAGACAGGATTGGGAATAGGAGTTGCCGGATATCCGGAATGCCATCCTGACTGCTGCTCGCTGGAAGTTGATATTCAAAACCTGAAACGAAAAGTAGATTCCGGAGCAGAGGCTGTTATAACCCAGCTTTTTTATGATAATCAGCGCTATTTTGATTTTGTTGAAAAAGCACGGTTAGCTGGGATAAATATTCCGATTATTCCAGGAATTCTCCCGATAACAAGCCATAACCAGCTTGATAAGATTGTTACCCTTTCAGGATGCGCACTTCCTGCTCAATTTATGGCTGATCTTGAAAAAAATAAGAATAACCCGGAAGCAATAAAAACTATTGGACTTGATTTTTCAGTAAACCAGTGCAAGGAACTTCTGGAAAACGGTATGCCCGGCATACATTTTTATACTCTTAATAAGGCTTTTGCCGTAAAAAATATTCTGGATAGGCTTGAAATAAATAAAAATGAATATTCTGGCGTTTGATACAAGTACAGATATAATGTATATCACTCTGGGACAGGGTAGCTCAATTCCTGATTCCAGAATAGTAGAAAGTACAGCGCAAAGTTATAATTCAGCCTTTCTTGTGTCAACTATAGCTGATATTTTAAGAAAAAACAATTTGAAAATAACTGATATAAATGCACTTGGGGTTAATATAGGTCCCGGAAGTTTTACGGGACTTCGTGCATCTGCTACGGTAGCAAGAGTTATTGCCCAGCAAGCAGATATTTTGGCTGTTGGAATCGCTTCGCTCCAGGTATATTCCATGCTAAATAATACAGAAAAAAACAGCCTGTGCCTTATGGACGCAAGAAGAGGCAAAGCTTATGCGGGAATTTACGATAAAGACTCCAACCCCATACTTCAGCCCTGTGCTATGGAATACGAAAAAGCGCTGGAATTGGCGAAAAATGAAGATTTTTTCATAATCTCAGATAGCAGGATGGCTAAACAGTTGAAAGATCAAAACCTGAATTTTATACAATTTCAGGAATCCGGTGCTGATTTCGGAAAATTTCTCCTGAGTTTAACCACAAAATACCTGAGGGAAAGGGATTCTGAAAAATTTAAATGGTACAATCTAAAACCTCTGTATATTCAGCCCCCACCAGTTTCTATGCCGGGAAATAAATAATTCGAACGAGAGGTTATATTTTTATCAAATCGCAGGAATTTTTTGTTTGTTACCTGATCAACTTATTTTTTTAGCTTAATTAACAGCAATGGGCAGGAACACTCATAAAGAAGCCGCTTCAGTGTTTTTGCCCTTAAATGCTCCATTGTTCCATGCCATACTACAGCTATAAAATCATTATTATTTTGCAGGGAAAAATTTAATATCTCCTGCGCCGGGTCTCCGTGAGAGAGTGAAACATTTACTTTAAAATGATTTTTCATTGTGGGGCAAAACCGCTTTATAAACTCTTTTGACCATGAAGTCCACTCGTATTGGGGATAGTCCTCATAATACGGCGCTGAATACTCTCCTTCTTTTGTCTCTTTTTCTTCTTTTGAAACGCAAATATGTAAAATATTAATTTCAGAATGTGTTTTGGATAAAATTTCCATTGCAGGAGCAAGTGATTCAGCAGAGCCCGGTGTTCCGTTAAGCGGGATTAATGTCTTATGCGGAAGCCATTTCCCGTTTTCTATATGCAGGTTAACTCCCGGCTTGACCAATAAGACGGGCACATCTGTTTTTTCTACTACCGCAGCGGCTGTACTGCCCATTCTCCGGGTTTCATCGCAGGTTTTTCCATGGCTTGCCATGACAATATAATTACAGCCTTTAGCTTCCTCAAGAATAACTTTTTCCGGCAGACCCGTTTTTTGCCTGGCTACAAAACACTTTAAATCTTCCTTACTGATATTGAGCTTTTTAAAAAGTTCCTCCTGGCAAAGCTCTTCATCTGATATATGCAGGATAATAAGGTTCATATCCAATAGCTCCACTATGCTTTTTGCGGGTATAAATGCTCTTAAGGACGCTTCAGAAGCATCAAGAGGCAGCAGCACTTTTCCTTTCATAAATCCTTTCCTTCCATTCCCATTTCTGATCATTCCTGACAGCTATATGTTCAATACCGGGACTTATTTTTTTCCAGTTATCAAAGCCAACGCTAAGATAAATATCCTTATCACCTGATATAAAAAACTTAATTTCCCTGTGGTCAAGAACAACCTTTATATCCTGTCCGCGCCATTTAAGCGGAAATTCAATTTTATTCCACTGCCCGGGCAACTCAGGGTCAAAAATTAACCCCTTATCCACGGGATACATTCCGGCAAACCCGAGCACTACAGACATCCAGACCCCGCCAAGGGAAGCTATATGAATTCCCCCGGCAGCATTACCAAAAGCATCTCCTATGTCTATCCTGGCGTTTTGCAGAAAATAATTATAAGCCTCTTCTGTTTTTTTTGCCCTCGCCGCCATAAGACTATGAATACCCGGGCTTAGCGAACTTCCATGTCCGCATTTTTCCTCGTAAAATTCATAATTTGCCCTGAGCTGTTCTTTTGAAAATCTTTCCCCAAATAGCATCATAAACATTAAAACATCAGCCTGCTTGATTACCTGGGTTTCCCCGGTTTTGACCCTGCCGAGAATAACATCCATAGGGACTGACCTGGGCTCGTATTCTTCAAGATTTATGCATTCAAGATCATAGTAACCTCTAAACTGCTCGTAAAGCTTTGTTTCCGGGTCATAGCCAGGATAAATATTTGCCGTAAACTCTTGCCAGTCTTCAACTTCATTATCTTCAAGGTTTATTTTTTCCTTTAGCTTAGCCAGTTTTTCAGGATATTCAGAATTCATAAGGTTATAGGTTTTTACTGCCACATCAAAATTATTTTTCACCAGGTAATTGGTATAAGCATTGTCATCAACACATTCATGATATTCATCCGGTCCTATAACTTCATCTATATGATAAAGCCCGTCATCTTTCCTGGTTAGAAGGCTTGTGCAAAAACGTGCGGTTTCAAATAAAATTTCCGCGCCGTAGTCTGTAAGAAATTCATCATCGCATGTGGCTTGCCGGTATTTCCATATTGTGTAGGCAATATCCGAGGAAATATGGTTTTCATACTTGCCCGAGAAAATCATTACCACTTCGCCGTTTGGCAGGATTGTCATTTCAGGTGCGGCTTCCAGTCCTGTATCCGTGGATTCCCAGGCGAAACAGGCTCCTTTATAGCCTTCCTTAACAGCGTTTTTCTTTGCCCCATCAAGTGTATTGTATCTGTACATTATCAGGTTGCGGGCAATTTCAGGCTTTGTATAAGTGTAAAAAGGCAGAAGATACATTTCTACATCCCAGAATACATGACCTTTATAGGATTCACCCGATAAATTCCTGGCCGGTATTGAATAATGATTTCCGCTGAATTCACCTGCTGTAATCAGGTGATAAAACGCAAAGTCCACTAGCTTCTGGTCGTAATTATTATCCGTAATTTTTATACGAGATTCTTCGAGTCTTTCACGCCATTTGTTTCTGTGGTTTATGAAGCTTCTGTCAAAAAAATTATCCTTATATTTTTCATAGCAGGATAAAGCATTGCCCGGGGGATCATCGGAATTATTCCCGGTATAAACACAACCTACGGTTTTTACCAGATAAGTATTTCCGATTTCCCCCTGCCATTGGTATTTTTCAAAACTTCCGTTAAACAAATTATCTACACTGTAATTATAATCTGTTTTTTTAATTTCCCCTTTGCAATGGGATACAAATTCACTTTTCTGTATAATCGCAAAATTCTTATCAGTATATTTGACTTTCATAAAAATAGACGCAAAATCATTGATTTCACTATTTTGGTTTAATAAATATTTAAAATCAGATGTATTACAATCTATGCCGGTAATTACATTTATTGTTTCAGAATAATTTTCCGGCTTTACAATTAAAAGTTTTCCAAGTTCGTGTTTTTCAGCAAGTGAAATGTACTTAATAATCTTTATACTTGTTATTCGTCCCTCTTCATCTTCGCTTTTCCATTCCCTGACAACTGTTCCGTTCTGAAAATCAATATACCTCATATGGTCCAGGGTGTTACCGTCCCTTAAATTAAGAAAATCATCACCGATATAAATTTTTATAGCTGTCCAATCAGGGGTTCTTACCAGGAAATTAAAATCATCCCCGGGTCCCTGTACGTACATTCCTGCAATGAATGAGCCGGGGTCTGATTCCGGGTAGGATTCCTCAAGGCTGTTTCTTGTACCTATATAACCGTTTCCCATAGAGAATATAGTCTCTATTTCACGTTCTCTTGCAGGCAGGATGGTTCTTTCTGCCAGGGGGCGGTACTCTTCAATTTCTGTATATGTAAATGTGTAATTTAACCTGAAATTTTCCATAGCTTAGCCAATAGTTAAGAATATCTACGGTTTCAATGATTATTAAATTATTACTGAGAAATTCCGGGATTAAATCCGACCGCTGTATAACTCGAATTGCTAATTAACCCGAGCCGCTAATTGCATGTATGTAACATTTACCAAAACCCTTGCATAAGCGTGAGCATCGCCTAATCCATGCCGCTATATTTCCCCTTTAAGAATCAGCCTTAAAACTTGCCCTCTGGTTGAATTGTTTTTCTTACAGTAGTCTTCGATCCAGTCAAAATATCTCTGTAATTCCTCATTAATTCTATACATAGAAGACATTATAAGAAATATAACATTAGACTGCTTGTAGAAGCGGTAAAAACCTATAGAGAGAATAAAAACAGGTCTATTAACCTCAGTTCAAATGAAAAGGAGAAAAAGATGAAAAACTTAAAATTTAAAAAATTATTCGGCGCAAGAGTTCAAGAATTAAGAAAACTTAATGGTTTAAAACAAGACCACTTAGCAGAAATAATAGAT
>JANQEP010000082.1 GCA_028278305.1 Candidatus Gastranaerophilales bacterium
TTCCGGACATTTTTTGACAAAACTAAAAATAGCCTGATTTATAGAGTTAGTCTATATCTTGCCGATTTTTCCGACTTCAAAATGTCCGGAAAAAATATAATAACTATAGAAAGCCCTTCGACACATTGGCAGAAGGACTGTCTTGTCAAATTAAGTACCCTGAGTTGGATTCGAACCAACGACCTACCGCTTAGAAGGCGGTTGCTCTATCCAGCTGAGCTATCAGGGCTTATTCTGGTCAGTTATTGAGAACCGGCTGTGTTTTTTGCTTCTCTGATTTCGGCTGGATAGAGCAATTCTTCCTTATACTTCAGTAAAAGAGACTTTCATTAACCAGCTGAGTAGAGAAATTCTTTTAAAAAATATATTTATCATAAAAAAATTAGAAAATAAACTCTTTATTTTTTCTCGGAAATATTATAATCCGGTCTTTCTGAATTTATGAAAAGGAAATACTCAAGCCCTCTGGTTACGGACTTTACAATTTTATCCTGAAATTCAGACTCTATTATAAGGTTATATTCCTCCGGGTTTATCATAAAACCTATTTCCAGCAATACAGAGAGCATTTCATTGGGTCTTGTAAGTACAAAACTGCTCCAGAAAATTCCGAAGTCCTTAAATCCTAAATCCTCAAGAAGCGCTTTATGAAGGGTTTTGGCAAGCGGTAGTGACTGTGAATGATAATAATAAGTGCTTGTGCCATGATCTTCATAAGGGTTCCTCCCGTCAGGAAGGGAATTATTATGTATGCTAAGTAATATCACAGAATCCTCACCGGCAGCAAATTTTACCCTGTCGTACAAATCCGCTTCCTCATCAGAATTTCTTGTCATGACAATGTTAGCGCCTTTTTCTTTAAGTGCCTGCTCGAGTTTAAGTGCTATCTGCAAATTTACTTCTTTTTCAGGAATTCCCGTAGGACCTACAGCGCCGTCTTCTTCTCCTCCATGACCGGGGTCAAGACAGATAGTTATACCTCTAAGCGGCTTTTCAGGATCTATTACAGGAGGTTTTCTTATTTCAAGAACCAGCGTATCATCGCTCTCATAATAATACTTGTATCCCCAGAACTGCCTGGAATCAGCTTCTATACTGATTTTAACAGTATTCTTTGTTTCCTGGCTCCATTTAACTTCCTTTAAAAATTCATCTTTGTTTTCATATGAAAACAAATCAATATTAGCTTTAACCCCGAATATTTTAAGCTCCATTATATTTGCGGAAGGCTGGTCAACAATTACAGGCAGTCTTTGGGAAAGGGGAATTTTTATATAAATACTGTTTTCTTTGGAAATTATATCCATAATATCTATGGAACTCTCTAAAACAGGCGTTCCTGCAGGTAAAACAGTAATATCTTCCCCTGAAATCCAACCGTTCATGGAATCTCCCATTTCAAACCTGTAAACATCACCTGATTTCCCGGTTAATGTAATAAAAGTTCCCTCCGGTAAGGGAGTTAACCTGCTTTTACCCGGATAAGTCCTGACAGTTGCGTAATCTGTGGTTACCTTAGCAACAGTCGGCGGGGCGTCGGAAGAAATTGTCGAAATTTTTGCAGGAGTTTTGTAATCAACTTTATTGCGGTCAGAAACCAGCCTGACTATCAATGGTTCATTAGAAAACTTATCTTTTGTCTTTATCCTGTAAGTTCCCTTATATATGCCTTTTACCGGGGCAAAAGAACTTAGCGTAGAGCTTCCGTAAATAGGTTTTCTTTTTATATATTTAGGCGGCTGCTCAACCATAGGGATATTTTTTCTCTTATTACCTATGGAAAAGTATGCTTTGTTTGCTGTGGAACCTTTAAAACTTACCTGGATGATATCCCCGGGTTTATAAATGATATTTTCCTTTGGGTTTACGCTGTTTATATCAATTTTTAGCGGTAATTCAGGCAGGGTTGTTTCGTATTTAGGAGTGTAAATCGTGGTTGATATTTTCTTACTGGAAGATCCCAGGGTTGCTATCACGTTTACTATGTTAGTTCCCGGGTTTAAATCAACAACATGGACAAACCCGCCGTTAGGATAAACATGTACACGTTCATTGTTAATCTTAAGTTTAGCTTCAGGATTAGTGTTTCCTACAAAAAACGTGGAATAAGCTTCAATTTTTGCGTCTTTTTCAGGATAAACCAATTGCAGACTTAAGTTTTCTTGTGCCTGCGCAGGTATTATTGTAAAAAACGTTACAATTAGTAAACTCAACAAATCAATGTATATGCGGAATAAGCCTTTTTTCATTTTTTATCTCTACCCTATATCTTGAATATTTTTTATACTTGGTTAAAAATTTGTTTAATAATTAAATGCTAACTATATTTCAACTCTAAAACCTTTTTAATAAATTAAACGTTCATTAATATGATAGCTTATTTATACTGAATGACAAAATCAAATATATTAAGAAAATTAAAAGCCGGGATAATAAAAAGTGAGAGAGTACGAGAATATCAACAATAATTTCAGTGAAAAAATAGGATCTTGTAAAGATGTAGATTTTATTTTTGAGCAGCTTAAAAATGAGAATACAGACAAAAGTTCTATGGAAATTCTTAAAAAGCTTGCTTTTCTCAGGCTGGTTGATGCAAGCAAAAAATACCATATGGAAAAAATGCAGGGCAAGGATTCAGCAACCCTTGAAAAAACTCAGAAATTGGTTTCACAATTATATTTTGACTATAAACGCGTAAAAAACTGGACAGAGCAAGATTATGAGGTGACCATAAAAAATGAGTGAGGTTTTACTAAAGGAAGATAACCTGATTGACCTAGGTTCAGCGGATTCAGCCGGGGACTTCCTGTTTGAAATTACCAGGCTTCTTGAACAAAAGAATCTTCGGGACAGATCAATAAAAGTAAACCTGGGAGCGGTTAATTTTTCCCTGAACCAGCTGGAAAACTTGCTTTCTGTGCTAAGAGGTTTTGGAATTGAGATTGAAATGGTATATTCTGAAATAAAGGAAACAAAAATCGCTGCAATTGAATTAGGACTTACTGTTTCCGGACAGAACCCATTGCAGGAATGTCCCGGGCAAACAAATTCAGAAGAACAAAATACCCAAATTTCAGGCGAGGAAGTGCTGGAAAATATTTTATGGGAAGGAACAGAATCCGGGGAAGTAAAAAAAGAAACCCTTTATGTAAAACAAACCTTAAGATCCGGGCAGAAACTTGAATTTGACGGAAACTTAATAATAATAGGAGACTGCAACGCCGGCTCAGAAGTTATAGCGTCCGGAGATATAGTGGTATGGGGAATTCTAAGCGGAATAGCCCATGCCGGAAATAAAGGCGATAAAAAGGTCTGTATAAGGGCATTTAAAATCAATGCTATCCAGCTCAGGATCGCTGATCTGCTCGCCAGGAAACCTGACAGGATAAATATTGATAAAGTCGAAAAATCCGATCTTTTCAACCCGGAAGAAGCAAAAATTACAGATGGTGAAATCGTAATTTATTCCCTTCACCAGGATTCCTATTAATATAAGCGTCTTTCGGGGCGGGTCTTGAAAAACATTTTCCCCGGGAAAAAAACAAAATTTTTGCAAACCCGCAATGACATACACATCAAAATTCTAATTAACAGATTAAATAAAAATTAAGGTTAGGCAAGAAAAAGGAGAATTCAAAAAACATGAACGGAAGAGTAATAGTTATTACATCGGGAAAAGGCGGGGTCGGCAAGACAACGTCTACTGCCAATATCGGTACTGCTCTAGCCAAAAACGGCGCTAGAGTTGCAATGATTGATACTGATATAGGGCTTAGAAACCTTGATCTTTTAATGGGACTGGAAAACAGAATAGTTTACACCCTCGTGGATTATATAGAAGAAAAATGTAAACTCCAGCAGGCTCTGGTAAAAGACAAGAAAATCCCAACCCTTTCCCTTCTTGCAGCTGCGCAGACAAGTGATAAAACAGCTGTAACAGTAGACCAGATGAAAGATATTTGCGATAAATTAAAAGAAGATTTTGATTTTGTACTGGTTGACAGCCCGGCAGGAATTGAAGGAGGTTTTCAAAACGCAATTGCAGGCGCCAGTGAAGCTATAATCATAACTACCCCTGAAATGGCAGCTGTAAGGGATGCAGACAGAATCATCGGTCTGCTTGAGGCAAATGAAAATATTTTAAATTATAAACTAATACTTAACAGGGTAAGACCCAAAATGATCCAGTCAAATGACATGCTCAGCGTGGATGATGTGACTGATATTCTTTCTGTAAAAATGCTCGGTGTGATTCCCGAGGATGAAAATATAATTGTAAGCACAAATAAAGGCGACCCGATTGTAAATATGGAAAACTCAAGAGCAGGCCTGGCTTACAATAATATAGCAAGAAGACTTCTTGGAGAGGAAGTCGCAATTCCTGATTTTGAAACACCTCCACCTTCTTTTGTGGAGAGAATAAAAAATATATTTCTTACGCCGGTAAAAATTTAGGAGGAAAATAAATGAAGTTACTGGACAGAAAAATCACAGATAAAATTAATGATATGATTAATGACCTCGTTGCAACATGCAGCAGGGTTCTCTCAACAGAGGCAAAAGTCGACGAAGCAGTATCTTATGACAGTAAAGACGATGCAAAAAACAGGTTAAAACTGGTCTTAATGCATGACAGAAGCCAGCTTAGCCCGGGTCAAATGGAGCAGATGAGAGAAGAAATGCTTGATGTAATTTCACGCTATGTTGAAATTGACAGAGACGCGCTTGACCTGTGCCTTGAGGCTGAAACAAACACAATTGCGCTTGTTGCAAACATTCCTGTATTAAGAAATAAACAGGAACAAAAACAGGAGCAGGCATAATTTAGTAAACATTCTTAAAAGAGGCTGTCCATACTTTCGGGGCCGCCTTTTTTTCTATAAATTTTAAGGAATTTTTATCAAGCTATAAGGAAGTATAGTAATCTTAAAAAGTAATTAGGAAATTAGCTAAAACTCAAGTTGCCACCTATAAAAATTTATGCATTTTAAAATTTTTACGTAAAATTTTTATTGCTTATTCCCTATAAAGGCAGAGTAAAGTAAAAAGTAGTTCCTTTTCCTTCTTCTGTATCAAACCATATTTTGCCTTCATGAGCTTCAACTATTTGTTTTGAAATATATAATCCTAGACCTGTACCTATTTTTTCCTTTTTACTGATATATTTCTGGAAAACTCTTGATTGAAGATCTGTGGAGATTCCGTTTCCGTTGTCATTTACGGAAACCTGGATAAAATTTTCTTTTTTCTCAGCTTTTACAGTTACTGTAACTCCTTCTTCATTATGTTTTATTGCATTAGTTATCAAGTTCATAATTACTCTTTTTATTTCAATAGCATCTAAATTCACTACAGGCAGATCTTCCTGTATATCAAGGATAATCCGGGCGTTATATTCCTCAGCCAGCGGTGTAAGGGTTTTTATAACATTTTTTATCAATTCCTCGATACTCTCCAGGGTTTTGTTGAGTTTGCATTTTCCTGATTCATAATGATAGAACGATAAAAGATTATTAATAAGCTTTAAAAGATCTTCGTTAGTTTTATATATATTTTCCAAATACTCAGAATCCTCTATTTCCCTGCCTTTTGGGGAAAGTAAAAATTCCAGGACCTTTTGCTCGGCAAGCAGGGGACTTCTTAAATCATGTGTAAGAGTAGTAATAAAGGTTCTTCTTACTTCCTCGAGTTCTCTTCTTTGAATTGTCTCCAGGGTAACTATAGATAAGGTATCCATTATTACCCTGAAAAGATTTTTTTCATCTTCAGTCCAGGTTCTGGGCTCTGAATCTGCTATTATGGTTACTTCTATAATCCCTTTTTCTTCCTTGCCAACAAATTTTTTTGAAGTCGGATAAGCAATAAGGGATTGTATTTCTTCTATTTTCAGGCAGGTTTTAAGGTGTTCGTTTTCAATTTCCTTATCAATGTCATTAAATACAATTACCTGCTCAGGATCCGGGATAAGCTCATCAGCGGAATCAAAAGGTACAAAGCACTGTCCTTCGAGAATTTCTGTTTTTTCTCCCTTTCTTTTTCTTCCATACCAGCGAAGAGACTTTTTATCGACATGAAGATGTACTATTTTGTTTACATTGAAAATATTTACCAGTTCACTAAGCACGTAATTATCAACTTCATGGTGTGTTTTTAAAAGGCTTGATTCCGCGGTTATTTTCCTTAAAATTTTTTCATTATAGAGCTTGGATTCCAGTTCCTCGCTTTTTTTCTTTACTTGATCCATCAGCTTAGCCTGGTGAATAACTATGGAAGACTGATAAGAAATGGATTCCATCAGCTTAATATCTTCTTCTTTGTATTTACGCTGTCTTTTAACTGATTCTACCAGCAGAAGACCTATGGGAACTGACGCATAAAACAACGGGGCTATCATAAAAGATTTAATATTATATTTCTCAATCAGTTTTGTGAGGCTCTCAGCAAGACTTAGCTGGCTTACATCATCAACGGCAAGAACTGTCTTTTGGGTAAAAACAAAATCCGTAACAGGCTGCATTTCTTCTTTTGAAAACTGTGTTCCTGCAACTCCCTTAATTTCCAGGGAAGATATAAAACTATTATGCCTTTCTATCGGTAAGTAAACATCATTTTGTACATCATATTCCACAAAAAAGCACCTGTCAGCATCAAATAGCTTTGCTGTGTTCATTACTATGGTGCTTAGCGTATTTTTTACATCAGGTGATTGCAGTGCGTTTATTATTATACTTCTTGTGGTTTTTTCCCTTTTAAGCAGGTTTTTAAGACTGAAAATCATCTTGTTAAGCGAATCAGAGAGGTCTTTTAATTCATCTTCGGTTTCCAGCTCTGATTTAACGCTTAAATCCCCGTCTGCAACCCGTAAGGCTTTATCCTGAAGATATTTAACACCGTTAACAACTGAAAATGTAAAACAGCTGAAAATATAAGCTATGCCCAGCAGGGTTAAAATTGCGGGCAAAATTATTATAAACCTGTTTTTGTCTACTTTTTCAATTTCTTCAATTAGCAGGTCATCGAGCACTCTCATTTTAATTTTGTATAAGTTTAAAGTTGACCTTATTGCCTCAGTTCCTGCAGAAAGAAAATTTTCCATGTCTATGGGGGAGTGGGAATTTTCAATAAAATGCTTATAGGTCAGGGAAAGAAAACTTTGCACCGTATCATTCAGATTACCGAGAGGTTCTTTAAATTTATTCTGAAAATATTCTTTTTCCTGAAAAATTTTTTCTGAATTTTCATTTATATCTTCCAGAACTGCTTTTAAAAAATTTATGTAAATTATCATCTGTAATTTTTCTTCATCTGTAATTTTTTGTTTAAGTATGGCAACTGAGCCTATACATCTGATTTTACCGAGTTTGTGAGATAATAGCGGTACATCCAGCAGTATTGACTGGGCTAAATAAAAAGCATGGACCCGAGAAGAAAGTGTCAGATTTGATTTATCCCCTATTTCAATAATTAATTTACACAATTTTTGGATTATAGCGTTTTTTTCCCGAAAAATTTCCTCTTCAGTAAGCCTGTATACGTTTTTCTTTAAAGCTTTCCATTTTTGGGAAATAATTTCAATTTTTTCGGAAAGTCCTAAAGCATTATCATTTTCCTTATTAATTTTTTTTAATTGATTGATATCCCTGTTTATTAAATATTCCAGTTCAGCTATTTCCTGTTTTAATTCCTGCTTTACACCGCTGTAATTCCCTAATTTCTCTACCAGGTCTATTCTTAATAAAGCACGATGTTCCTCAATATTATGCAAAAGGTCTTTAACCGGGTCTATATATAAAATCCCTATTCTTTGTTTTTTCATAAAGTTAATTTTTTGGTTCATTCCCCAGATAATAATTATTAACAATACAGCTATGAATAAAAAAACCAAAAGACTAACTATACCGAATTTTTGAGGATATTTCAGCCTGTTAATTAATTTAATTCCCGGAATAAATAGTCTTTTCATCACTAAATTAATAGATAAACTAACTATTCTTTATTTAAATAGTTTTTGGGCAAAAATTAAGTCTACAGGCGGGCTAAAAATTTATAAAAATTTTTATAGCCAATCCGGCTAAAACCTAAAAGACCTGGCTTTAAGCATGAAAATCCATTGAGCGGTGTCATTCGTGTAAATAAATCTTCAGAGTTTGATAGCTTGATAGAAAAATTAAAAAAAGTTGGTAATATTGGCTAACCTCTCAAAAAAAGTAGTGATTTTAATGAAAATTGACTCATAATACCTGATAATTCATCTCAGACTAACTGTCTCTTTACACCAATTTTAGATTTTGAGAAGCTGTGATCTTTACCCCTTAGTTACAATCGGCTCGGTATTGTAAAGTTAGTTTACTGCTTTTTTAACCAGGAACCAGCAGGAGAAACTATACACATTGAGGGCACAAGCAGCATAAATTTATATTTATCATTTTTTAAATTTTTAAGCCGCTTAAGTAAATCCTCAAATCTTTTTTGCTCTTTCATATTTTCCAGGTCCTTTTTATTTTTCTTTAACTCTTTTAAATCAGCATTAATTTTATTATAAGCTTTTTTACAATCCTGTGCCCAGTTATAGAAAACACAGTTTTTATGCAAAACAGTATAGGGTGAACCGGGAAAATTTCTGCAAAATTCCGGTCTATCCTCATAAATTTGACATTTTTTTTCAAAATGGTAATGTCTGCAATGATAAAAGACAAGATCTTCCTCATGAACATCATTTATGCCGTCCTGACAAGATTTTATGGTTCTGTTAACAACTTCTTCCGATATTTTACGGGCTTCATCAAGGTTTTTGTAAGGTATAAAAACTGAAAAAAAATCTCTTGCAAACTTATCGCCATTTGCTGCTTTTTCCAGAAGTTTTTTATAAGAAAATGAAGGAGTGGCACAAAGACAACAAACACCGCATCTTTCGCATTCAGGCAGTGTTATATTCAGTTTTTCCGCCCATTGCTTCATTTCACATTCCTAATAATATACGTATTGCCTTGTCTGAGTGCTGCTTATCTGTGTGGTTTCCGGAATTATGTCAAAACATCTGCCTGACCAGTAACATAGCCTGAATCCAAAGAATATAAGGCTGTAATGAAATATTAACTGTGTTGAAACTCCTTCTCTCACCGGATCTCTGTAATCTATGGTAAAAATCACAACCGGTACAGTTTTTCCTCTGTAAGCTATTTGTTTGTCGCTGTAGAACTCATAAAGTGCAAAAGGTCTTTGACCAAAGGCTAAACCTGAATCTGCAAAGCTATAACCGGATGGAGGCGCTCCTGTGGCTCTAAGCCTTTTAAAAACTATTTCCAGAGCAGCACTTACAGCAGGATTTTCACTAAAAGGATCCCCGGCAGTAGTGCTTTCATCTACGTACTGTTTTGAAGCTGCCACCGCTGCTTCAAGTGCTATATCCTGAACAGCTGACACATTCCGCTGAAACACCGCATATTCAATAATTCCAAGAAGAATTACCAGTAAAAGCGGTATTATAATTACGATTTCAATTAAATTCTGGCTCTTTCTTGGTATATTTTTATTTATCATACCGGATTTTTCCTTTTGAAAAATAATTTTAAGTAGTTAACCTGAATAAATTTTTCAATGCATATATTATACCTTTTTTACTTAATAAAGGCGCGGATTCATAATATTTTTTGTACTCTTCAATAATGTTAGCGGGAATATCTTCCCCGTTTTCAAACAAATTAGCTATATATTCAAGGTAATCTTTCTGTTCTTCAGAATATAGCAGGTCATGCTGTCTGTAATCTTCATCTGCTTCATAATGCAGAATAGCATGAAATGCACATTGCGCTGATTCATCATTAATATTCTGGGGAAATTTTTTTATCGCATCCTGAATATTGATCTTTCCGGACAAGATATCAATAATAAGTTCTGATATAATCTTTCTTGACTGAATTACAGAATTTATTTCGCTCATAAAATTTATACTTTCGGGCTAATTTAAGTATACATCTACTTTTACAGCTTCGCAAGTGAGAAATTTTTCAATACCGGGTTATTAAGGAGCAAATAAAAAATTTATTCACTTTATTGAAAGAATTTTTTTTAGAAATATAATATTTTATATTCACCTTAATATGTTTTTGATTTTTAAGACAAAGCTATGGTTGATCTTAGCAAAATATAATAAATACCTCCGGGAGGAGTGGCAGAGCGGTTGAATGCAGCGGTCTTGAAAACCGCCGTGGGCGCAAGTCCACCGGGGGTTCGAATCCCTCCTCCTCCGGGTTTTATATTATGAATTTGAAATTTTCCAGGAATAAATTACTTTTACTGCTGATTCTCTTTCTCAGTGCCGGATTTAGATTTTATAACCTTGATAAAAACGGTCTGTGGTATGATGAAATTGGTACTCTGAGCGTTGCAAAGGAAAATTTTCCCTTTGGAATAATTGATACTCTTTACCACAAAGATGTTCACTGTCCTTTGTTTTATTTTTTCCTGCATTTCTGGATAAAAATATTTGGAAATCACGAGTTTACCCTGAGGTTTTTTTCCGCACTTCTGGGTACTGTTAACATAATTGTATTTTATTTATCCGGAAAAGCAATTAAATCAAGAGCTACAGGACTTATAACCGCGCTTCTTGGTGCAATAAGCCCGCTTCTAATATATTTTTCCCAGGAAATAAGATTTTATCCTCTTATTATTCTTTTTATATCTTTATCATTACTGTTTTTAATTAAATTCAACAATAAGCCTGATATCAAAAACCTTGCAGGACTAACGGCGGCTAATCTGGGAATCCTCTATAGCTATACTATAGGTGCGGTTTTTGTTTTCCTGGAAACCTTGTTTTTTCTCGGATACCTTATTATAAAAAATTACAAAGAAAAAATTCCTGAAAACAGGGGGAATATAAAAAAATATCTGATATCACAATTAATATGCGTGATTCTGTTCCTGCCGTATTTGCCCATGCTGTTTCATCACCTGAATGTATCTTCAAATTCTTTTTTAAACTTTTTTGACTGGGGAGATTTCAAGGTTATTGATATCTTTGTATCAATACAGAACTGGTTTTCCCCATTTGTTTTTGTGTATCACCACGAATATACAGATACATATTCTTCTTTTATGGAAATTTTCGGAATAAAAACTTTTATGTTTTTGTTCTTATTGATTGTTATTACTCCTGTAGTTTTATATATTACAGCAATAGTAAGGGCTATTTTTAAGAATAAGCTTGCATTAGCTCTGTTTTTAATTTTTATTTCCTTTTTTAGCTTTGAAATTCTGATGGCAATGAATGAAAGATTCATACTGCACGGTAAATATATCGTTTTAAACCTGCCTATGATTATTATACTTACGGGATACGGTTTTTCCGAGATAAAGGTAAAAAAACAGATTCTCTGCTATTTGACTGTTTTGAGCGTACTTTATTTTATTTTTATACCGTTTTCTGCTCCTCATATGGCAAGATCAAAGTCATATAAAAAGATTCAGGAAATTTTTCATGAATATAACCTTACATCACGGGATAAAATAATACTTAATCATGGTTCAAGATATATAAAGGATTATTTCCCGGAATATACTTCCATAGTTTTTCCTATAGACCTTGAATATGTATATTTTTACCGGCAAAAAGAAATACTTAACAAAATATTTGATGAAGAATTTATAGAGAGCGTTAATAAAAAAAATGCCCGTGAAAAATTGAAAAATTTTATAAGCGCTGAAGAGCCGTCGGAGAGATTTGAAAATTATCTGAAAAAAGAACTTATAGATAAAATGCAGGAAAATCAAAGGCTTGGAATATATATAAATAGAAAGACAGCCAGGTTTAAACCTGAAGAACTTCAGCAAATAATTGAAAATAATAAAGAATACTATGATAAGTCCCTTGCCAGAATGCTTATTTCAAAAACTTCCAACGATATCCTGAAGATATGCAAAAAATACCTGAAGCTGGTGAATTCAAAGGATAAGACCTGCATAGAAATTTATCTTTTTCAGAAAAGAACTGATTAAGCAATTAAGGGATAAAGAATAAGAACTTACGCATTTTAAAATTTTTCAAAAATATAACTTCATTCTGCCAGAGTGACTCTGATAGTTTTACTATCAGAGCGTGCCTCATTGTCAACTACAGAAATCAGAAAAATTCCGGGCTTTAGTGTCCAGAAGAGAGGTTTATTAGATTCTGTTTGTCCGATAAGTTTTTTATTAACAAACCAATACAGAGTGCTCATACCGGAGCTGCTTATAGCAGTCAATGGTATCTTTTGAGGCTTTTTATCACTTAACTTAAAAACATATTCTATTTCTGATTTAGGGGAAGTAATAGTTAATATGGTTTTCCCTGACGACATTTTTTCAGGTTTATTACATTCTCTAAGAAATGGCGGCGGTAACTGTTTAGCGATACCAGCTTTATCAAAGGCTTCTAGCAGGTCAGATGACCAAAATTCATAGACTTTATATTCGGTTGTTTGCGGATTAAACACACAGGCTCTTTTGCCTGTCTTCCTGTCTATCAGTATTCTGCGGTAAATATTGCTATCTTTTATCGGGGATTTGCCGGGAATGAACCAGCTTGATGTTTTTGAAGAACAATATTTAGTATTTAAATCCCCGGTTTCAGTGCAAACATCCAGTTTTTTAAGATTAAACTTTACAGATTTTCTTTGAATCTGATCTTTCAGATTTTCCTTGCTTTTTATAACTTCAACGATGTTAAAAAATAATGATGCAGCCGCATCGCTACCCGTAAAAGCTGGATTAGGCGTTCCGTCAAAGTTTCCTATCCATACACATAAGACATAGTTTCCGAATATACCTGCTGCCCATGCGTCTCTGTAAGAATTAGAAGTCCCGGTTTTCCAGTATACAGGTAAAGACTGGTCTTCACTTCCTTTATAAAGCATTCTATTGTTTATATTATTATTTTTAAGCATATCAAGAGTTAAAAAAGCTGCTTCAGCACTTAAAAGGTTTATAGTTTTTTCCCTCAGATAAGTTTCTTGCTTAATAAATTTAAATGGCTTTAGTTCTCCGTGATTAGCTAACATTGTATATAAGCTGACCAGTTCTTCCATAGTGATTTCAGCACCGCCCAGTACGAGGGATAAGCCGTAATCTTTTTCTGTCTTAAGGTTTTTTATGCCCGCATCCTTCAGGAAATCGTAAAAACCAGGGTTCTTTAGCTGTGAAGCCAGGTAGATAGCCGGGATATTCCTGCTTGAAACAAGAGCGTCAGTTGCATTAACAGGACCCTGGAAATCCTCGTCAAAATTCTCCGGGTTATACTCACCAAAGCTGCTGGGAATGTCTTTTAAAAGACTCATAGGATGAATAATTCCCTGTTCAAGAGCAAGCGCATATATAAAGGGTTTTAATGCAGAACCGGGCGAACGCTTAGCTTTTGTTCCGTTTACCTGCCCATTTATAGCATTATTAAAAAAACCAGCAGAGCCGACTAGAGCCTTAACCTCCATATTATTAAAATCAACCAGCATCGCAGAAGCGTTATGAATGTTGCAGGCAGAATTTATTTCTATATAGTCTTTTATAGATTTA
The DNA here is from genome assembly GCA_028278305.1 of Candidatus Gastranaerophilales bacterium. Taxonomy (GTDB): domain Bacteria; phylum Cyanobacteriota; class Vampirovibrionia; order Gastranaerophilales; family UBA9971; genus JANQEB01. The sequence continues at coordinate 13,549 of JANQEP010000082.1, forward strand.
TCCAGCAGCTTTTGTAAGTCCATATCAATAGTTGTATTGATCACTTCCTGGTAAATACCTCTTTGAATCAAGTCAGTAGTAAGATGCGGGGCAATAAAGGGTAACTCCTGAACCCTATAAACTGTTGAAGGCAGGCTTAAAAGTTCCTTTTTCCCTTCTAATTCTGGATTTTTTTTAATGCACTCGTTAAATAAAAACTGCCTGACTTTTTCCAGTTTTTTATTATTTCCGGTGTTTAAAGGGTTAAGATTTACCGGGTCCTGGGGTACTACAGCCAGGTTCAAAGACTTTATAAAGCCTATCTCAGATGGTTTTTGACGGTAGTAAATTAAACTTGCCGCTTTAACACCTTCAATATTCCCGCCATAAGGAGCTAAGTTTAAATACGCTTCAAGAATTTGTTCCTTACAATAGTGTCTTTCAAGCTGAAAAGCACGTAATATCTGCAATAATTTTCCTGAAACCCTATGAGAATTAATATCAAACTTTAATCTCGCCAGTTGCATCGTAATAGTTGATGCGCCTATTTTTCCGGTTTTAACTACATAAGTCTCATAAAAAGCCCTGATTAAGGAAATCGGGTTAACTCCGGGGTGATAATAAAAATACCTGTCTTCGTAAAGTAAAGTCGCTCTGGTTAAATGCGGGGAAATGTCTTTCAGCGGCGCATATATCCTGTATTTTTCATCACTTGAGGTGGTGAGCCTGAGCAGGTTCCCGCTTTTATCATAAAATACTTTTGAAAAATCAACATCCTCAAGCAGGGCAGGCTTAGGAATACACAGGTATAGCAGGAAACATAAAGCTATGAATATACTTATAAGCCTATGTTTTAACAAGTATTTTTTAATTTTTAAATATATTTCTGATTTATCCAAAGCTGGCATGTAATTAGCGTTTTTCTATTTTAATTTTGCCTCCTGAGTCCCTGGCATTAACTTTCAGGTCATACATTGCTTCGGCGTAAACCGGGGGAGCTGTGAATTCTCCCTGGTTGACTGCTTTAATGCTGTAGCTGAAAGTTTTTTCACTGGAGGAAATATCAGTAAATACAATGACCCGGTCTTCTCTTTTATCAACGTAATCAGGCTTTAGTGAATCTCCTGGCTTACCGACTTTATCCAGTTCAAGGTCAAAACCTCCCGGCAGTAAATCTACAATGACTATATCATCATATTTTTTATAGCCTATAGCGCGTATTTTAATTACCACTTCAAGCTCATCGCCTAATTTTACCGAGCTCACCCTGTTTCCGTTTTTGTCTTTATACTCTTTGGTTACGGTGAGACCGTTTTGAATGGCTTTATCAGGTAAGTTTTTATCATATCCTGACGCTGCAACCTGGTAGTAACCGGCTGAGCCGCTTAGACTCAAAAACTCAACTGATTTTAGAAGCTGTTTAATATTGCCCTGCTTAAGGAAATTTCCGCTAAGGTCTGCTTGATATTTTTGATTTGCCACGTCGGTTACTTTAACTGAAAATTCATTTTGTTGGTCTGACTGAAGAGCTTCTGCATAGCTTAAAAGTCCCTGAACTATATAAGCTGTTGATAAAGTACTGTAACTTCTGTCATTAACGTGATTTATAATCGTAAAGAAAAACCTGTCATCAATATCTTTGATTTTTTCAGGGAAATGTTCTGATATTAAATACAGGTATTGCCCGTATAAGACTAAAGAACTGTAGTAACTGTACCAGTAGGGGTTATTAGTATATTTATAATCCAACGGTAATGAGAACGAATCTAAAATATGTTTTGCTGATGCGTCATCTTTAAGAAGCTTAAACGTTGAAGCTATATAAAGAGCGGTGGTATCATCTTCCCAGCCCCCTTTAAAGCTGTTATCAAGTTTATCAATCAGGTTCAACAGGTAGTTTGTTGTGATAATACCGTTTCTGGTCAGGATATAAATTACATAAGCCTTTGTTCTGGCTTCTCTTAGTGTATTTGGACGTCGATTAGCTATAGTTTTAAGGTAATTTATACCTTTATCAAACATCACCGTCGGTACTCTAAGGTTTCGTTCTTTTGCTTCGGTTAAAAAATGCATTACATAAACGGAAGCAAACTCATGACTGCTCCGTCTTCCTGACCACAGGCTAAACCCGCCATCATACCCCTGTCTTGACCTCAAGGTATTTATTATTTTTTTGTATTTTTCCGTGAATTTATCTTTATCAAAGTTAAAGTCAGGGTAATCATGTATTATTATTACAGGAAGCATTTTACTTACTAATTGCTCTGTACAGCCGTATGGATAGTTATCCAGGTATTTATTTAAGCCTGTTATCAAGCTAAGAGGAAGTGCGGATACACTAACATTCATCTCTGCAAACTCAGGGTATAGCTCCCTTGTTATTTCAACATTTTCTTTTTTTCTGAAATAACCGCTCTGCATGGTAGTTACATTCGCTGAAACAGGGCGTACACTTAATGTAGACTCAGCTGCCGCTTTGAATTTATCATGTGAAACGCTAAACTCAACAGCGGCAGAGCCCGGCTTATCATTAGCTTTAAGTTTATACTTAACTGTCTTTTCTTTATTTTCAGCAATAGTTAACGGTAACTCAGGCTTTTCCAGAACAAAAATATGGCTGGATGGCTTAATGCTTAGATTTATTTGTGCGTTTTTACCCGAGTTTTTAACATTATTAGCTATTGTAGCGCTTATATAAAATTCATCATCAGGTGATACAAAGGTTGGAACGTTAGGACTAATAATAAAATCACCTTTTCTCAATGATTCTTCCTGCCTGACTCCTATGGAATCATCAGAAACAGCAAGCGCAATTATTCTTAGAGTTCCATTGAAATAGTCAGGAAGCTTAAAAGTTGCGGTTTTTTCTGTTGTATCCGCATCTATCACTCCTGACCAGAAAACAGGGGGAGTTTTAACTTTTCTTTTAAACGGGTTTAAGTGTTTTGCGGAAAATTTTACTGAACCGTCACCTCCATAAGCAAAATTTTGCTCAAGGATTGAATATTTCGGTAAGATCAGATCCAGGATTTGCAGGGTATTTACTTCTAAAGCCCTGCTATTCAGGAAGTAATCCAGAGGTGAAGGGGTTTTATATTTAGCTGCCTGTAAAATGCCTTCATCAACCCCAAAGATAATTATTTTAGATTTCTTACTGGTCTTATAGCCTATTGTTAAAGGCTGGTCAGGCTTTGTTATTTCTTCTATATCCAGGTCAATTTTTACTTTACGGTTATCATTATCTACATAAAACTCTTTCACTGCATATGACAGAGGATTTATGTAGATTTCATCCGAATCTATGGACCTGATAAAAGAGACATTCAGGTAACCCTTACCTTCAAACTCATATGGAATCCGGATTTTTTGTATTGTATCGGTTTTATTTGCCTTAAACCATTTGAAATAATGGATTTTGTCAGTCTCGATAGTAATCAGACCGGCTCCGCTATACGGAGAAGTTATATGAGCTTCAATTACCTCGCCTTTTTTATATTTTTCTTTATTGATTTTTAATTGAAGCTCTGCTTTTTTATCAATATTTCCGGCTAAATTAGCTTCCCCTGCAACTGAATAGGAAATGACGTTAAGCTTATCGGACTTATTATCAGTAATCACAAGTTCATATGAACCGGGCGTTTGCGTATCCAGCTTATAATCAATGCCTGTAGAAGGGACAGGGAAATTATTTTTACTTAATAACTTTCTTTTTTGCACTGAGTCATAAACATATTTACCTTTGCTATCTTTGATTAAAGTATTAATATGTTCCTTTTTATATAAGCTAATATTGAGATTACCAGCTTTTATTTTCTTTAAATCATTATTAATAGCAATAATATTAACTGAATGATCTGTATTTTTCTTCAAGTACCCTAATCCTGAGCCGCTTTTATAGCCTACTATGTACTCTCTTGAGCATATTTTAAGATCTTTAGAGGTTCTTACACTTCTGCCGGAATCAGCTTCAAAACCTTCAACTATTAAATTCAGGTTAAACATAGGATTCTTAAAAGATTTTAAGTTTATATCAAACGCAGTTTCGCCATTTTCATCAGTTTGCTCTTCTTTAAGATTGAAACTATGTGACTTTGCGTTTAAACCTGAGTTGTAGAATTTATAATCTTTGTATTCATCAAAGCTGAATGCGCCCGGTGTCAGGGTGACAAACCCTTTAACCTTTCTGCCTGTTGCAGGAGTTCCATATAAGTTCTCCAGGCTTATATTAGCCTTAAGTTTACCAGGTGATACCCAGCCCTTTGGTTCAGGCTTATTGAATTCTGCGGAAATTTTCATTCTGTCCGGCAAAAATTCCTCAACTTTAAAGATTATGGAGTGTAGTAAAGTTTCATTCTTATCTTCTTTTGATATGTATAAATTAGCGTTATACCTGCCTGTCGGGTAACTTTCCCCTGTATAGAAGCTAATTTCATCAAGACCTGGTCCGGAAAGTTTAATAACTTCATCCTGGACAATTTTATTAAGAGGATTTTTTATAACAAAGTGCAGCGGTAAATCTTCCAGGCTTGTTTTCCAGTCTGAAGATTTAACTATCATCCCTATATTTACTTTTTCACCGGGTCTGTATATTCCCCTGTCTGTAAACATATAAGCATTTAGGTTGGAGGAATTGCTGTAAATGCCGGAGGTATTGAATTTAGAGTAGTTTAACCTTCTGTCACCCCTGTTGTACGGCATAAAAGCTAAGTCATTTGCCTTCTTAACTATATAAGCCACAGGGGTTTTCTCTTTTGTATTTCCGCCTAAATCAGGTATGGCAAGGTTTCCCATGGCATTAGTGTGTCCGCTAAAGACAGGCAGACCATTTTTACCGATAACTTCCACTTTAGCTCCAGCCGCGGGTAAGCCCGTGCTTATTGACATTACAAATATATCTTTGGATTTATCCCGGGATTCTTTTACAAGAAAGCCCAGGTCTGTAATTAATATAAAACGCTTAGCGCTTTTACCGGTTTCTAAATCTTTTACATTAAAGAAAAACAATCCTTTTCCGGAGTTTAAATACTTTGTAAAATCAAAGCCGGAATATTGGGGGGATTTTTCATCTACATAATTCAAAGTAAGCTTTTCTTCCGCTACCTTAGAAATATCATATTTACTCATTCGGTAGTTTCTAAAATACGGGTGCTGAAAATTCCCGCTTGTCTGGCTTACGAGATGGTTAATGTATTGAGGCAGTACTTGAGAAACTTCACAGGATATTTCTTTTATCCCCCTGGAGAAGACAGATAGTTTCTTATCACCGCTAAGACTTAGAATAGAGCCATTTCCCGCCACTTTTAATTCTTTCCGGTATTTGGGAATTTTCACCAGCTTTATATAATCTTCTGCTAAGGCGTATTCAGCATATGAGGCTAACCCCTTCTTCAGCCTGATGTATAAATACCTTCCTTCCGGCTCGTTAATACGGAAATTATGGATTGGTTCAATATTGCTTGCGCCGCTTATGCAGGATAAATCAACTTTTTTAGAATCCTTAAGAATACTATTAGTTATTTCATCTGCATCTTCCCATTTATGGAAAGACTTCTCTGCTTTTCTGTCTTTTTCAGCGGTCGAAGGATGATACTCGGGCAGTAAGCAGACTTCCAGATTTTTATTTACTTCTTCAATATCTGTCTTTTGGTTGAAGTCCAGGGTTAAAACCTGCTCAAGTTCCTGCTTTTCATTACTTACTATGATAGAGCCGGCATTATTCACTTTAAAGTAGTTATAAATACTTGGAATAGTTATTCTTTGCTCTCGTTCACGCTTTATACAGCGCTTATCAGGCGTACATAAATCTCTTGTAACCAGGAATTTTACGGTTCTCTGCTGTTTTGTAATTTTTTTAACAGGAGATGAAATCATAGCAGATAAATTATCATCTTCTAAGTCAATATCCAGGGGAAATTTTTCCAGCATTTTTTTTGATTTAAATGAAGCAGCTTTTTTTAGGGTTTTAGGATTAATCGGATAATTGAAAGCCAGTTCTGCCTGAACGAATTTTTTATTAATTTCCTCCGGGTCAAAAGCAAACTCAACTTCATTAATATAGACCTTTAGCGGGCTGGTTTTGAATTTGTGTGTTTTGTTGCTTACTTTCAGGTATTTAGAAAAAACAGATTTATCAATTACTACTTTATAATCAGTGTCAGGTTTCCAGTTTTCTTCAGGAGTAAAAAATAGTTGTTTATTGTATTTCCACGTCCAGGTCCCTTTAATTTTAGGTTTAATAGTAATTCCCTTATGAACTTTTTTACCGGCAACATTAATTGAATCTTTACATTTTTGATAGTCATCCGGATTAGAAGTTAATTTTCTGCAGGTTTTTTCTATGTAGTTCCAGCGATATCCATAGTCTACCTTGATTTTTAAAGGGTCATTGTATTTTTCTATCTTTGAATCTATTTTTGTACTTACACGCCCGGAGTCTGAGTTATAGTCAAAGTCCCACTTCTCTTTGCTTTCATCTTTTTTATCAGGTAATACCTCTTCTACTACTTCTTTTATTGTTTTATTTTCATATACAGATATACCTGCCAGAACTCCAAATAACAGACCGGCCGCTATCAGAAGAAGTATTATTATGTTTATAATAAAGAGAACCGGTCTTTTTGAATAATCAAATGATTTTTTTAACTTATTTTTTAAGGTAATAAATAAGGCTTTATAATTCATTATATTTCCCCAATCACTCCAGGCTGATAAAAATTTGAAATTAACTTTATTATATTGTGTAACGCTTATATTGTAAAATTCGGATCGCTATTTAACCCGAGTCGCCAATTAGCCAAAAGCCAGGATATGACAATGCAACAGATGAAATTTTCTCAAAATCGCCCACCCTTAGAGGTGGTTAAAGACTTCGCCTGCTAAAATGCTGACCCTACCATAGTGGAGGTAGGCGCCTGCTTCGCCTTTAACAATTCCATATAGATTTTGAGAAAATTTCAAAAAATACCTGGTCTCCCGAAATTGAGTTGATAACACCCAAATTGTCATTGCGAGGGCTCAATGACAATTTGAGAGCCCGTGGCAATCTGTGGAACTCCCCGTGTCAAAGCTTAAAATTTATAGCTTAATGCGAC
>JANQEP010000103.1 GCA_028278305.1 Candidatus Gastranaerophilales bacterium
GCAATTTTAGAGAAGATACTTCTGTATATATATATAAAAACATTTTCCGAACAAAAATTGCTAGTTTAAGGGGAAAAAATTACAACTATACCAAAATGACCCAACAGCTTTAACTACTATAACTATAACTTTTAAAACTTTCAGTTAATCAAATTTTAAAAGCTTATAAGGCTCTATTTCAAGAGCTTTAGCAAGTTTATATATTGTTTTCATAGTTAAATCCTGCTTTGCAGTTTCTGCCATACTAACAGTTGAAAGACCGACTTTTGCTGATATAGCAAGTTCAAGCTGACTTAAACCCTTGTTATTCCTTTCTTTTTTTAATTTTTTTCCAAAGGGTTTTAAAATTTGTTGTTTATTCATTGTAGTAACTCGTAAGCCTCTACTGATAGAGATTCTGCTATTTTAAAAAGCTTAGTAACCGGTATATTTTGCTTACCCGTTTCTATCATTGCAATAGCCCCTCTTGTCATATCTGACTTTTCAGCTAATTCTCTCTGTTTTAAATTTTGATTTAGACGATTTTTTCTAATATTTTGCCCGATTTTTTTCAAAAAATACTTACTCATAATATTCTTTTTGTATATAATTAGCGGTGACATTTACAAACGGCAGCATTTGCAAATACGGAGGTAAAGCAATGAATCAAAGCAGTTTAGATGAGCGAATAAATGAAAGCGGAAACTTATTAAAAGTTGGTGTAATTGATCTTATAGAGAACATCAGGCAACTCAACAGGGAAATACAATCTATAAAATGCGAACCAGTTAAGCCTGGTCAGGATATGGCTTATGCAATGCTTGAGTACATTAGCTGGGAAGATAAAAAGCTTGTTAAAACCGTAAATATACTGGCTGGCAGAGAACTATACAAATACTTTAGCTGGGTTGATGATTACTGCAAAAAACATAAATGCTCATATGAGGCAGCTCTAAAACAAATTATTGACGGCAAGGAAAAAGCTTAAGAAAAGGGTAAGTAGCGGATTTAAAGCTGTTGGGACCCAACCTGCTGCTTTCTTATACCTGATGAAAAGCCCCGGAAATATGATTTCCGGGGCTTTTCAATTTTACAAGCTTAATATAAAAAATTTATTTGTTTCTTTCAATCCTGATTGCGCTGTCAGGACAGAGAAGCTCACATGTTCCGCAGGCAATGCATTTTTCAGGGTCAGGCTGGACCGCAGGGGTTGAGTATAAACCTACTTCTTTTGACCACTGAAGGCATTTTTCGCCTTTTGCGTTTATAGGGCACTTTGTTATGCATAAACCGCAGCCCTTGCATAGCTCGGTATATAAATACCAGCTAGCCCTGCCTTTTCCGCAGCCTTCTATTTTTATTCCTTTATTTTGAGTTGCTGTCATAATTTTCTCCTTTTTTCTTATATGAGTTGTTTTTCTTTCTTAATTTTACCCAAAAATCTCCCTGCCCGTTGGTGTTCCAAGAAAATCTTTATCAAGAAATTTTCTAAGGGAATCTCTAATGCCAGGTTTTGCTTGTATCACTCTTTTAAGAAGGTCTATAATTTTTATGCTTAGTCTTGTGTGTTCAAGGAGGTTTCCCGCTTTCAAAACCGCTCTACTTTTCTTAATTGCTTGATTAACTCTAAGGGCAACAAATCCCGCACCCACGCCGAATCTAACCTGTTTTTTCACAGAGGTGTTGCTAGATTTATATTGGAACTGATTTACAGGGGCTATTAGCATTGTAATTTCTCCTTTTTACCTCTGTCACCCCGCACTTGACGCGGGGTCTAATAGATGCCCAGGCACGGCATGACACTTTTTTATTACACTGACGCTTTTGCTTCAATCAGCTCAATTCCCTTTTCAAGGGCTTTGAAGTTCATTTCCTTTAATGCGGGGTTATTATCGAATTTTTTGCCAAAAGCAGCTATCATGGCATTTTTTACATAATCCGCTTCCAGCACGCCTGTTGCTTTAATTACAACACCAAGGATGATTATGTTAAATACCCTTGCGCTGATTTCGTCATTAGCGATTTTATTTGCCGGGATACCTATGATCTCTTTAGCATTAATATCCGGTCTTGTATTACATATTGAGCTGTCGTATACAGCAGTGGAATTTTTATCCACATACATTGAGCAGCGATTGATTGCCCTGTCTGAGAGCATAATTACAATGTCTCCCTTGGAAAACCTGGGTTCCCCGATTTCCTCATCAGCTATCTGGCAAAAGGCGATACTTACGCCTCCCCTTTGCTCAACACCAAAATTGGGTATATACAGGACTTTTTTATTGGCGGCATATCCTGCTTCCACCAGGATTTTTGCGATACTCTGCACGCCATGCCCGCCTTCACCTGCCAGTACGATTTTTGTTCTTGCCATTACTTAACTCCTTCCAGTTCCTGAGGGACTACGAAGTCTTTTACCTCGAAATACTCTTCCATAGATTTGATTTTATCCCATGTAGTAACGTTATTTGTTCTCCAGTTAAGAGGACATATGGAAAGAACTTCCACAAATGAGAACCCGCGACCATCTGCCACGTTTGTAAGCGCTTTTTTGAAGGTGGTCCTTAACTTACGAAGGTTTGTAACGCTTACCCTGGTTACGAAAGCTTTATCAGTATCAACCAAGGAAGCTACCATTTCAGCACCTCTGGCCGGTTTTCCGGAAACTTCAATGTCCCTTCCGTACGGAGTAGTTTCTGTAACCTGTCCCGGTAAGGTTGTAGGAGCCATCTGACCGCCTGTCATACCGTAGTTTGTGTTATTTACCATAACTACCAGCATTTTTTCGTTTCTTACAGCGGCGTTTATCAGGTGCTGCGCGCCTATTGCAAGTCCGCCGCCGTCACCCATGTATGCGATTCCCACTGTGTCAGGAACTGCCCTTACCACGCCGTAGATAACAGGGGTTGTACGTCCGTGGTGAGTCTGCACGGAATCTAAATTCATATAATTCCATGCCAGAAGGCTGCACCCGATATCACAGCCAAACACCGCTCTCTGGTGAAGTTCCAGGTCATCTATAGCGAATGCCAGTGTTTTCAATATCATACCGTGTCCGCATCCCGGACAGAATTTACTTGCTCCCGGCTCGGGGTTTTGAGCCTGCGGTAATTTTGGAGCTATATCTAATTTTTGAGGCATGTTTATCTCCTTTTTATCCTGTTTTAATTACTTTTGGGTTTTGGGTTTGAATTTCCCGGTGGTTTTGTTGGTGGTGGTGGATCGTTAGTTCTTGTTCCATTTTTAACATGTTTTTCGTATGCATCATAATTTTTTGAACTTCCGCCCATGTTATTTGTCTCCTATATTATTGTAATCTTCTGTAAATTCTATTGTTATTTCTGCACTCTCTCTTGCAAGATAAATTGCAGGTACTTCATATAATAAATTACTATTAATGTCATAAATTCTAACATCTTCAAGTAGCAATTCTGCAATATTTCCTAATGTATCCGAATAACTTCTAAATTTTCCTCTGTATATTCTTTTATTTTTTAAATCCCTGTAATCTATCCAGCAAAAATTTTCTGAATTAAATAAATAACTCCAAAGATCAGGTTCGGAAAACCTCTTAGTTATTCTAATTTTTTGCAGTATTAAATGAAATAATTTGTAATTTATAATAGGAGCTAATATAAATATACTTAAAAATATTCCTAATATACTTACAGAAAGAATTTCTTCAAATATAATTGAAGGGTTAGCAAACTCAGTTGAATTTAATAAAAGACTAAAGAAATTTACTTTATAGGATGTTTTAAACGTTAAATTTACCAGGTTTAATAAAACAAAGTAACTAAAATAACTTAAAAAACCTAATAAGAATGAATATACAATATAGTAAGAAAATTCCCTTTTCTTAGATATAATAAGCTTTTCCAGAATAAACCAGCTAATTATTCCTGGAAGAAAAAGTAAAATTAATTTAACTGCTAAAATATTGATATCCATTTATTGTAAATTTCCTCTTATATATTTTAATGGATTGCTTCGTCAGGTTTTGACCTTCCTTGCAATGACAACAAAGCCTACCTGCAAGCTATTGCGCTGTCCATTTGCTCGACTTTTTCCACAATATCCCCGCCTGTGATTCCTACACCCATCTTATAGAGTGTTTGATAAGGCGTGGTAAGCCCGTAGATCTTCTCAAGTACAAGTCTTGCCATCTGACCGTTTGCTGATTCCGCGAAAAGAATCTGTTTTGACCTGGAAACAGCTTTTCTCAGGGGCTCAACCGCAAGCGGTCTGAGGGTTATCGGTCTGAACAGACCGGCTTTGATCCCTTTTTCCCTTAATTCATCAATCGCGGTACATGCGCTTCTTGCGACGATACCGTGGGCAATAATCAGGATATCGGCGTCATCTGCCCTGTATTCCTGGTATTCCTGAATTTCCGGGGCTATTCTGTTGAAATCCTCTTCAAATGAATCAAGAACCTCCATCAGCTCTTCTTCCATATTGAAAGTGTTTCTCATATGCACGGCTTTTCTGTCAACTCCGACCATGCCTTCCGCCCTGAGTGACGGGGTTGCAGGTATCATCTCAATTCCCCTGGATTCAGGGTCGTAAGCAATGAAAGGTTCTCTCATCTTACCCTGGTATCCGTCAGCGAGCACGTATGTCGGGAACTTGTATTTCCATGCCGTGTTGAATGCTTTAATTGTATAGTCATAAAGATCCTGGTGACCTGAGGTGGAATAGACTATTCTGTGACCTTCGCCGTTGCCTCCAAAGCATGTAAGAGTAGTTTCCTGCTGGGAATAAATAACTGTAGCCGTGCTCGGTCCGCCTCTTTGTAAGATTACGCACACAAAAGGAATTCTCATCATCTCTGCCATTGACATCGCATCCTGCATAATCACGTTTCCCGGTCCTGCCGTGGCTGTGAATGCTTTTTTACCGGCTAAAATTCCACCGAGCGTAGAAAAACCGGCTGATATCTCATCTTCTGTCTGAAGAAAGCCGGCTTCTGTTTTGGGTTGCAGTTTACACCAGGTATGCATTACTTCATTTTGCGGTGTAATTGGGTATCCGTACATAAATTCAGCGCCGGCTGCTACTGCTGCATACGATATGACCTCGTTTCCGGTCATAAACAGCTTTGTGTCCTCTGTAATTAATTTTTTTACCATACTTTTTTACCTTTCAGATTGTGACACTAATCAACTTTACTTATAAATTACAATAATAAAATAACACAAACAAGTTTTATAGTTACAGTCGAAATTTTTCCATTTTTTAAAGCCGCCTCTGCGGCTGGTAATACTTTATTATTAATTATTTTTGACTTTGAACATAACTTAAACATTTGTCCTAAATATAAAGGCGTATAAATCCAGAACTAGTTCCCTTTAAGATTAAAATAGCAAAATATAATAACCTCAAAAATTATCCGGTTGGCAAGGATATACATTGTCTGTCAGCAATTAGAATATTCGATTTTTAATTAATTTTTTTTAAATAAAGGCAATTTTTAATTATTAATTGTTTTTATATAGATAAGAAGGTTATAGGGAAAATTTATTTTTGTAAAAATTAAATATTTTATGACAATTGTTATTTTTAAGGGGAAGGAGATAGGGAATGTTTGAACCTAAAAGGCTTTTACCACATCAAATAGATAATACTATCGGTATTAGACCGGCTTCACCGGATAGAGAAAGGTATGGCAGTAAGCTGTCAGAATTTGTACAGATATTAAGGCATTTTGACGCACTTCATGATAAAAAGGTTGATGGTCAGAGATTTGGCGAAAGTCTTTTCAATAAGTATGTATTTAAACATTTACAGAGCTTTGACCTCAAAGATGACGGGGTAGTTAACGGGTCCATCTTTAATAATCCGGCTTTAGCCCGGTACGCTGATGAAATTAACAGGACCATAACTCAATCATACGGAATTGGCGATTTTGCAACTGTGGATCAATATGGAAGCCATCTTAATACAGGCGGCAGCCGGGTTAATGGACCGCCTATAGACCCTAAGTACCTTTACTCATCATTACCGGTAGACGATGATATTCTAAGAGTTTTAATACCCTGGATAAATACAGTACTTGGAGCAGGAAACGCTTATATTCCGGGAGTTAACTATGGACAGGATCCGTCAATCACCCATGACTTTACAACAGGTGAGCGCTCCAGAATTATAGACAGAAGTGCAAGGCTGACTTCCGGTTTTGGTCCCAGACTCTCTCCCGGTGGAATAGGTTCAACAGATCACAAAGGAATTGATATTGGAATTGCACAGGGAACACCTTTAAAAGCGCCTTTTGACGGCATAGTTGTATCTGCAGGGCAAAAAGGCGGTTATGGCGGACTGGTAATAATAAAGCACGGAAATGGGCAGGAAACCAGGTATGCGCATCTCTCACAAATAAATGTATCTGCAGGAGACCGAATAAAAGCAGGTCAGGTATTCGCACTCTCCGGCGGAACTCCGGGAACACCGGGTGCGGGAAATACCACAGGAGCTCATCTGCATTTTGAATACAGGAAAGACGGAAAAGCTCTTGACCCATTAAAATACGGATTTGGAAAATTCTTTGGACTTACAGCATAAACTAAACTTTTTCACCGATTAAAGACCAGGTAGAAATATCTTTTATATTAACATCCACGAGCGTTGCGACCTGGTTTTTATCACCCGGGAAATGCACGATCTTGTTATTTCTTGTGCGGCCTGTAAGAATGATTTGCCGGTCTTTTTCCCTGAACCCTTCCGCGAGAACCTCCAGTGTCCTGCCTGCGTATTTTTGCTGCGATTTTTTGACCACTTCCCGGACTTTTTTATTCAGGACATTAAGCCGCCTTTTTTTTTCATCATAAGAAACCTGGTCTTTCCACACAGCGGCAGGGGTCTGTTTTCTGGGCGAATACGCTGCTGTATTGCAATGGTCAAAAGTGACTTCATCAAGAATTGACAGGGTTTCTTCAAACTGAGCCTCTGTTTCCCCGGGAAATCCCGCTATAAAATCAGAAGTCAGACCGACATCAGGCATTTCCTTTTGAATTTTTCTTATAAGATCCAGGTAATTTTCGCGGGAATACGGACGCCTCATTCTTTTCAGGACTTCTGTACTGCCTGATTGCATTGGAATGTGAAAATATTCACAAACTTTATCCAGGTCCCGGACACTATAAATAAGTTCATCCGTAATATCAGCGGGATGCGAAGTTACAAAGCGAATTCTAAGGATTTTATCTGTCTTATTGAGCTCCTTAAGCAGGTTAGCCAGGTTTATATCCGGGTTATCAATATCATTCCCGTAGGAATCCACTGTCTGCCCCAGCAGGATAATTTCCTTAAAACCCTCAGAGGCAATTTGTTCGGCTTCTTTTATGATATCTTCGGGCATCCTGCTTCTTTGCCTTCCGCGGGTGTACGGAACAATGCAGTATGTGCAGAAATAATCACATCCCTCAATTACCGGGAGCCAGGCTGAAATACCTTCTTTTCTGTTTGGAATTGAGCCGTTGTCCGGGTTAACAGGTGTTTTTAAAATCGAGCATACTTTTTCTTCACTTTGAAGTCTTTCTAGCAGGAAGGGAAGTTCGCAGATGTTTTGTGTGCCGAAAATAAGGTCAACATGAGGCGCTCTCGTAAAAATTTTTTCCTCTGTCTGCTGGGCAACACAGCCGCACATTGCAATTTTCAGTCCGGGATTTTTCTGTTTCAGCTTTTTCCACACTCCCAGGTAGCTGTAAGCTTTGTTTTCAGACATTGCCCTGATGCTGCATGTATTCATTATCAGCAAAGACGACTCTTGCGGTGATAATGTCTCTTCATAGCCCAGGTTTTCAAGGATTCCTGAAATTTTTTCGGAATCCGCCTTGTTCATCTGGCATCCCAGGGTTTCTATGTAAAAAGTTTTTCGGCTCATAACCCGTAAAATAAGTTTTCATTCTGGAAATATCTTACTATAAAAAATAGTTTATAGATGTCATTAGCACTTCAGGGTGACAGAATTTATTTCTTGAACAGGTTCTAAGAGGGTGTCTGAAAAGTTCTTAACAATTCTCCGGCTGTCATTGCGAGGAGGGGCGAAGCCCCGACGTGGCAATCTTTCCAGCATTTTTGTTT
>JANQEP010000120.1 GCA_028278305.1 Candidatus Gastranaerophilales bacterium
AAGAATATCACCTGAAAAACATTATAAACTGGTAAAAAAAGCAGCTTCCCAGGGAAAAAGCCTTAATAAACTACTGGATGAAATTATTGATAAGGAAATAGCTTAAAAACAAGGAATACCGCAGTATTTACAGGAGAAATATGTTTAAACCTGAAATTAAAACCAAACAGCCTTTTGCCTCGCAGTTTCTGGAATCAGCGCTGGTCCCGGGAAAAGAAAAGCTTGCTAATTCCTACATGCTAACCGGCAGCAACACCATGGATATGTACTTCCTGGCGCTGGAAACAGCGAGAATCCTTAACTGCTCCGGTAAAACAAAAGACTGCGCCTGTACCGTCTGCGGCTGGATAGCCCAAAACAGGCATCCTGCGGTAATAACGGTTTCTCCTATAGACTATATTCATCATAATAAAGACAAAAAGCCCAGGACTGTCATCACAATTGACCAGGCAAGAGGGATTAAGCAGTCTTTAAACGTGTCATCCCAATATCACAGGGTAATTATTTTCACTGATGCTAAAGAAGGTAAGGAGCATGAATCCAAAGCAAAACTGCTATGGAAGGATTACAGGGAAATTATAGCCCCGCCGGTGCCGGAAAACAGTGATTCACCCCGGGAAAGCTGGATTCCTGCGCCTCTGTCTTACAAAACATTCCATTCCGAGCCTGCAAACGCTCTTTTAAAAATTATTGAAGAACCCCCGCCTGCTGTGACTTTCTTTTTCCTGGCAAAAGACCGGGAAGATATGATTGATACGATTGTTTCCCGCTCACAGATAATCCAGCTGGCTTATAACCCTGAAAACTCCATTGAAACAGACGCTCTCAACGAATTTTTCAGTAAATTCCCGCCGGGTACAAAAGAAGAAGCTGTTTTATACTCGGAAAGGCTTCTGGAAATATCAAAAGAAAATTCCCTTGCCCCCGGGGAAATTCTTAGTTTAATTGAAAAATACCTGATCATGTTAATAAGACATAATCCAGAAAACAGTAATTTCTGCAAATACACTGTTAACCAGCTAAAAAATATACAAAAAGCAAAAACCGAGCTTAATAGTTATGTAAACCCCCAGGCTGTAATGGATTCCCTGCTTATCGGGTTTGCGGCGTCAAAATAAGGATATTGATTTTATTTTCCTTTCTATTGAAAATATAATGATAAGCAATAATTATTAAAAAAATGAGCGCCAGTGACAAAAAATTAATAGGAATCTGGGGTTATCCGGAACCTTCTGTAATGGAAGAAATCCGGAAAAAATATCCCCAAAACAGGTTTATTGACCTTGATATTAACTATAATTCCCCGGAATCAGGAATTTTACCCGATGCTTACTGCCGGATTATGAAAAATATCATAGATAATGCAGCGGCTTTTCAGCAAAACCTCGATGTTATAATAGCTTCGGTAGGAAGGGAAAAATGCGATTCCGGGTGGTTTGCGGCAAATATTCTCAGGGATATGGGATTTAAGGTGATTGAAACCCGCTTTGAGGAATACGGCGATAAATTCCGGGAAACCCCGATTTCTAAAAGCAGCCTGCCTTTAAAGGATAAAATCAACAGGATTATGGATAATCTTATTGAAAAACAGGATTTAAAATTAAGTGAAGTCCCCGCGGAATTCGGTTTCTGGGGAGTTCCGCCCAATGACCCGGATTTTCTGGATATTTTCCCTGATAATACCCATGTCTATGGCTGGACAAGGTGCGTGGAGGCTGGCAGACCGGCGGATATTGAGCTGGAAATGTACGTTGATGAAGGTATTCCCACAGTCTTTTTTGCCCAGACTTTTTGCGCAAAAATGCAGTTAGCAAAGTATCTTGCGCAAAAGTACAACGGGATCTATATTGACGTTGATGATACCGCCTCAAATTCGGTGAAAGCAAAAATAGAAGCGTTTATAAAGCTGGGGTGAAAATGTCAAAATTATACGCAGACGCAGGAACAACCTGGAGCAAGGTCCTTGAACTTTATAAGGATGAAAAGGACCTGAAAACAAGTTCTTTACTAAAAATAGATAACCTGTCAGCTTATTCGGTTTCTGAAAACAAAAAAGAATACTCAGACCGGCAGGGTAACACATTCAAAGGCAGAAGTTTCCTGCTGCCCACGAAAATTTTTTCTTCTGCCGATGTTAACCTTGATGCAGCAACCGGTCATATGGTTAAACAAAAGATAAACCCTGACGGGAAATACCAGAACGAAATAATTTCCCTGGCTTTTGGCGCTCAAAAGAAGGTTAAAGACCTTGAAAACGCCACAATTATCGACATAGGAAGCAGGGATCTTAAGTGGGTTAAGTTTGAAAATAACAAATACAGGGATCTTGACTGGAACGGGAATTGCGGAAGCGCTACCGGAGCTACTGTTGAGATGTTGTGTAAGTTTTATAATGTTAACCCGCAAAAACTCACAGCACAGCAGGAGAAAATTTCAGTTACCTGCGGGGTTTTTGCCATGGAAAAAATTATGGACAACATAGCTTCTGACATTTCCGCGGAAATCGCTGTTGCAAGGTATATTCACGGTATTGCCTACAATACCTGGGTTTTTGCAAAAAAACCCGAAAAAGTCTACCTTTCAGGAGGCTTTTGCCTGAACAGCTGTTTTATAGAATCCCTGGGATTTTACTGCGAAGTGACCCCATTAGGCCGTTTTATTCTTATCGAGGGATTGTATTAAAGATTTAAAATTCTTTTAGCAAAATGAATTGCGTTAAGCATGCCATGCTTTCCTATTGCCATAGTCGCTACCGGAACGCCTTTTGGCATCTGGACAATCGACATAAGCGCGTCAATACCGTTTAAAGGACCGGTATCACGGGGAACTCCGATCACCGGGAGTTTAACCTTTGCGGCAACAACCCCGGGAAGCGCGGCGGCAAGTCCTGCTACAGCTATGATGACTTTTGTTTTACCGGCTTTTTCCACTTCTTCAAGATATTCTATAAGCTCTTCAAGGTTTCTGTGGGCTGAATAAACTTTAAATTCAGTTTCTATACCCTGCTCAGCCGCCAGCTTTAAAGCTGGATCTACAAAATCCCTGTCATTTTCAGAACCCGCAACTATCACAACATTTTTCATTTTTCCTGCATACCTCTTTTGATAAACTAACTTCACCAATATCTTTTTTGTATATTTTATCACAAAAATCTATTTCGCCTAATGCGTCATAAATATATTTCTGTGCGCAAGGACCGGTCTGACAGACGGAAAGAACCCTTCCGCGTCATTTTCAGAACCCGCAACTATCACAACATTTTTCATTTTTCCTGCATACCTCTTTTGATAAACTAACTTCACCAATATCTTTTCTATATACTTTATCACAAAAATCCAGTTCGCTTAATGCGTCATAAATATATTTCTGTGCACAAGGACCGGTCTGACAGATGGAAAGAACCCTTCCGCCGTTTGCAAAAAGTTTTCCGTCCTGTTTTTTAACACCCGCAAAAAACACAGTTACATCATGGTCTTTGATTATTTCTTCTATATTTTTTATTTCACCGCCTTTTTCAGGACTTTGCGGATATCCTTGGGCTGCGGCAACTACACAGAATGTCTGTCCTGATTTCCATTTTAACCCGGCTTTATCAAGTTCTTTATTTACTGCCATTGCGAATATTTCCAACAGGTCAGAGTCAAGATGCATCAATAAAGGCTGAATTTCAGGATCACCAAACCTCATGTTGTATTCAAGAACCTTTAATCCCTCTTTAGTCATTATAAGCCCGGAATAGACCACGCCCGTAAAATCCGCTTTTTCATTTTTCAGGGCAGTCTCCAGTTTTTTAATATATTGCTCAAGTTCCTGATACTCTTTTAAATCAAGGGAAACAGGGCAATATGAACCCATTCCGCCTGTGTTAGGACCTTTATCTCCCTCTTCAAGCTTTTTATAATCCCGCGCGGGAATAAAAGGTAAAAGATTATTACCATCCCAAAGAGCTATAAGTGAAAGTTCAGGTCCTTCCAGAAATTCTTCCACCACAACTTTTTGAGAAGCCTCGTTAAACTTGCCTTGCAGGAATTCTTCCAGTGTTCTCTCCGCATCCAGTCTTGTATTTGCAATATGAACACCTTTTCCTGCCGCGAGACCGTCTGCTTTCAGTACAACAGGCACAGTAAATTTTTCCAGGACATTATAAACATCTTTTATGTCTGTAATAATTTCATAACTTGCCGTTGGAATATTATTTCTCTGCATAAACTTTTTGGCAAAGGATTTTGAGCCTTCCAGCATTGCCCAGTCCTTACCGGGTCCAATTGCAGGAATCCCGACTTTTTTGAACTCGTCAACTATTCCGTTTACCAGTGGATCTTCAGGTCCTGCTACAAGAAGGTCAATTTCTTTTTCCCTTGAAATTTCGGCAAGCTCTGTAAAGTTTTCTGACTCCAAAACTTCCCCGAGTTCTGAAAAACCGTCATTGGGTTTGCACAAATATAGTTTTTCAAGAAGCGGTGACTGTTTTATTTTCCATGCAAGGGCATGTTCTCTTGCACCTGAGCCATATATAAGAACTTTCATTAATTTCTCCTGTAATTATTTATTATAGCTAAAATACCACATAAATAAGGAATAAAGAAAAAATTCTTACGTAAAATTTTTCAAAAACCCCCACCCATGAATGAGCTACTGCGTTAGCTCCCGCTGCCGCCCGCCCTCAGAGGTGATTAAAGACAAAACCTTTAGAATGAGTTTCACAAAGGTTCCAGACCGGCATGAATGAGGCTGTGCTCCCGCTTACGCAAGCAAAGCCGGATCTTCACCTTTGCTCCACTCCCGCTTCGCAATTTAACAATTCCATATAGATTTTTGAAAAACTTTAAAATGCGTAAGTTTTTATTCTTTACTTCTTATCAGCCTTCATCATTTTATTTATCTTCTCAATAACCATAGCCGGATCTAATTGCCGAAGACATGCAATATTTCGCGGGCATTTTCGGCGCAGGTCGCAGGGAATACAATCTAAATCCAGGTAGACAGCTTCATGAATATCCCCCCATGCCTGCCATTTAACAGGGTTCATAGGACCGTAAATTCCTATGACCGGAATGTTTAAAGACGCTGCAATATGAAGTGTGCCGGAATCAGAACCTACCACAAAATTCATCCTGTTTATCAATGCCGTGCTATCCTGAATAGACAGTTTACCGCACAGGTTAACAGGCTCTTTAGCCAAATTTTCACCTGTTAAGCGCCGAATTTGACTGTAAATCCCGGAATCTTTTTGTGTTCCCGTATAAAAAACCCTTGCTTTCAGGTTATTTGATAAATGCTTTACGACTTCCGCAAAATACTCAAGGGACCATTGCTTGTCTACATTCCCGCTGGTAGCGTGAACCAGGACTTTTAGCTCATCAGTAATGTTAAGTTCGCTAAATATCCGCATAATTTTGTCCCCGGATTCCTGAGAAATCCAGTTTTCAAGATGATTATCCAGAACAGGGATTCCGTCATATCTCAATATATCAAGGAAACAATCAACTTCATGCTTATAAAAACTATATGGAACAGGTTTTGTAAGTAATATTCCTCTGAATTCCGTATTAAAACCGATTCGCTCCGGAATTTCTGCTAAAAATGCAAGAGCTGCGCTTGAAAATGACCTTTTTAAAACATATGCTTTATCATAATTCCTGCTTTTTAGAAGTTTTACATAGCTAAAAAAGCTTTTTTTTTGTTGTTTTGTATTTTCATATTTATGTTTTCTGGTGGTATCAAAGATAATTAGCTCATCAATGTAAGGACATTCAGTCAGGACTTCGCCGGAGACAGGACCTGCAAGTACATCTATCTGAGCATCAGGGTATGCGTGTCTGAGATTCCTTAAAAAAGGTATCATCAGAACTGTATCGCCTATAAATCTGTATCTGACCACAAGTATTTTCATAAAATTTATACCGGCTCCCGGCTATAAAGTGAAGACGGAATTATCTCCCTGATATCAAGGTTTGCTTTTAATTTTAGCGCACATACAGGAATTTTTGTTTCTATATTTTTTAAGTAAGAGCGAATTTTTACACTATCTTTTTCTGTTGTAATTACCGCATCGGCATTAACAGACTCAGCATAATCAATAAGAGCCTGAATGTCAGTTTTTGTGTAAATATGATGATCGGGAAATATTTTTTTAGCAGCCAAATTCACCTGCATATCTTCCAGGAAACTAAAAAAAGATTCCGGCCGGGCTATGCCTGAAAAAGCTACAACCTTTTCAAACCCGTTAAATGGTTGTTTTGTGATTATATCGTAAATTCCGTCAGCCATAAACTCGCATACACAGGATTCTTTATTATATTTATCCTTCAAAATTTCCCGCAAAACATTTACTTTTTCCTCAAAGGGCTTTAAATAAGGGGATTTGTTAACTATAACCACTTTATCAGCTCTTTTTATTTGATCTTCAGGTTCTCTAAGAGGTCCTGCAGGCAGGAGAAAATTGTTTCCAGATACTTTATCGCAGTCTATAAGAAGGATATTAAGGTTTCTGTGCAATTTTCTGTATTGAAATCCGTCATCAAGTATTAAGACTTCGCTATTAAACTTTTCTATAGCGTATTTCCCGGATTTATAGCGATTTTTGCCGGTAATAACCACTGTGTCTTTTGAATTTTCAGCAATCCAGAACGGCTCATCACCTGCCATTTCCGCGTCAAAGAAAATTTTACTGCCGTTACTTATTATATTTGATTTTTTTATGGAAAGTTTTCCCCCATAACCCCGGCTTATAACAGCGGTTTTCTTTTTAAGCTCTTTTGTTAAGCAGCAAGCGATTTTAGCTGTGACAGGTGTTTTTCCGGTGCCCCCGGTTGTTAAGTTCCCTATGGAAATTACGAAAGCAGGCAGTTTTTCAGTTTTTACCAGATTTGTATCATATAGAAAATTTCTGGTAAAAACTGCCAGCCCGTAGAAAAATGAAGCCGGCAAAAGAAAGATCATTAAGGCTTTATCGAGGATTGCCGGGGTTTTATTATAGTGCAGCCTGCTAAAATATATTTTCATTATACTTTTGGGGTATCTTCTAATAATTAAACTTATAAACTTTTCTTACGGGCTTTTTAACGTCCCACCTGCATTTTAAGCTTTTGGGAAAAACCACAAGGTCACCGGGCTTTATATTAACTGTTTCTTCATCTGTCTTAACGGTAACTTCCCCTTCATATATATAGCAGATTTCTTCTTCGGGGTATTGCCAGTCGAAATTAGAAACTTCACATGTCCATGATTGCCAGGAATCAATGCATAATTTTTTTAATTCCTGGTCAGTCGGTTTTTTTACGGTAATTTTAGCCATTATTTATCTCCTTTTATCTGGATTGTCCTGTGATAATTCTGATTTTTCCTTAATTTGTTTCCGGATTTTAGTGTATACATCCTGAATTAATTTCTTTAATTTTTCTTCTGATATCTCGGGTTCTTTATCAGGATATAATTTGTAGAGCTTATAGTAAATATTTAAATTATCATAAGCCTTTTCGTAATTTTCCAGCTGGTCCATTGCAAGCGCGTAATGAAGATATGCCGGCTTATACGCGGGAAAATAGTTCATTACTTCTTTATATATTGACAGGGATTTATTATATTTTTTTTCTTTCCATAAACCCAGCGCTTCGGTTATTTTTTCGTCAACTACTCCCAGCCTGGTTTTTATTCTTATTTCAACAGGTTCGATTTTTTCGTTATGATAATAAGTTTTTTTTAACTCATCCAGTACTATCAGGGCTTCATAATAATTATGGTCATAGCATAAATATTTCACAATTTTAAATTTTTCATAATTAGACAGCTTCATACTTAAGATTTTATAGAGCTTATTATGGCACTCTTCATAGTTTCCCAGAAGGTATTCCGCCCTGATTTCATTTAAAAGGTCATAAAACTCAAAAGTTTCGCTTATAGATAATTTAATAAGCTTCTGTCTTATTTTCTCGGGGATTGCGGTTTCATTTATCAGCTGGAATTTTAACAGGGCTATTTGATTTTTTTTAGTCGGCTCGGTTTTTAGTATATAAATAGCATCGTTTATAAAATTATTTGAAATGGAAAAACCTTTTTTCCACTTTGAATAGTAAAGCTCTGCCAGACCGGAAGCTGCATTTGTATTTTGAGGGTTTCTTTGCAAGAGTTCTATATAGATATCGCGGGCTTTGGTGAATTCATCAAGCATAAGAAAATAATCAGCTTTCATTAAAAGGGCAAGGTCTTTATCAACAGCTGCAAAAAGGTCTTTTTCAGCGGTTTTTTCAGCAATTTTTTCTTTGTAAGAAATCTTTATAAGCGCATCAAGATGTTTTTGAGCGGCAAGCATGTCAGGTTTTAATTTTAAAGTTTTAAGATAAAGCTTTTGAGCTTCTTTAATATCGCCTTTTTGCTCGGCAATCCTTCCTGCAAAGTAAAAAGCCCTGTAATTCCGGTCTCGTCCGGAAGCAACAGATTTTTCTATATATTTTTTTGCCTTATCATAATCATTTATCTTGTAATAATACTGCCCTATTTCATAAAAAGCTTCGGGGCGGCTAAAAGCGAGTTCTTTTGCTTTTAGGATTTCGTCTTTAGCCCTTTTTTTCTGCCTGTTTGCATAATAAGCCTCAGCCAGGGCTATATGAGGATAAGGACTTTCAGGGGCATATTGCGAAGCTATGAAAAAATGGTCAAAGCCGGTTACCAGGTAATCATGAATAATTTCCGGATTTTCTGCCGATTCAGCGGAATTAGCGGAAAACCTGGCTTTATCAAAATAAATATACCCCAGGGCAAGATAAGCGTCGCTGTTTTTGTAATCATAAACAAGGGCTTTTTTAACCATTTTTTCCGCTTCATCAAACTGATAAGTTTTTCTCAGCAGTTTTGCAGACATTATGTAAATCCCGGGATCATCAGGATTTGTGCTCAATATCTTATTTAATTCAAGCATAGCCTGAGTGTAGCGCTCATTTTCTATATGCTCTTTAATGGTATTAACAAGGGTTTGCCTCTCCTGTGTAATTCCTTTTCTTACATTTTGGAAATTACTGCATAATTTTGATTCCTTAAAATCCGGAATTTCCGCCGCAAAAGCATTGTAAATTCCCGAAAAATACAATACAGCAGAGCCCATAAAAATTATTAATAAAAATTTTCCGGTTATTCGCATAAAGTTCTCATATCACTCATAAAATTTCATACATTCATTATATATTTTACTGATAACTTTATCCAAGACATTTTTTGAATTAAGTTAAGTAACCTGAATGACGGGTTAGTTATTTTTAAAAATTCCTTAAAACACCCCGGCAAAGCGGGAGCATAGCTTCATTCATGCTCTGGAGGCTTTGCGGAACTCACTATATTTTTTGAGTATTTTTTATTCAGGATTCGCTTATAAATCTCATTATATTACATGCCGGGCTGGTCATATCCGGAAAAATTATTGCGGGAACTTTATTTTCCTTATAATTTTTTACAGGCTGCCAGTAATCTTTAAGAAGTACCTGGAAATTTCCGCATAATTTAAAGCTTTGAGCAGACAGAACCTCTGTCATAAACTTCGCAGCCTGGTGATATTCTTTTACTCCTACATAGATACTTGCATTATCGTTTTCTGACTTTATTTTTGCTATTACAAAGTTTATAAAATCCTCGTAATAACGCTGATATGCTAATGATAGTGTAATATCAACCCAGTAATGAATACTGTCAGACGTAAATATGGATAAAAGTCCCTCTATGGATTCCTTTTCCGGATTGTCCAGTATATATTTACCTGTTTTATAGCCTCTGAGATTGCTTATTATTTTATTTTTCAGGTTAAATTTAAAATCCTCAGCAGTTTTAACAAGAGAAACCCGTAAATGAGGCAGTATAGCTTCTGAATCCAGCTCCAGTAATTTTTTAGAATCAGAAAGCCGCGGCTTTCTAAAAAGTTTGTATTTCACATCAGCTTCCAGTTCATAAGGATTTTCATATTTCCATACATTTATTTTTGAATAATTCCTGAAAAAACAGGCGTTTTTAAATAATGCAATTGCTTCAGGATAATTTTCATCAATTACGGTAATAAATATTTCTACACCCGCACCGCCGTATTTATTGACAACATAGTCAATCAGCTGCTTACCGATATCATAAGCATTCATACCCAATACCAGCCTGTTTATTTTCCAGCGTGTTTTTGTATGACCGTCAGAAATAAGGCTTATAAGCCCGAGAGGCTCATTATTTTCCACGGCAACATAGCACTCCTGGAGAAATTTCATGTGAACAGGCAGAATATTATGGACAATATTAACCGGAAAATGAATAAAATTTTCATTGCCGGTCATATCCGGAGACATTCCCGGTGAGACATACTCAATCATTTTTACTATTTTTTTTATGTCAGATTGCCTGATAGGTATGATTTTTGTCATCTTTATAATTATCTTTAATTAACACGATACATTATTATTTTAAAAGATTTTTAATATATTATCATCTTTTTTCAAAAAAGATTAAACATAACTTATTTTATGAGATTATTATAATTAGCGTCGAAATATTTTATAAAAATAAACAAAAATAGCAAAAAGGTGGTAAAAATGCTTGACTACGAACAGGCAGGGGTAAGTATTAAAAAAGCTGATGAGCTGACAGAGCTGATAAAAAAAGACGTAAACAGCGAAAATATAGGCATGTTCGCAGGATTATACGAGCACCCTGTTCTTCCGGAATATTACCTCGCAGCCTGTACGGACGGGATAGGAACTAAAATTATCCCCCTGCTGAAAGCAGACAAAATTGAAACAGCTGCTATTGACCTGATAGCAATGAATTTAAATGATATTATATGTACGGGAGCAAAGCCCTTGTTCTTTCTTGATTATTTTGCAACACATAAACTTGATGTTGAAGTAACTTCCAGGTTTATAAAAGCCCTGAAAGAGGAACTTGCAAAATACAACTGTACATTACTGGGCGGAGAAACAGCGGAGCTGGGTGATCTTGTAGCCGAGGGGCACTTTGACGCCGGAGGTTTTGCCGTGGGAATTGTTAAGAAGGATGACATTCTCTGCAAAGATAACGTAGAGAAAAATGACGTGATAATAGGCTTAAAATCCAGCGGACCTCACTCTAACGGATATACTTTAATAAGAAAACTTCACGAAAAAGGTCTGCTATCTGACGGAGAATTTAACCGGACACTTGAGCCGACTTATATTTACGTAAAAGAAATTCTAAAGCTCTGTGATAATGGACTTATAAAAGTTTGCGCCAATATTACAGGCGGAGGCATAGATGATAACCTGAAAAGAGTAGTGCCAAAAAGCCTGAATATCGATATAGACAGGAGCAAGATTCCTTCCCAGCCTGTGTTTGAAAAATTTCTGTCTCTTGTGGGAGAACAAGAAGCTTATAAAACCTTTAATATGGGGGTTGGAATGTGCCTTATAACTTCAGAAGACAGAACTGCTAAGGCTATGGAAGTTTGCGAAAAATATAACCCTTTTATATTAGGAAAAATTAAATAACCCCTAAGAAGGTCTTCCAGGACCTGTTAAGCCGCATTCGCGGTGTAAATTCCATACAAGATGCCCGCATTCAACGGAAGCTTGCTGCAAAACCCCGCCTGATATAATAAAAATCTGTGAAGAGCACTTTGCAAACTGTTTATTTATTGAGTTTGTGGTTTATATGCATGCCAGACCTCTAATTTAACTGCTTCTCCTATTTTTTTGCAAGAATCCGTATTTTTAGCCAAATCTTCTAAAATTTGAGATTTATGTAAATATTTTATATTTCTTTTTTTATTGTATTCTTCCTGAGCGGCTCTGGAAGCTGCCATTAAAATATCCCTACCGGTATTAACTGATAAGTCTTGCTGGTTATCGCTGTCGGCTATAATTCTCAAAGCATCCTGTACTTCTCCTTTATAACTATTAGCAGGTGTTTCAGTATTGGATTTAAAGCTAATTACCGGTTTGTGGAAAGAAACTACAGGTATAGACATTTTATTACTCCTTTTGAATTTAATCTGCTTTATTTTATAAACGTCTCTAAAAATAAAAATTGATATTAAAAAATTAGAATTATAAAATAAATTTAAATTACGAGGCAGGAAAAGAAAAAATGAACCGGAACACAAGGCAAATAGCAATATATGGCAAGGGCGGGATAGGGAAATCCACTATTTCCGGCAATATTACCGCTGCTTTAAGCCGAATGGGAAATAAAACCGCACAGATCGGCTGTGACCCGAAGGCGGATTCAGTAAACTCCCTGATGGGCGGGGAATTTATTGAAACTATATCTGATATTACCCGCCGGTACGGAAGTTCGGAAGAATCCCTGAACCGGGCGATTTACAGGGGGTTTAACAATATTCTCTGCATGGAATCCGGCGGTCCTGTCCCGGGGCAGGGCTGTGCAGGGAGAGGGGTTCTGGTCGCGCTGGATTTAATCAGGAAATACAGGTTTTTTGAGAAAAATAATATTGATATAGCGGTTTATGACGTGCTGGGAGATATTGTATGCGGAGGATTTGCGCAGCCTATCAGGCATTCCTACGCGGAAGAGGTCTATATAGTTACAAGCGGCGAGTATATGTCCCTGTACGCGGCAAATAACATTGCTTCCAGCATAAAACTTTTCGCGGGACAGGGTCTTAACGTCAGATTGGCAGGGATTATCGGCAATTTAAGAAACGTAAAAAACGAGGAAAAGATTATAAATAACTTCGGGGAAAAGCTTAAAGTCCCGGTAATCGAGATTATACCGAGATCTGATTATGTCCAGACAGCGGAATTACAGGGTAAAACAGTTGTGGAAGCTTATCCCGAATCCGGGCAGGCAGAGGTTTATTTTGGTCTTGCGCGCAGGATTCTTGCTATTCAGGAAAAACACATACCCGTCCCCCTTTGCAGGCAGGGCGTGATAGAATTATTGAACCACCAGGAAAAAGAGGAGTTGATGAAGTAATTTGAGCTCAACCGGGTTAAACAAGTCGAATAAGCTGCAAAAACAGGGATTTGAATGGGTGAAAGTCTCAGAAATGTTTGAAAAAACACCTGAGACGGATTTTAACTGCGCTTATCCGGGTTATTCAGGTCTGTGGTGCAGGCTTATTATGGCTGTGACCAGCTATGCAATGACTAAAAACAGCGTGGCTGTGATTCACGGACCGGCTAACTGCGCCTGGGCTGTCAGGAATTTTTGCCAGACAAATTACTCCCTGTATTACGGAAACCCGTTTTTACATATGCCTGTTACCTGCATTGACCAGAACGACGTGATTTCAGGCGGAACAGATAAGCTTGTTACAGTTTTAAAGCAGGTTGATAAAGATTATAAGCCCGGGCATATCTGTGTTTTTGACACATGCTCCACTGCCCTGATCGGTGATGATGTGGAAACAGCCGTAAACATGGCGCAAAAAAGCTGTAATGCCAGGATTGATTATATTCCTTCCGCCGGATTCACCACGCCGCCGCTGGGAAAATCCATTGAGCAAACCGCCTTAAGATACGCAGAAATAATGGATTCCCCGACAAAAACAATTGAAAACAGCGTAAATATACTGGGACAGTACAAAGAACAGCAGGATTCCTCGCCGATGCCGGGCAAAAAAAAGTGCAAAAACCGCCGGGGGAAATACCCTGACGACGCTTCCGAACTTGTCCGGCTGGTGGAAGGTATCGGACTTAATATTCACAGAATACTGATTTCGGGAACTCATGACTATATAAAAACAGCGCCGCAGGCGAAAGTTAACGTTATCAGCTGTCCTACCTGGGGATTTCCCCTGGCTGAGAGAATGCGGGAAAAATTCAGCATACCTTATATAAACCAGAGTATCCCTATAGGCGTAGAGCCTACTAAAAAATGGGTCACAGAGCTGGCAAAGTTCACGGGCAGGGAGTTGGAGGCAAAAGATTTTATTCAACGAGAGCTGGAAGAATTAATGCCTGTTTTTGAACGCGCAAAAAACCTTGTAAACGGTAAAATTGCACTTATAGAATGCGGCAGGAATTCCCAAACCGCTTTTGCCAGACCTATGGCGCTTGCCAGAGCCCTTGAGGAGCTTGGTATGAGCGTAAGGTTATTTGGGCTTCACCCGCTGGAATTGAGGGCAAAGGCAATGGATTTTGAGTATTTTATGCGGGAGGGCTTTGATCCCCTGATCCTGAACGGAAACTACGCTTACCAGCAGCCTGTTAACATTGCCCATATTATGGAAGACCCCGGGCAGGGCGAGTATGTCTATTTTACGCAGGATATTTTCCCCGCTGTAAGAAGCGGTATTCTTGACCCGGCAAATGTTGCCCGGGTTGAAACAGGCGTTCATTTAAGGCGGGTTATAGACGCACCGGGCAGAGGCGTGGGTTTTCGAGGGGCACGGGCGCTTTATCACAGCATAATAGAAGCTGTGATGTTTTCGGAAAAAACAACAAAACCAACTTTATACACCAGGGTTCATGGTAATTTTTACGAAAGCTTTTAATACTTTAAAGCTAAGATTTAATATTAAAAGTAATTACTCAGGTACTCCAC
Source organism: Candidatus Gastranaerophilales bacterium (assembly GCA_028278305.1). Lineage (GTDB taxonomy): Bacteria > Cyanobacteriota > Vampirovibrionia > Gastranaerophilales > UBA9971 > JANQEB01. The sequence continues at coordinate 14,509 of JANQEP010000120.1, forward strand.
AGGTAAAATTTTATTCTTTACCCCTTATTAAAATTACATTAATTTATCGGGGCGGTTTATTGGTTTGGCTGGTATTATTATCAATAATACCAGAATATAAAGGTTAAAAATTATGGGAAAATGTACTTGCGGCTTAAGCAAAAAAGCAAAATGCGACGGAAGCTGTAAAAAAGCAAAGAAAAAAAAGAAAAAAGACAAAAAAAAGGATTAAGGAAGTAATAAAAAATTCTTACGTAAAATTTTTCAAAAATCTATATGGAATTGTTAAAGGCGGAGCCTTTAACCACCTCTGAGGGCGGGTGGGGGTTTTTGAAAAATTTTAAAATGGGTAAGTTTTTATTCTTTATCCCTTAATAAGGGATAAAAAGCAAAGCCCCCTTAAACAGGGAGCTTTACGGATTTTATAGATCATTCTTTAATTATGCGAATTTGAAATCTTTCTTCGCATGATCCTCAGCGAATTTTTTCATTGTTTCTTCTTCTGCTCTTACAGCTGTGAGTTCG
>JANQEP010000001.1 GCA_028278305.1 Candidatus Gastranaerophilales bacterium
GACAACACTGGACTTTGATATTACGGATAAAGACAACCTTGAGCAAGGCTTTAACTGGATGGTAGATACATCCTGCAGGTTTAAAGATGTGTTTACAAAATATCTGACCTAACCACCTATCCCAATATGCCTCAGCCCCATCCGGGGCTTCTCTTTCTCAAGTATATGTCGAAATGATTCTTCTTAAGGCGAAAACACTTCAAATACAGGAAATGCAAGCTATTCTGTGAATGTAAGCAAACAAAACAAAGGAAAAAAAATGAATAAAAAATTACAAAAAATAGCAAAAGAAGTTTTATTCCTTGAAACTTTAGAAACAAGAAATGCTGACCATCTTGATTTTAAGGATTTGGCAGTATGGACTATTAAAGAAGCTTTAGAACAAGCATATAAAGCAGGACAGCAATCAGTAAAAAAATAAAAGGAGAGTAAAATGATTCGAGTAACTTTATGTACACTCCCGGAACTAAACGAAGTAGAAGTAAACCCACAGGACATCGAAATCAGAAACGGAAAATACTTTGTTAACGGTATCGAACACTCAATGACAGTCTGCGGAGCTGAAATTTTGCAGGTATTTTACCTGGGTGCTCAGGCTGCCTTAGATAAAAAAATAACTAAAAAGCAGATAAACGAAGCATTAGCAACAATAAAATAAAAGCATAATCACTGCCTGCTTTATGGCAGCTTTTTTATTGTGTCGAAAGGATTCTTCTTAATCCGGAAACACTTCAAATTCAGGAAATGCAAGCTATTCTGTGAATGTAAACAATAAAAAGGAAAAAGTATGAAATATAACCAGATTATAGAAGAACTAAAAAACGGCAGGGAAGCAAAAATAGGAAAATTTTTAACCTGCAAAATCGTAAACAATAAATATCATATTTACGAAAATGGCAAACTGCGAAAATCAATATATAGCCTGCAGGATTTAATAGAATACCTTGATTTATTACAGGCATAGAAAGGACAGGACAATGATGACATTAACAGATAAAGAAAAAAGAAACTTTGAAAAGTTTAGAGCTGAACTTACAAGAATATCGCAGAAATACGGCATAGCAATAAAATCAATCGGCGGAGTTAGTATAGGCGAGATAGCAGATATAGAATACAGCAATGATGCTGAAAGCGGAGACTTATATCCTGAGATTTTAATGTGGGCAGAGGATGTAGAGGAATTGGAAAACTAATCGTCACTAAAGAAGTCTTCATCAATTTTTTTGACTTCATGAGAGTATTTTAATTCTACTCCGACATTGTATTTAATCATTAATTCTGTTAGCTTTTCTCCATCAATAAGAACAATACTTGGCTTCCCGGCCGCATATTCTTTTGCTTCTGCTGAATAACCAGAGGTAGTAATAAAAACCCCTTTATGAGTCTTATTATCAATTGCTCCCACAAATTCTTGTATTTTAGGCCTGCCTATAGTTCCCTGCCATCTTTTTGCCTGAATGTATATTTTTGAAAGTCCCAGTACGTCCTCTTTTATAATCCCGTCAATTCCTTCATCTCCAGATTTGCCGGTGCTTTGAAGAATATCCTGCCTTGAACTCCCGTATCCCATTTTTAACAGAAGATCAACAACTAATTTTTCAAAGAATTCAGGTGAATTGCTTTTAATTCTCTCTAATAACTCATCTGCCAGCTGTTTTTCGATATCAGTTATTAAATACTCTATAGTTTCTTCAGGAGTTTTATCCATATTAATCAGACTGGATGCTTCCTGAGTTTTATTTTTTTCAATATTTGAAGGTTTAAAGAATTCTGCAAATTCAGGAAATTGAATCAAATATTTATTATCAATTCTTTCAAGATTTTGGTTTAATACCCCTAAACCTTTTTCAGTTATTTTAGAAAACCCTCTTTTAGGGTAACAAAGCAGTCCCGATTTTTTTAAATGAGTTTTTGCCCATCCAACCCTGTTATCAAATACTGCTTGTTGTCCGCTTGGCAAAAGTTCTTTCTTTTCTTCTTCTGAAAGGTTGAATTCGGTTGCTAAAAAATCAACAATATTTCTAAATAAATATTCCTGTCCATCAGAAATATATTTTAAAAAAGGTAGCATTATATCTTCATAAGTTGGTATAGACATATATCCCACTCCAGAAAAGTTTATAAAATAATTTATATCATAAACATTTATATTATTAAATTTCAGACATAAAAGCTAACAAATATGACAAAAAATTCCATATGCACGGTAAAATCACAACGATTAGAAAGCATAAGGAGATATTTATGAATAAATTAGACTACAGGACTTGCATTAGAGGTATTAAAAATGACTTTAAAATAGCTGTTGATGACGCATTTTGTGTTCTGGAGAATATCGTAGATGATATTGAGCATCTTAAAATTAAATCATCCAAACCTGACAAGCTGGCAGCCTCCCTTTTGCTGGATTATTTGGGCTGGGAGGAAGGACAATCCAAGCAAAATCTTGAAAAGCTCTGCGGGAAGGAAATATCAGAATATATGAGCTGGCTTGATTATCATTGCAAAAAAGAAGGTATAAGCAAGGAACAGGCCTTAAAGGAAATAATCGAGGGAACGTAAGAAATAGAAAAAAGACGGCAAATGCCGTCTTCAGAAGAGATAGAAATCGTGGGAGTTTACGCTGATTTTTTGTTTTTGGTTCTTTCTCTGGAGATTAGTTTTCTGATGTAGCCTTCAGTTACATTACATTCAATCGCCAGTATCATCTTGGTTTTTCTTGTGCCATCGTATTTTTGGATAATATATTTGTTCCTGATTTTCTTTAAACCGAACTCCGGTATGTTAATTACTATTCCCGGAAGCTCTTCCATCATCTGTACAGCGACATCTACACCTAAAAACTCTGCAACTATTTTTGTATCCTCGGTTGGCATATCCTGCACTGTAAGGTTTTGCATCCAGGGTTGTGTATTCATAACTCAAATTATTACCTCCCGTAGTTAAAGTTATTAAATTTGAATATATGAAAATGAACCCCTGAAACAAGCCAGAAGAACTGATTATTTTAAGTTTTTAAAACAAAACTCAATAAAAAGACCAAACCGACAAAACAAATCCCTTGAATAATTTTTGTTAGCTTACCTTCCCCTATCGCTTATATATTCATTATATCTTTTTGGAAACCTCAAAACCTCCTCTGTTTGAAGGATGTTTTGGTTGTATTTAGTTCTGTGTCTTACATACACTAAATATTAGTGTTGATTTTAAAACTATTATTCAAATATTAGGCAATAAATTGTCTGTATTTGTCCATTGTTGCCTGTATAGAGTAATATCCAAGCTGCTTATGAATATAATCAATTGATAAACCCTGTTTTAGAGCATTGTATGCATAAGTATGCCTGAGCTCATCAAATGCAAATTTTTCAAGGTTTAATTGCTTTGCTATGCTTGCAAATATCGCTCTCAATCTTTTGTCCTGAGTGTAAAAACTCAATTTTGTATCATAAAAAATGAAGTCATCTTTTTGTTTGTTTTTTACAGCCTGCTTTAGCTCAGGAATAATATCTTCCGGGATATCCACCTGCCGAATAGTTGTTTTAACTCTGGACATAATAACTTTGCCCATATACAAAGTTTTGTCTATACTGATTTTTCTATTCTTAAAATCAATATCTTCTTTTTTTAATGCAAATATCTCAGCTCTTTTAAGCCCGGTGTCCAGTGTAATTAAAATAAACCTGTATAGTATAGGAGACTGATTTTGTGCAGTTTTAAACATAAACTCAATCTCTGATTCATTTAATACTCGTATTTTTTGTTTTTTAGGCTTATTTACATTTATTATTCCGTTATAAGGGCTTGATGTGACCATTCCCCATTCTATGAATTTATTAAACATAGTTCCAAAGAGCGTTACACAGTTGCGTATATTTTTATCCGAGATTTTTTCGATTAATTTAAGCTCTATAAATTTTTTTATATCTTGATGTGTAATATCATTTATGCCCATTTTTCCAAAAAATGGCGTGAGATGGGATTTTATGCTGCTATTATATGTTTTAAAGGTTGAAGGTGTGCAGTTTTGCAGGACATAATTCATTAAAAAATATTCTGCTGCCTGTTGAAAATTAATATTTTTATCAGGAATAGCTTTTATTTTAGGCTTTTCAATAAGCCTGAATACGCCTCTACGCTCGGGGATTTTATTTACATACATGTATTCCAGGTCTGATAATTTTGTTATAACTCCATCAGATAAAAATTTATCGAGCAGGGAATTGGTTTTATAGTCTTCAAGCCCTGCCATAATAGCAATATCATCAGGAGAGAACCTGTTTAAGCCCTTTATTATCTTTAAAACTTTGTCTTGATTCATTTTTCAGTATCTCCTTTATTATGTTTTCATCTAATTTTTCAAGATTATTAGTCGCAGCAACCGCTTCAATTTTAGTTATTAACCTTACTATCTGTCTGAACCTGTTTGCCTGAACGTGGATAAAATTTACTGCAGGCTCTGTAACCTCAACGTCGCAAAGCTGTGTGACTATTTCCCTTACATCATTTACTGAAAAGGCTTTAAACTGCACAATATCCGATATCCTGTCATAAAGATGCCTGTATCTTTGCAGCTTTTTCTGGGCAAGTGTCATTCCCACAAAAATAATTGGGACATTAGTCTTATCGTGAATGTCCCGGATTGTTTCTATTGTTTTCTGGTCGCCTGCAAGGTAATCAATTTCGTCTATTATTATCATCTGCGGTTTTTCCGTCAGCTTGTTCACGCATTGTTTAAATAAATCAGATGTCCAGTAGCGAGGAATTTCATCGAGTTCTTCTGTTAATTCTTCAAGAAACCACCTGCCTGTCATAAGATTTGCACTCCTTATATAGACAGCATCATTTTGCGTTGCTAACCACAGGGCTGTTCTGGATTTACCGAGTCCCGGTTCTCCATAAACAAGCGCCATCTTTGAGACTCCGTCGGGTTTGTTTTGCAGGCTATTTATCAGGGTTATAAAGTTTTTGACGTTCTGCGTTTTTACAAATATTTTCCGCATTTTATTCTCCATATATCATTTTAAATTCATCGCTGTTTTTGTAATTCTGCAGCCATTTTCGCTCTTCTGAGGAAGTACAGCCATTTTCCAAAAGCCATTCATAGCGTTCGTAATTATTCAAAAACACTGGTCTTAATTTTTCAGGAACAGCGATTGGCTCTTTTTTAGTTCCTTCAGGTGTGATTTCCTGCGGTACGGTTTCTTCAATCATTTGTGTCTCTAAAAACTTGATATCTTCTTTAGGCAGGTATTTCTTGATTGTTCGCAGAGTTCTATTTCTGAGCTGTTTTGGCTTTTTGATTTTTTGAATAAAATCTTCCCTGTCTTTGACATCGCCAAGATGATATGCCATCGGATGCGTGCCTGTAACCCGTTTTGCAGTACATAAATATTCCCCTTTTACTGAATAAACCTTGATTTTACTCAGGTCAAACAGGCTGTATCTTATCATTACCCTGTCCCTGAGTCCGAATAAGGCATCGCTATTGTAATCCGTGTTTAAAAACCGTATGCCGTTTCTGTTTATTGTCTTGACCTCATGCGCCATCATTAGCTCGTCAAGCTCATTGATACCTATATTCTGCCTTATTCTGCCCTCAAATACCTGCTTTATGCTACTTGTCCTATCATTGGGGCAGGGCTGGGAATGCCTGTAGCTTAACCACGCATCAATAAAGCGGATTGTTTCTTCAACTGTCGGAATATATCCCTGATTAATCTTGTCATATAGCTCTTTATGTAGTTTTTCATTGCGTTTCATGTGAGCCGGTTTGTTTGCGATATTGCTGCCAGTGTATGTTGGCAGTAATTTTTCAAACTCCTCCTGGAATTCCTTGAAAAATCTCTCTATAACTTTTGTCCTGGCATTATATGGTTTAGCATAAACCGGTTTTATTCCGAGATTGGTGTATATTCCATTAAAACCGGCTTCATTAAAATCAGTGGACGGTGAAAAATACTTTGCTTTAAACGCTTTACCATTGTCCTGATAAACAATTTTTGGAATCATATCAAGGTTAATTATTGCCATTCGCAGGGCAGAGGCAATACACTGAGTATTTTCCTCAATCATAATTTCATATCCGCATAAATATCCAGATTTCCAGTCAAGGAATGCAACTATAACAGCTCGGCATGGTCTACCTGTAAAGGGATTCAGTACAAGAAAGTTTAAGCGATGCCCGTCTGCGACAAGGACATCGCCAACTTCAATTTTTGAAATATCCCTGGACAAATAAGGCTCAACTTTATCCCGAAGGGCTTTTTCTCCCTCCCGCATAAGAATCCACTTGTCATAATTTTGTCTTCGGAAATATTCAGCGTATCTACGGAAGGTTATGGGTTTTGGAATATCTTCAATCCCTTTTTTCTCCAGTATATGAGTCGTCAGTTTTATTGCCTTGCCGATACTGAACTGGTTTGGATGCAGGAGGAGTTTTAAAAATATCCCGATTTCTTCTTCTGTCAGGGATGTCTTGTACTCATTAAAACTTGTGTAATTATAATGCGGGACAAGTGCTTCCCAGTTTTCATGCTCAGTATAGAGTTTATTCCAGCGCAGCAGGCTGCCACGTGAGGTTTTGCCGATAAGCTGGAAGACGTTTTTAAGGTACTCGCCTGAATTATACAATTCAATAAAAAGTTTATCTCCTTCTTGTTTAGGTGAATGCTTGTTTCTAAACTTATGCCAGTCCTTAATCAAATCAACACGAGCCAGGGCAACTGTTTTTGCCTGTTCCGGTATAAAGCCGGATTTTGTTTGCACGGCTTTTTCAACAGGTAATAAAACCTCATGATTAACTGCCTCAACAACCTCTCTGTAGTGGGTATTCAGGTATGTATCCTGCACCCGGGGTTCAAGAGAGGATAAAAGAATTTCATAATTTTTTTTCTTATGATTTTTAATCTCCCTGAAAGTATATTTTCCCCTTTTTAAAGCAAGCCTCAATGCTCTTGGAGTTATTTCCTTTATTTCCGCTATTGTTTTTATATCAATCCAGATATCATTATTGCTCATTATCAGTGCCTCATGAGGATTTTAAATAACTCATTTGGCATTATAGCTTGCCTGTCACAAAATTAAAGTCTGTTTCCCTGCTTTATGTCGGTTCTGAAACAATCTAAAGGGGAAATTTTTGTTGCAAACTCCCCGATAATTTTGAAAATCACTTCCCCAGATTGACTATAAGGGGAAGTTTGTTCCCTCTCTTTCTATATTACTCACAGGAATTGGAAAAAAATATTTTTTTA
>JANQEP010000021.1 GCA_028278305.1 Candidatus Gastranaerophilales bacterium
TCTGGGCAACGTCGCATTAAACCTAAATTTTAAGCTTTGACACGGGGGTTCCACAGATTGCCACGGGCTCACAAATTGTCATTGAGCCCTCGCAATGACAATTTGGGTGTTATCAACTCAATTTCGGGAGACAAGGAAACAATAAGAAATATTGGAGATTAAAATGCCCATTCAAACAATATTAACAATTATAGTTATGTTTTTTGTTCTTGCAGTATTCTTTTATTGCGTTAATAACGTAAGCGAAGATCCTGCAAAATGAATTTAACGGTGTCCAGGCGACAGGAAAACACCCTCCATTTGCCTGACATTTAGGGGGCGCAATGCGCACATTACTACAGGTTTTCTGCTCCATATTGTGCAACTATGCTACTTACCTTTTCAGTGTAGCTCTCAGGAGAAAGTCCCGCTTCTTTAAGCAGAACAAGGGCTATTTTCGCTCCTGCAAGATTAACCCCCAGGTTTCGAGTTAAATGCTGTATGAATTTTCCTTTTTCCAGGTCATTAAAGGAGTAAAGCCGTCTATTCTTGCTTGACCTGCTTGGAACCAGGATGTTTTCATCATCATAAATCCTGAGCGTTCTCTGGTGAACCTCGAGGATATCCGCGATTACGCTTATTGGAAATATTGCTGCATCCGGATTTATCATTGGCTGTTCAGTTTTATCCATAAAAAATTCCCTCTTTGTTTAATAAATATTGTAATTCTATTGATAATAAAATGCAATTTATTTGCTTTGCATTTTATTGGATTGATTATTTTGCAAAAAAATTGATACTACTTATCAGTAAATCGGTAAAGGAGTCTGTGTGCATGAATACGGATAAGGATACACCTGTTTACCCGATATCAGTAGTTTGCAAATTTCTTGATGTAAGCAGAGAAACAATAAGAGCTTACGAAAATTACGGATTGTTCAAGGTATATAAAACAGAAAAAGGCAGGAGATTATACAGCCAGGAAGATATTGAATGGTTAAAGCATATACAATTTTTGATTCATAATAAAAAATACAGCGTTAAATGCATTCGTAAAATGCTTGAAGTATTTAATTGCTATGAAGTTCTTGAATCAAGCAAAGAAGACAAGGAAAAGGTTTTTGAAATAAAGCAAAAGAAGTATTGGGAACTAATGAAAAAGAATTGTAAAAAAATATTTGCCGAATAATAAGTAAACGACAATACTTCTACTAATAATTTATTTTTCAATAGAGATATTTAACCCGTCATTGAGGGTTAAATAACCGTGTCTTTTTCATAACCTGAAATTTTCCGCTGCGACCCGCGTGTTTTTATTTTAGAAAAACCGATCTGTAAAATCCGGATTTTCTCATTGCTATTAACCGGTAGAGTAATAGAATTCCTGTAAAAAATTGTAAAATAAATCCAAATGGGGCTTTACGAGCAAAAATGTCAGTTATATTATATACAGAGTAAAATCTCTGCTTTTTCATATATCTCTTTATCCGCTATACCTTAAAAATTATAGTTTACATAAAACTATCGGGTTTAAATCCTGAAAAAGCAGATTTGTATTGCTTTGTGCTGAAACTATTTTAAATAATTAAGCTGCAAGGCAATTTTTTACCTTCACCTGTTTTGTATAAACAGAGATTAGAAGTCAGAATTAAGATAAAAAGGTTAGAAACTAAAGTGCTGTATCGAACTTCTACAGACAAGGGGACATCAAATTTAAGGTTTAAAGGCGCCAGTCCTGAATGGCTTTCCAGGGTAGGCAGATGGGGTAGAAATCCTGTCATTGCCCCTCTTGTAAGTTCAGCAGGTATACTCGCCATAAGACCGGCTATTACTATGATGGACAAGGAAACCCCAAAAGAAGACAGGATTTATTCCGCTTCCTGGCAAGCCGGGGTTGCCCTGGGCGGTTTAGGTGTAATAGCTGCTTACAGTAAAAAAATTGAAAATTTATCAGGTTTTATAGCTGAAAAAATTCTCGGGATCAAGCTTGGAGCACAGGAGAAGCGTATAGCGGAAAAAACTCCTTATCTGGCAGAAGCTGTCCATCACAATGCTAAAACACCCAGTCCTTATTCTATCAGTCAAATCCTTAATTACACTGATCAACAGGCTGATGATCTGGTTAGCAATCTTGAAAAAAAACTGGCAGCAAGGGAAAAATTCTCACTAAGAGGCACTTTAAACTCCCTAAACCCTGCAAACCTGTTTAAAAAAGCAAAGGAAATAATTAATCCGTTTGAAGCAAAGCCGGACCTGGTTCGTGAGGTTATCCAGAATAAAGATGATGTAAGGCACTTAATGAGCAATAATGCTGCTGCAGCAAAGAGAATTCTTGCAAAAACCGGCGCATCAAAAGTTGTTAATTTTGTCCTTATGATGTCTGCGCTCACGGGCGCTACTTTCCTTATTACAAGATATCTTGACCCTTTAATGAAATTTGTGGGTAAAACTTTCGATATTAAAGCGCTAAAAAATGGTGTTGAGTCCTCTGACAGTGATGACTCTAAAAAAGAAGAAAAAGAAACCGATAAAAAGAAATGGGGACTGCTGGATAAAACTATATTAGCCGGACTCGGGAGTTTAGCGCTGATTGAAGGTATAAACCTGCTGGGAGGAAAGAGAAATATAGCTTACGAGGGAATTGCAAGAGCTTTCCTGGCTATGGACGAAAAGCTTAAAATAAAGGATATACTGGGTAAACCTTTTGAATGGATTAAAAAAAGCCCGCGTTTAAACAGGTTTACTGATGCAATGGTAAAACAGGCTAATGTAAATGATGAATGGATTGAAAGAAGTGTAATATTCAATCTTGCGGCACGGCTGGCAATAAATTTACCGACAGGGCAGTATTATAATGCTACCAGAGATGTTGTTGACCAGACAATGAACCTGGGATTAATGGGTATTGCTGATAAAACCGTCATATCCCCCGCAAGAAAAGCCCTGGCTAAATTATTAAAGGTCTCTGAATATAATGAAGGAGTAAAGGTAATTACTGACCAGGTAGTTAAAAATCTTATAATTATATGTACAATAATGGGTTTTCTGAATAATGCGATTTCAAGCAGGTTTATAAAAGTTCTCAAACAACTGGGAATAGGTAAGGCTGATGAAAAAGAAAATAACTACATAGATTTTAGAAAAAGATTCCTGGCAACACAGAACCTGCAGGAGTTTGACCTTAACGCTGTAAAGCTCGGTACAGTGAGCCCGGTTAATAACATAATTTCTCCATCTGCTTTAGCTCTCTCACCTTCTGATAAAAAAGAAGTTGTCTTTGCAAGTTTTATGAGCAAGATTAAAGAATATAAAAAAGAAGCTTAAAAACGTCTGAAAAACTTAAATACTGACAAGTCATCTCAATAAAATTGAATAAAAACAGTAATTGTAAAGAAATTGTTACGTTGAATTTACGGCAATTTTTACTTACAGTTTATTTTTTCAGAAAGTATTTTTTATATAGTTTATAAATACTGTTTATAAAAGGTTTTTAGCTTAATAAAAACAAATCCGGCAATTCAGGTAAATTATTTTACCTGAATTGTTTTTATTAAATTAGAAAGGGTTTGGCACAGACGCCCGGAGGGAGAATAGAAATGTACGCTGAAATTTTAACGGCAAGGATAGGTATGCTTAAAAATAGTATTACCTGGGGGAAAGACAAGTTTTTAAGTTTAATCCTTACATTAATCATAGTTTCTTATGTAGCAGTACCTGATAATTCAGCAGAAACGCTTAACAAGAAGAATGCTGAATCTGTCGGATTAATTGCTGTCAACTATTTGCAGATTGCCTAGAGAACTGAGATACGATTTAGTATTTTCTACTGTAGCCGGGCTTGCAATCAGGGAAATTACTGATGGCTGGCTCAGGTAAAGGTTTGCAGCGTTTTGTATGTCATGGGCATTAACCTGGTCAATTGCATCGTAAAGCGCATTATTATACTGAGAGCCATACAGGGTGTTAAATCCTGCCTGAATCCTGCCAGCCCTGCCTGCAGAAAATTCCAGGCTGTTGCTGAGGTCTGTTTTAACCTCAAGCTTTGCGGCTTCAAGTTCTTTCTGCGACACAGGAGCTGTCTTAAGCATATTAATATGTTTTCTAAAGCCCTCAATTGATTCTTTAAGATTGTCGTAGCTGGGACCTTTCAGGTCATCTTCCGTTGTTGTTTTAATTGTAAGTGCGATATTACCGTATTTTCCATCGGAGCTATAAACAGATTTAACCCTGTAAGCGAGTTTTTGGGATTCGCGAAGATCCATAAACAGCCTCGATAAACTGTTACCTCCAAGAATTTCATTCATAAGCAATAATGCTGCGTGATCTTTAATATTTCCGCTTTCTTTTATCTTGAAAACCTGTACTATATCAGCCTGGCTGCGCTGTTCAGGTTCTGCTATGACGAGATTCTGGCTAAGCGGTCTTGATTCCGGGGCTAAAACCGGGTGGTGGGGTTTATTAAAACCGATACCGGACTGAAGTTCGGTAAATACAACCTGACCAAGTCCGGGAGTTGAGCTTATTGGTCCGTCAATAACCGCAATTCCCTGGGAATCGGCTATTAATTGCCGGTGTAGGGCTTGAACATCGCTTAAAGTTAATTTATCAATATTTTCCAGAACCTTTCTTGTTGTTTCACCCCACAAATAATCAGGATAAAGAGCTTCAAGCGCTCTATCCCCGGGTTTTTTCATCATGCTCGAATAGGTCAGTCTTACCTTTTCTTTTGCCTCATCAAATTTTTCCTGTGATAGATCAGGGTTATACAGCATATCCTTCATAACCCGCAGAGCTGTGGGAAGCATTTCCCTGGGGCATCCTGCGGTCAGGTTTATTGATCCCGAATCAGCATTTACTGCTATACCCAAGTTATAGGTGTCTATTATCCGGTTTAACTGCTCTTCGCTGTAATTTCCCGTACCTCTGTTCATCATAACTGATAAAATATCACCGGCACCCGGCTTGAAAGTCTTTATTTCATCAGCTTTAACATTTAAATTCACGCTGGTCTTTATAGCGTGGGGATTATCATTTATAGCCACATGCAGATTATTGGGTAAATCATATTCTTTAACGTAGTTGAATTTAAATTTATCGGAATTTCCCTTAAAGCTGACACCTCCGCCATTTGAAGCCCGTACATGCTCAGGGTGCATCATTACTATGGAAGCCCTGCTGAGGTTAAGGTATTTCTGCGCGGCAGCCTGGATATCCTGCGGGGTAAGGCTTTCAATATGTTTATCAATATTGGTGTATATACCAATATCACCGTGACCTACAATGGAATTGCCGACCATATCAGCCAGGTTCATGGAACTCTCGCTTGCTGAGAGCAGGTTATCCTTTAGTTTATTCCTGATTGTATACATTTCCCGGGGAGTCAGCGGCTGTTGGGTCATACCGTGAAGTACCGAGTAAACAGCCTTTAGTCCCTCTTCTTGCTGACCGGGTGTAAAGTTTGCACTGATCCCGATTAACTGGGGCGCGTTATAGTCAGGGCTTAAGATTCCCATATCAGCTGAAGCGCCGGCATTAAACGGCTTCAATGCCTGTGTCAGTCTTGCATTTTTATAGCCGGTAAGCGCACTCATCAATCCCATCATTGCTACAGTGTCTTTAACATTATTATTTCCCGGACCTGCCATACCTATTGACATCAACACAGAATTAACCTGCGGGCTTGTAAGATCCTTTCTTACCGGAGCGGATGTTATATTCAGCGGTTCATAATATTTTGGCTGACCGGTATCACGCGCAGCTGCTTTCTTGCGGTTAAGCAGGCTGCTTGCAAGGTTTATGGTCTTATCAGGGTCAACATCTCCCACAATTACCGTGAGCATATTATCCGGTGAATACCACTGATTATAATATTTAACCACATCATCCCTGGTCAGGTTTTTGATTATCTCGGAAGATCCCGCTATGAGTCCCTGGTAATCAGCTTCTATTCCGAATAATCCTTTAATCATTTCATTATAAGCTTTATCATAAGGGTCATCCTGATACATTTGAATTTCAGAAATGACCGGACCTTTTTCTTTTTCAAGCATTTTTTCGGTAAAAACCGGATAATGAAGCATATTAGCATGCATTGTCAGGAAATTTTCAAGGTCGTCTTTTTTGTGAAGAGGAGACTTGATAAAGTAATCCGTATCGGCTGTATCTGTACTTGCGTTGTAAATTCCGCCCATTCCCGTGACTTTTTCAACAAATTCATTTGGTGCAAGACCTTTTGAGCCGTTAAACAGGTTATGTTCTATATAATGACTTATTCCGCGTTTTTTTTCATTGAATGAACCTACTTTTACAAAGGTTTTAATGGTTGTAGGACCTTTTTTAGGTATAATAACAACGCCTTGACCGTTATCAAGCTTATAGAGCGTTCCTTTAGTGTTTAAAAAAGGCACATCAAAGCGTAACATTTCTGTATAGCCCCTGGAAGGAACCGGCATAACCCGGCTTCTCATTACCGCGTTAATATCGGCATTATTCGGCTGCCCGGCATTTTTATAGTAGTCATATTGACTGCTTTGATACGGATTAAAGCTGTAAACTGACTGCTGTGAATTGCTGTGATTATATGTCGGGCTATAATACCCCTTGCTTACTTGCAGATAGGAATTTGTATTATGTAAACCTGTCATCTGACTTAGCTTCCTTAACTTTTCCAATAATATACATCAAAAAAGTTCTTATAATTTATTAAACACAATTACAGGGAAACTTTTTGACCTTTATAGTAAAAATTTTACGATTAAATTTACAAATATTTATACTTTTATTAATTTGAGTTTCAGGAAGTGGTCATAAAAGTGCCTTTTAAAAATCACAGCATAAATGAAATCATGAAAACCATGACTATGACATGATTTTCATGATTTCATTCATGCTAAGTCAATACCTGTAATAATAATCAAGATTTAAAACTTTTTTACTGTTATCACACTTGAGTAAAGGGCTATATGATTTTTCACAGCTCTTATCTTACTCTCTACATGATTTAACATATTTTTATTCATGCAAACTCATGTCTTGACATATTTATAGACTAATGAGATCATGGACTACATGAATCTATAAGCATCTTCATTAATCAAATCCTTTTACCCTGCTGTTTTAAACTTTTTAGGACAGTTATGGTTGT
>JANQEP010000150.1 GCA_028278305.1 Candidatus Gastranaerophilales bacterium
GCCATTTTACTTGTGGTATAGATTGCCAGCATTGAGTCTTTGCATTCAATAAGTGTTTTCTTTTGTTCTTCTAATTTCATTTTTTGCTCCTTTTGTTAATTAATTTTTCTATAACTAAAGCATGGAAGAACTTTAATATATCATATATGCCCCTTTAAGGTCAAGAAATGCATCTAGCGCTAAAATAATAGCCATGATAAAAAACAATCTTTCAAAAATAATGGGTGAAAAACGTCTTAAGATATATGAAATAGAGAAACATACTGGTATTAGCAGAAAGACATTGACACGAATTTATTATAATAGGGTAGATGCAATTAAACTAAGAACGTTAAATTCTCTATGTAATTTTTTGGAGTGCAAAATTGATGATATTTTTGAATTTATTCCCGATTAATTATCAAACTCCGATAAACCTTCTCAAGCTGCTGATATAGTTTAGCTTTTTTGTCAACTATATTTCTATATAGATATAATGGCTCTATTAATGATTTTTAAGGAACTAAAATGAGCGCAAAAGGGCAATTAAAAATAATGTTATTAAGGAGGGTTGAAAAAGTTTTTACATAAGTGTCACCCCGCACCTGAGAAGCCTGTCCCGTGCCTGATAGCCCCCCCGTGCTACGACACGGGGGGGAGGGTCTATTTAATTATGTTTGCCAGATAGATGCCGCATCAAGTGCGGCATGACACAATGTGTAAGAATTTTTTCATACTTCCTTAAAAGAAAATTTAACTATAAAAGAGTTGGCTCCAATGTTAGCAGAAAAAACAAATCGGCATTATACTGCACAAAGTATTTCAAGTAAACTATTAAGAAAAACTTTAAGACGTGATGAATTTGAAGATATAGCTAACTGCTTGTTTACTCCTTAATGGTCATATTGTAACTGGTGAGCGGCGTTACCATAAAAATTGACAGCCTGGTAAAAATTATTAAAATCACATATACCGATCACATAAACTCACTCGAACACTCAACAAATACATTATATAGTTGATGCCAATCAGGCTTAAAATCTCTATTCTAAGAAATTAAGAGGGATAAAGTATCTTTTTAAGCTCGCAAGCAACGTGATCGGGGTGAAGGAAAAGTGACTTCCAGTCTGCAAAAACAAAATCAGGCAGAGAACACTGAAGTAATGAGGGAGATTACACTTCATTCTTCTTTCCAATGCTTTGAAACCGAGTTTTGCGACAGGCTCACACTTGCGGGCAGGGAATTTCTGAATACGGATTTATCCCTCAGCCTTGCTGAAATATCTTATGAGCCGAATTTTCTGTGGGCAGACAGCGACTATTTTGTAACCCAGATAAATCTCGGCAGCGAAGTCAGTCTCTTGCTGAAAATATCCGATACGGCAGTAAACCTGATATTCCTCAGCGCTCTCGGCAGAAGACAGGATGAGCCCGGTTTTTTAAGGCTCAAGGACATCACAGAATTCGAAGCCCGGGTAATCACAGCCTATAACGAGTTTCTCTACAAGCAAATAAGCGAATTATTCCTTACCCCTAAAGAAATCAACAGCATAATACATACTTCGCAAAACACAAAGACAGTCTATTTAAGCTTTTACATTTACACACAGGATGAGCAGGAAGCAGGAAGAATAATTTTGTCTTTTCCGATATTTGTATTCAGGAAAATCGAGCCTGTAAACAAGCCTGAAAACTTGTTAAAACTTGATTTTTTCAATAACTCGTATATAGAAACAGATATTCTTATAGGAAAAACCTCTGCTTCCCTTGACGAGATTAAAACCCTGGAGCCGGAAGATGTGGTAATCCTGGATAACAGCAATATTCACACAATGTATTTAAGGGAATTTGAGGATATCAGCATAAACATAAACCCAAACTCCAGCCTGATGGTTGAATTTGATAATGATGATAATGGAGATGATGCGGTGATTGAAGGAAAAACAGGAAATAAAAGTATATGGGACAGTCTGGAAGTTGAAGTGAACGCAGGTTTTGAAAAAGTCCGCATGAAGCTGGGAGAACTTCGTGAAATTACCGAAGGACTGGTCATTGATGTGGCATCCGTATCTGATAATAAGGTTTACATAGATGTGGAAGGTCAAAAACTTGCTGCCGGTGAGCTTGTCATAATCGGTGACAAGTACGGCGTCAGAATCACTGAGATTTTTAGCGAAGCAAAATCCGCTGAAGTCGAAAAACTGGAGGAAAAAGGCTCTGAGCTTTCAATTCAGCCAGCAGAGGAAACTGAATTAAATGAAGAGCCGGAAGAAGAAACCGATAATATGGAAATTGATGAGGACTTTGAGGAGTCTGATTTTGACATTAATGATGAAGAAGATTAAACACAGCATAAGAGGTCCGCTATGTCAGGTTATATAACAGGATTTTCAGTTTATACACTCGCAATGATAGGCGTAATCTTTGTGGCGCTTATAGTTGTCAAAAAATGTCTTACTCTAACCCCGGGTAACAAAAAAAACAGCTTTTTAAAAGTTGAAAACTGCCTGAATATAGAACCCAGAAAAAACTTGTATGTAATAAAAGCCGGGCGGGAAAGGTTTTTAATAGCATCTTCAGGCGAAAATTGCAGCTTTATGACAAAACTGCAAAGTAATGGTTTTCCCGGCAATATTGATCATAAACCTGAATTTAATCCAGATATAAACCCTGAGATTGATATTGCGGACGTTAAATCTTTAAAAAGCAAGGCAGGTAATAACCTTATAGGAATATTTTAATTATGGACAATATACTTAAAGATCTGAATCCAACACTTCAATTATTAGTCTTAATTGCGGCAATGACATTTTTACCGCTGGTATTTGTCACAATGACAAGTTTTTTAAGGTTTATAATTGTCTTTTCCATTCTGAAAACTGCGTTAGGAACACAACAGGTTCCTCCGGGAATGGTGCTTATAGGTTTATCAATGATTTTAACCCTGTATACAATGTCACCTGTGCTTTCAGATATATACCAGGCGGGATATAAGCCTTACCAGGAAACAGGATCAATTGTTACAGCAATGCAGGAAGGCGTAAAGCCGCTTAAAATGTTTATGATGAAACAGACAAGACAGCAGGATGTAGCTTTTTTCATAGAGACATTAGGGAAAAAACCTCCTGAAAACCCGGAAGATATCGGCTTATTTGAAATAGCTCCAGCTTATATTATGAGTGAGCTAAAGACAGCCTTTGAAATAGGCTTTATAATCTTTATTCCCTTTATTGTCATTGACCTTATAGTTGCAAATATTCTTCTTGCGCTTGGTATGTTTATGTTATCGCCAACAATTATCTCTCTTCCCTTTAAACTGCTGATATTTATTGCTGTTGACGGGTGGAGCCTGATTGTAAACGGGCTGGTTCAGAGTTTTAACTAAAGGACGGATTATGGATTTACTGCTTGAACATACAGGAAAAGGTTTTATAACAATGCTTTTAATATCAATGCCGGCTGTTTTAGCTGCGGCTGCAATTGGTCTTGTGGTCGGTATTCTCCAGGCTGTAACCCAGGTACAGGAACAGACCATTGCAGCCGCTCCAAAAGTACTCGGAGTATTTATTATAATTATGGTTATGGGTTCTTTTTCCACAAAAACA
Source organism: Candidatus Gastranaerophilales bacterium (assembly GCA_028278305.1). Lineage (GTDB taxonomy): Bacteria > Cyanobacteriota > Vampirovibrionia > Gastranaerophilales > UBA9971 > JANQEB01. Next base: position 3,585 of record JANQEP010000150.1, read on the forward strand.
CTTACGGAATACTTTAAAAAAGCTACAAATATAGCATTTCAGGTAATTCCCCGTGACGAGGAAACGGTTTTGTCAGGGGAAGAGTTTTATAAATATAAGCAAAAAACCAGGGACAAATACCATTACAGTGAAAAAATGCCTGAAGCCGGGGATATCATGAAAAATCCCGGAAAAATTCCGTTTACTGACCAGAAATACAAAGAATCAGTCAAAAATACCCCTAAAGGACCTGTTTCCCGCCCTAATTTTATAGAAAAACAAAAAATTAACTCAGGCGGCAGGTAAGGAATAACCAATGATAAAAAGAAAAATTACCGGGATTTTAATATGCTTTCTGTTTTTATCAGGGCTGATATTGCCTGGTAAAGCTCTTTTTGCCGAAGAGAATAATAAAAAGCTTGAGTTAAAGCAGAATCACTCACATCTTTTTAGTTTTGATGAAAAAATTATCCGCTACAGACTGGGCGATGACAAAGCCTTTGAAATAGAAATCCTGCCGGACATCTTTAAAGGCAGGCATGAAATGATTATAAAACCTCTGTGTGAAGTGAACACAAACCTTATCGTCTGGACCCGGACCCGGGTATATAATTTTGACCTGAAGATTAAAAATAAAAGGGAATTAACAGAGTTTTTCAGCTTTATTAACGGTAAGAAAGGTGTTTTAAAGGATACCGGGGCTCTTCCGGGGGAATATGAGCTTGATATGCCGCCTTTTTTGCAAAAACAGAATACTGTAAAGGATTTTGAAATTGATTTACCCCCTCAAATAAGGTGAATAAGGGTTCAGGTTATGTTCGAAGAGATTTTTAGCGAGCTGGAAAAAATTCCGAATTATGAAAATTACTTATATGCCGGAATTTTAATGTTTCCGAGGTTTCTGGGATTTATAATCATAGCCCCGGCTCTTAGCCGTAAAGAAGTTCCCCACCTGGTAAAGCTGGCATTTGCGATTATGTTGACCGTGATTTTTCTGGGGAACTTTGAGAATGTTGCTCCTCCGCCTGAGACCTCGTTTTTTCTGGCAATACTGCTGAATTTTATTTTTGGCTTATTAATAGGCTTTATTGCCCTGACAATATTTGAAACAATAAGGGCAGCCGGGGAAATGGTTAATATGCAGATGGGAATGCAGTCTTCCATTATGTTTGATCAGAATTCCAAAAGCCAGACTTCTATTATGGGAAGGTTTTTTATGCATCTGGGAACGGTTATTTTTATTCATATAGGCGGTTTATTCTGGATTTTTCTTGCATTTAAGCGGGGATTCGATATTTTTCCTTTATACGGAACTTCTATTCCGCTACAGGAGATTGTTAACCTGGATTATATGATATACCTGACCGGAAACATATTGCTTATCGGGATGCAGATAGCTTCACCGGTAATAATAACAACACTTTGCCAGGACCTGATTCTTGGCATAATCTCCAAGACCGCTCCGCAGGTAAACGTTTTCCAGCTAAGCTTCCTTTTTAAGCCGCTTGTAGGTTCAATTATTATGTTGATAACCCTCCCTCTTGTAGTTAGTTCAATAATCGACTACTTCCATTATTTTGCCCGGATTTATTAGCCTTAAATAACCTGAATCACGAAATACGTAAAACTCTGTAATAGCCTTTCGAGTTAAATAATGATAATTGGATAGATTCCCTATATCGCTTTACGAAGCCTGTGCTGAACAAGCCCGAAGCCTTGACGTGAGGATCCGGCTTTTCGGGGTGACATTTTCTCTTTTTGTAACAGGCTTTTCAGGGCACCTCTTAATATTAATCAAACAAAATTAAAATACAAACCTAGTATAAATTTAATAGAAATATAATATAAAAATAATATAAATTATTTATAAATTTCTTAATGTTTTTTTTAAGAAATTAAAGGAATTAACCGGCTACTACTGCCCGGTTACGAATTTTCGCCGTGCTTTATAAGAAGATTATCCAGGGAGGAATATTACATGGAATTATCATTTGGCTATAGCTCACCCGTTAAAAAAATTGCAAAAATCTGTGCTTATACGGGAAAAGAGTTTGGAAAAAGCCTAAGACCAACATTTGAGCATATTTTACCTCACAGCAAAGGTGGTGCAAACGGCATAGCAAATTGTCTCGCAACAACCGCAACTTCAAACCATGCCCGCGGGAATATGCGGTTTGATAAATGGTTAAGGCTAAATCCCGGTGTTACCGGTCACATACAAAACTACCTCAATAATATGAGAGGAATTAAAATAGATGACACTGATTATGTTGAGGCAGTTAAAAAGACCTTAAACCGCGAAGCAAGAGGCGTGGCTGCTTTTGCCGGCAATAAAATGAATATAAAATTTTAGTGCCCTGATTCATTAAGGGGGTAAAGAATAAAAACTTACGCATTTTAAAATTTTTCAAAAATCCCCACCTGCTCTCATGGGGTCCGGGCGGTGCAGGTAATTAAATCATAAACTCCCGGCACAGCGGACTGGAAAGGCAGCCGCCGGGTAGCGGGACCGTGCCAGGTAATATTACAGACCTCAAAGCGAGCGGTATGCTATTTTTTTAACCCTAAAGCGTGACTCCCTCCTGCTTCAATAGATTTGAAGCCTGTTTCGGTTGTTATCTGGGTTGGCACAGTCCTGGGTGTAGTATCCCCCAGCCCTAACTCGCCATATATATTACGTCCCCAGCACCAGGCAGTCCCGTCTCCCTTTAATCCGCAGGTGTGAACCCCTCCTCCAGAAATAGATGTGAACCCTGCCTGGGCTGTTATTTGGGTTGGCACATTCCTATCTGTAGTATCCCCCACCCCTAACTTGCCATTATTATTCCTTCCCCAGCACCAGGCAGTCCCGTCTCCCTTTAAACCGCAGGTGGAATAATATCCTGCTTCAATAGATGTAAACCCTGTCTGGGATGTTATCCGGGTCGGCACATTCATGCTTGAATTATGCCCCAGCCCTAACTGGCCATAATCATGCTTTCCCCAGTACCAGGCACTTCCGTCTCCCTTTAAACCGCAGGTGTAAATCTGTCCTGCAGAAATAGAGGTGAACCCTGTCTGGGATGTTATCCGGGTCGGCGCATTCATGCTTGAATTATGCCTCAGCCCTAACTCGCCATCATTATTCTTTCCCCAGCACCAGGCACTCCCGTCTCCCTTTAACGCGCAGGTGTGACCCCCTCCCGCAGAAATAGATGTAAACCCTGTCTGGGATGTTATCCGGGTTGGCACAGTCATATTTATATTATGCCCCAGCCCTAACTGGCCATAATAATTCCATCCCCAGCACCAGGCACTCCCGTCTCCCTTTAAACCGCAGGTGTGAATCCCTCCCGCAGAAATAGATGTGAACCCTGCCTGGGCTGTTATTTCGGTTGGCACATTCCTATGTGTAGTATCCCCCAGCCCTAACTGGCCATGACGCCCGCCACCAAAATTATTAGCTCCCCAGCACCAGGCACTCCCATCAGGCTTTAACCCGCAGGTGTGACTCTCTCCCGCAGAAATAGATGTAAACCCTGTCTGGGCTGTTATTTCGGTTGGCATATTCCTATGTGTAGTATCCCCCAGCCCTAACTGGCCATAACCACTATTCATTCCCCATGCATATATTTTACCTGTTTCCACTGCCGGGGGGCATACTCTACTACCCGGGGCAGGCGGGACAGCCCCTCCGGCTGTCAGGTTATAATAATAATCTTCCGGTCTTTCGGACCAGAAGCTGAATATATCATCACACGTACGGTTATAACTATTGTCATACCCGTATGTACAGTCTCCCGGGACATATGTCCCTA
>JANQEP010000151.1 GCA_028278305.1 Candidatus Gastranaerophilales bacterium
GCCATTTTACTTGTGGTATAGATTGCCAGCATTGAGTCTTTGCATTCAATAAGTGTTTTCTTTTGTTCTTCTAATTTCATTTTTTGCTCCTTTTGTTAACAATACTTAACTCTAAATTTCTATAACGATATTTAAATATCGTTATAGAAATAAATAATATTTTAAAATTTCTTATTTGTCAACTATATTTCTATATAGATATAATGGCTCTATTAATGATTTTTAAGGAACTAAAATGAGCGCAAAAGAGCAATTAAAAATAATGTTATTAAAAGAAAATTTAACTATAAAAGAGTTGGCTCCAATGTTAGCAGAAAAAACAAATCGGCATTATACTGCACAGAGTATTTCAAGTAAACTATTAAGAAAAACTTTAAGATATGATGAATTTGAAGATATAGCTAACTGCTTGGATTATGAAATAATTGTCAGAAAAAAGAATAATTTCTAAACTCTCGATAAGTTGAAACAGTTAGGCAGGTTGGGTCAATTTTGTAAATTGACCCAACAGCTTTAAATCCGCATTATTTGATGTTGGGTTAAAAAGTTCTATTTTTTAACCCAACCTAATGCTACTGATGATAAAATAACAATTATGATAAAAAATAACCTCTCAAAAATAATGGGCGAGAAACGCCTTAAAATATATGAAATAGAAAAACATACGGGTATTAGCAGAAATACATTGACACGAATTTATTATAACAGGGTAGATGCAATTAAACTAAGAACGTTAAATTCTCTATGTAATTTTTTGGAGTGCAAAATTGATGATATTTTTGAATTTATTCCCGATTAATTCCAAACTACCTGATAAAAATTGTCAAACCGGCTGAGAAATAATAGAGTACAAAAAGACCCTTCGGCATATTTGCAGAAGGGTTGTCTTGTTCTATAGAGCTGGGGTGGAAGGATTCGAACCCTCGAATGGCGAGACCAAAACCCTCTGCCTTACCGCTTGGCTACACCCCAATATTTTTTGCCGAAAAATTCGGTTTTAGAATCCGTAATTAATTTTAGAAATATTCTATTACTGAATTATTTTCGACATTTAATACCGGATAACTCTAATTTTATTAAATCTTTTGTCTTATTGTCAAGAAAACTTATACGTATTGTAGAAATATTTGTATTAACCATAGAAAAATTTACCGAAAAATTTTTTCATACCTCCTTATAAGTTTATCAGTTAACATTTGAATACTGCCAAAAACAAAAAGAGTGCTTTTATTACACTCTTCTACATTACAGGGCACATAGTGAGATTTTATGGGCAATGAACAATCTTTAGCCTTTTTACGGCTATGGTTTTCTTCCTCTTCTTCTCTTTGTGCAAAGTATCAATCACATCCCAGTAGCAGGAAGCAATATAGTCACTATCCTCTTCCCCCAGTTTTTTATAGCTGTCTTTTAGAGTTTCTCTTGCTTCTTCATATTTTTTTAGTTTTATCAGAATGGCAATTTTCTGGTCATAAAGAGCTGTTAAAAGTTCTTTATCACGTTTTTTTAAGTTACCAAAGGCTTTTTCACAAGAATCAAGGGCTTCTTTAGTATTTCCATTAATATCGAGAATATTTGCCTTTAAACTATGAATCTCAGCAGAATAAGGATTGATCTCTAAAGCCTTTTCATAGCATTTAAGGGCGGTATCAGTTTCATCAAGACAAAAGAAAATGTTTCCTTTTAATATTAACGCCTTAATATTTTCAGGATCAATATCAAGAGTTTCTTCCGCCTGCTGCATTGCTATTTCATAGTCTTTAAAGAATATAAAATTGTCGTTTGCTTCTCTTACTAACTTTTCTGCTTTTATATGAAATATTTTTTTATCAAATTTTTGATCAACATTATTTATATTATTATTTATGTTGGTTAACAGGTTTTCCATGTATTTAAATTCCCCAAGCTCCAAAAAATGTCCATATATAATCATACTAAAAACCGGAATTGATCAACATGAAAATTAAAAATTTCCGCTCATGATAATACAGACAGTATCTTTGATTCAGAGATCAGCCTCTGGCGCAACATGCACGCAATTTCAATTTTAAACCGGTCATCATGTTTAAAAATAGATTTGATGCATGAAACAACTTTTTTAAATTCAACTTAACTATTTTTAACACAATCATGAAAAAAGGCATGCTAAGCTAAAAATAAGCCTTTTAAAAATATATTTACAAAAATTAATTTTTCAAATTCAAATGATTAATTTAAATAGAATTTTGTATTTAATAATTTTCTTAATAATATTTTTGTTTATTTTCAAAATTTTTATAAGATTTTTACCTTTAATTCTGGTTTTTGTAGTGGTTTTGTTATTACCCTATCAAAAAATGTTAAAAAAAGTATCCGATTTGCTCATAAAGAAAAATGATATTCAAAGCAATCCCGGAAAAATTTATAAACAATGCGGCTACTGCCAGAAAAGAGCTAATAGAAAGGCTTTAAAGTGTGATTTTTGTGGAAACCCTTTTGAATAAGGATTTTATAGAACTACAAAGGAGAAAAAATGTCAGAATTAGTAAATACCTGGACTGAATGGCTTAAAAGCTCAAGATTTTCCTATATGAACGAAATCCAGAAACAGCAAGCTTTGCTGTGGTTATTGAACGTAAGGGATAATATTCTTGACCGTGCGGCACTAAAGCAGGGAGATACGGTTCTGGATATAGGGACAGGCACAGGGCTTCTTGGTTTTGGAGCTTATGAGAGGCTGAACGGAAGCGGGGAAGTTATTCTCTCAGATGCTTTTGCTGATTGCCTGGCTGAATGCAGGAAAATAGCAGAAAAGTGTAAAATTGTCGAAGGACTGGAATTTCTGCAATCAGAGGCTTCTGATATAAGACTGCCTGATAATTCTGTGGATGTTATTGTTATGAGATCGGTGCTGGTGCATATTCCTGAGAAATTACCGTCTTTGCTGGAGTGTTGCCGGGTTTTACGAAAAAACGGCAGGATTTCTATATTTGAACCTATTATCAAGAGAAATACCAGGTACTATGAATTGATAAACCCGGATAAATTTCCAAATTATCTGAGAATAAAGGAAATTGAGGATAAAATAGCTTCCGACCCGGACGATCCCCTGGTGAACTTCGATGAACACACGCTAAAAAACGATTTTATCAATGCAGGGTTTAAAAATATTGATGTAAATATGTCAACGGAATCTTCAACCTATGAGGTGGATCCTGCAATGATAGATCCCTGGTTTAATACTCCTCCAAGCCCTGACAGACCGCCTTTAAAACAGAGATTCATGCAATTCATGCCGGAGAGTGAGGTTAATGAATTTTTAGAATTATTAAAGGCTGATCTCGCAGGCAGTACTATTACTCTTAATTCCCCTACAGCTTATATCTACGCAGAGAAATAATTTTTTACAACGCATTTGAGGGCGTGCGCGTAGACTCATTCATGCTGCGGCAGCTAACGCAGTAGCTCATTCATGGGCGGGTTTTGGCAAATGTTGCATATATGCAATTCGTGATTCAAGTTAGATAGCAACTTGAGTAAAAAATAATAAAAAATTAATATTTTAGCTTTCTATGAAGGGTTATACTTTTAATAAACAAACAAAAAAGGAGCTGAAAAATGAAAGCTAATTTAAATGATGTCATTAATGAAGACCGGATTTACAGCCTTATGCAATCCGGGGCTTCAGAGGGTAGTGTAAATGAAATTTTAAATAAATCCCTGTGCCTGAAAGGACTTTCTATGCAAGAAGCCGCTGTCTTGCTTAATGTTGAAGATGACAAAACTCTAAGCAAGTTGTTTAAGGCAGCAAAAGAAGTTAAAGAAAAAATTTACGGTAAAAGAATTGTTTTGTTTTCTCCTCTTTATATCAGTAATTACTGCACAAATAACTGTTTATACTGCGGATTTAGAATGGCTAATAAAGATATAAAAAGGAGAAAATTAAGCGTAGAAGAGGTAGTTGAGGAAGCAAAAGCCATAATAAATATGGGGCATAAAAGAATTCTTCTGGTGGCAGGGGAAGATATGGAAAAAATAAATCTTGACTACGTCGAAGAAATAATCAAAAAAATTTATGAAATTAAAAGAGGTAATGACGAAGTAAGACGGGTAAATATAAACATAGCACCGCTTTCCGTTAAAGATTTTAAACGGCTAAAAACTTTCAATATAGGAACGTTTCAGTCTTTTCAGGAAACATATCACCGCGAGACTTACAAAAAAATGCATCCGTCAGGGCTTAAAGCAAATTATGAATACCGTCTTGAAACAATGGACAGAGCTTTTCAAGCCGGGCTCGATGATGTTGGGGTCGGGGTTCTTTACGGATTAACCGATTACAGGTTTGAAGTCCTTGCCATGCTCTCACATGCGGAATACCTTGATAAAACATATGGAACAGGACCACATACAGTTTCCATTCCCAGGCTCGAACCTGCAAAAGGCAGTGAAGTCGCTGAACATCCGCCTCATGCTGTACATGATAAGGATTTCAAAAAGATCGTAGCTGTCTTAAGACTTGCACTACCTTATACAGGAATAATTTTAACAACCCGGGAAAGAGAAGAATTCAGACCGGAAGTGCTTGAATTAGGGGTTTCACAAATGAGCGCGGGTTCAAAGACCAATCCGGGAGGATACCATGAAGAGAAATCCACAGAGCAGTTTAGAATCGGCGATCACAGAAGCCTGGACGATGTAATTAAGGAACTGTCAGAAACAGATTATCTTCCGAGTTTCTGTACAAGCTGCTATAGGCTGGGAAGAGTAGGAAAAGATTTTATGGACCTGGCAAAGCCCGGTTTAATACAGAAATTTTGCCAGCCTAACGCTATTTTAACTTTTAAAGAATACCTGGATGATTATGCGAGTGAACAAACAAAACAAGCAGGCATAAAATGCATTAAAAACCATCTGTCTGAAATCAAAGATGAAAAACTAAAGCAAAATATCACTCAAAAACTTGAGCGTATAAACACCGGGGAAAGGGATATATATATTTAATCCGGAAAACCGGCTCATTTCGGTATAATTCCCCTTCACTCCAAAAAAAAACCCCATGACCAGACACATGGGGAAATTGTGTTATAGCATTGAACTAGTTTTTTGTATTATAACTAATTTAATCTGTTGGCTAACGAATATATTTTCGGTTTTTTAAAGATTTTTAAAACTTTACATAATTTAATAAATAAAAAAATAACATTAATTAAATTTTATTTTAATTGTAATAAACATCTTAGCAAAAATCAGTTTATAAGATAAAATGATTAATATATAAGCAGTAGAAAAATTTTTAGATTTATAATTATTAAAATTTAGGAGAAAAACATGAGTGGGGAAAATAATCAAAATTATGATGATTTTATGATTCAAGAAAAACTAAATTCTGAATCGGTAAGTCAAGAGCAACCCGCACCTGAATATTTAATTCCTGAACAACCGGATCAGCTTGCCAGAGAGCAAATAATGCAGGACCCGTCAATTCAGGCACGACCTGCTCAAGAACAAAGAGGTGCAGAGCTAAAGTTTGAAATAGAATCATTTCTAAGACAGGCTGTTAAACAGGGAGTATCAGATATTCACCTGAGAGTAAATTCTTCCCCGGCTGTAAGAAAAGACGGGGCAGTAATGAAAACAAAGTACGACATAATTTCAGAAGAATTAATGGACGTAATTATGTCTAAAATAGTCCCAGCAAAACTTCAGCATAAAATAAAAACAAGCTATGATTTTGATTTTTCTATTGAAATACCGGAAGTGGCGAGATTCCGTGTTAATTTTCTCAAAGATTACGGCAGAAATGCTCTTGTAATGAGGGTTGTCCCCATAAATATCCCCTCAATAGAAGAATTATACCTTCCTCCGACATTAAGGGACTTTTTGGCTTATAAAAACGGGCTTGTACTGGTAACAGGACCGACAGGAAGCGGAAAATCCACAACACTGGCAACAATTCTTGATTACATGAATAATACCTGCTGTAATCATATCCTTACACTTGAAGATCCCATTGAATTTATTCACAAAAACAAAAAATGTATATTTACTCAAAGACAGCTCGGCGCTGATACGGATACATTCCCCAATGCTCTGAAATATGCTCTCAGGCAGGACCCGGATATTATACTTATAGGAGAAATGAGAGACAGGGAAACAATCTTAAGTGCATTAAAAGCCGCAGAAACAGGTCATTTGGTATTCTCAACCCTGCACACTACTGATGCCGTGCAGACAATAAACAGGATAATAAATGCTTTTGAGCCTCATGAAAGAGAATCTATAAGACATCAGCTGGCAGCTATTTTGAAAGGTACTATAGCCCAGAAGCTTTTAAAAAGAAAAGACAAGAAAGGACGTGTTCCTGCAACAGAAGTTCTTGTAGTAACACCGGCAACCAGGGATTATATTGTAAGAAACGAAATTGAAAATATATATAATCTTGTTGAAGAAGGTAATTACAGTGGAATGATTAGCATGAATATGTCTATGCTCAAACTTATAAAAGCTAACTTGATTTCCCCGGAAGCAGCAATAGCAAATTCAAATAATCCTAGTGAATTGAAACAAATGATTCAAGGGGCATTTCACGGTTCTAAAGGAAAAATGTAAATTTAAAGTTTTCCTTATTTACCTCTTGTTCCTGAAGCAAAAAATCCCGATAAAAGCAGGAAGCCCCTTATCAAGGCTTCCTGCCGAGTTTCCGGGTTTTTATTTTATTTTTATTTTAAGAATACATTAATCAGGATGTTTTTTGTCTTTGAGCCATTATGTCTGCTGTGGCGTTATCAAAAATTGCCTGGATTTCGTCCATTTTCGCTGCCTCTGTCTCGCATATCACTTTAAGATTTTCAATATTTCCTTCGTATATAATGGTATTGGTGGTTAAAAACTTTCCGCTATCATTTCTTGTTAAAATATTGTAAATGTGCTCTTTATTATTTTCTTGCAGGAATTGTCCTTCGCCGAGTACTAATTTTACATGCTCAACATCGTCATCTATGGTTAAATCTCCCTGCATATTCCTTGTCACTGCAACCAGGAGATCCTCTCCGTCTCCGCCGCTTACTTCTGTACCTTCCTCAGCTTTTAATCCAGTAAGGATTAAGTCATTTTCTGAGTGTCCTTTTATAGTCGTTTTTCCTTCTGTTTCTCCTTTGATATTGGCTATTATACCGGATCCTTCAAGTGTTATTCCTTCTTTTGAGTTCCCTTCATTGAAAAGTATTCCCGGAGTGTCATCCGGGCGAAAAAAACCACCTCTTCTGTTAGTAAGGAAAATTTCGCCATTAGTATTGCCTTTATTGCCAATAACATCACTTCCCCCGTTGGCACTTATTACTATACCATCAGCAAAATCAGAGTTGTTAGCGAATGTATCATTGCTGCTAGTCCTTGTTAAAGACAATCTGTCACCACCGAAGAAACCATCAGGGAGAACCTGAACATCTTCAATTACCCCCATGGATAATGATGCCTGGCTTTCTTCTTCGTCAGTTAGTAATCCTAATGTCCTTAATATACTCTCTAATTGATGTTCCCTGGTAATCTGCGGGGTATTTCGATGATCCAAAGGCGGTAGTAAACTCGGAGGCTGTCTGTTTTCGTTCATTAGTGATAATAATATAAGCCCTAATAACATATTACCCATATCTTGTCGCATAAAAGGCGAACCACCCCAGGGCGAATCAAAAGGCGAATCAAGAAAACTGTTCTTAATGCCTAAACCATGTCGAAGTCCTTCTAAGTATAATGCCTCAGACCCGTTTCTATGACCTCTAGTATGATCACTATAAGGATGACAATAATAACCCATAAATTCCCTCCTGAACTTTTAACTTACTTTTTTTCCAATATTCCCAGATATAACTTTTACTTCTTGATAAAAACTTCTTGTTTATATAAAGTTATTGTTTATATAAAAATTGCTAAAAATTAAAATTTATGTTAAGAAAAATTAAAAAAACTAAAAAAAAGCGGCTGGTCCGGATACCAGCCGCTTTTTTAAGTGTTAGCCTTTCTAAGGAACAGGAATTTCACATTCAGTATCAGAAATCATTGTCCCGCCAAAAGTATTGCACATTCTCTCGCCGTTATATGCAGCCGAAGAAGCCTGGCTATAGCCCCCGGTATAGTAAATTTTTATCAAACCTGCCAGGTAGAGCTTTTCATCCTGGGCTAAGCTGCCCAAATCTGAGCGCATGGCACTAATGAGGTTTCTGTCCTGAGCCGCATTATTTAATTTTTTATCCTGCCCCAGATACTTCACGTAAAGTGAGGGATCCATGAAATAATCAATGTATTCCCCAAAACTAATGAGATCACTTACAAATGTTAATATTATATCTTTTCTGTTTCCTGCCGGAATATTAGGAATATAAGTATCGGACTTATTTTTGAGATCAGAGACAATAGTTCCCTGCTCAATTTCAACAGCCATTTTAATCAGGTTTAGTTTCTGCTCAAGAATCTGCTCAGAAGCAAAAGAGGCATGATTATCCAGGTATCCGTTACTACTGTCATTAGTAAAAGCTTCTTTAAAGGCATCCAGGGCATTAATGAAGTTTGCTTCACCCGCAGCGCCTGTGGTGGTTATCTTTTGAATTTCATTAACATACTCTGTCATTATTTTACCCAGCTCTAAAAGACGTCCTGCAGAACCGCTTGTCTGAATATACGACCCGCCTGCAAGCCCGGCTTTAATGACTTTTTCCACAGGAGGTTCAATAGTAATCCCGTCAAAAGTTACACTTACGTTACTCAGTAAATCATGCGGGTTTTCAAATTTTACGGTCCGGGCATTGTTAAACCTTTTTCCCGGATCGCTTCCGGCAAAGAAGTCAGCAACTTTATCACCGAATTTAATAACCCCGAAAAGAAGAAGTGCCAGCACTAAAATTGCAATTGCCACAAACTCAACCAGCGTTTGTCCTCTACTTTTTTTCATTTTTTATACTCTCCAAAGTTAACTTAAAATTAAATTAGCCCTGTAGCATGTTTTTACTTAAAAGCAAATAAACATAGATTACCCTAAGGGAATTATTCCATTTTTTTTTAAAAAAAAACCTGGTTTGTTAAAAATATTAAATTAATTTTACATTTTAAAAGTTAATAATATTTGGTAGTGATTAACTCGAATCACGAATTGCATTTTTTGAAATTTTCTCAAAATCCCCCACCCGCAAGCACCCTTAACAGTTTCTACATAAAATTAATGAATTAATGCACCAGCATATATACAACTTCTGGTAAAATCCTGAATAATTCGAGTATAAAGGGGTTATAGCTTATTTTAAAACTTTCTTTCTCCATCTTTTGTATGAGATTATTTTTTAATGTTAAAGAATGTAAAGAGGGTTTCGATAAATTAAGTGTAAGAAAAAATTACAGGGAAAAATTTAGGAACAACGACAAAGGGAGAACATTTGGAAGTTTTCTACATAGATTTTCTATACACACAGCTAATTTTGCTATGAAGAAAAATTTTCAACAGCGTTCTTAACAAAAAAATAAAGTAAGTAACGGTTAAAACCCTTTATAGGATTAACTGGTGGCTTAAATGCGCCCGGTATCTGGAAGAGTTTCAGGACCAAAACCCCTTAACAACAGGTATAACCTGTTAAGCAGGGGGAATCTTACTGCCTACACGGATGTGCAACTAAAACAAGGAGAGTATTTATGTCAGTAGTTGTAAACAACAATATTGCATCTTTGATTGCGCAAAGAAACCTGAATAGTAATACTGACAACCTGGTCAGATCAATTGAGAGATTATCGTCCGGTTACAGAATTAACAGGGCAGCAGATGATGCAGCAGGTCTGTCAATTTCTGAGAACTTAAGAGCACAGATAAGGGGTAATAAGCAGGCAATTAATAATATCCAGGACGGAATAAACCTTCTGCAAATCGCAGAAAGCGGGCTTTCCGTTGTAAACGAGAATATCCAGCGAATCAGGGAACTATGTGTTCAGGCTGCTAATGAAACTAACAGCGCATCAGAAAAAGACGCACTTCTTTCTGAAGTTAATGCAAGGCTTCTCGATATTGACAGAATCGCGGGATCAACAAGGTTCAATAACATACAATTAATGGACGGTTCCCTGTCAGTTTTGAATATTCAAATCGGAGCAGGGTCAGAATCTATAAATGTTCTGGATTTATCAGGAGTTCTTACGAGAGCAACCGCGTCAAATTTAAATATTAGTTTGAGTGAAACAGGCGCAACGTGGTCCTCAGAGGCTATCAGGAGTTATATCGATTTACTGGACGGTGCGCTTGATGATATAACCGGCAGAAGGTCAAATCTCGGAGCTTTTCAAAACAGGCTTGATAGTGCTTTTGACAACTTAAATATTATGACTGAAAACCTTGAAAGCGCGGAATCAAGAATAAGAGACCTTGACATTGCGGAGGAAACCGCGGAAATGACCAAAAACCAGATATTACAGCAAGCCTCAGCAAGCGTTCTTGCCCAGGCTAACAGACTGCCGCAAATTGCACTGGTATTATTACAGGGATAATCAGGAGGTAAAAATGAAACAGCAAATCTTAAAACAACCATCAATAAGTATTCTTGCCCAGTCTAAAAAGCTTACTCAGGTAAAATTAGCATTATTACAGAAATAATCAGGAGAACAAACGCCTATGAAGCAAAAAAGACTATAAAAACTATTGCCGTATTCTTACATACAGGCTAATTAACTCACACAAATCTGATTAACACTATTACAGAAATAATTAAAAGGAAATTTATGCCGGATATTATTCAGAAAAGGCGCAAAAATTAACCTGCTGGCTTTTATCGGCACAAATAAAATCAATATTACACAACTATAATGTAGTAACACTAAGTATATATAGGATGTAAAGAAAAAAACAAGGAGAGTATCTATGTCTATTGTAGTTAACAACAACATCGCTTCTTTAGTAGCGCAAAGAAACCTTAACAGCAATACTGACAATCTTGTCAAATCAATTGAGCGAATGTCCTCGGGTTTCAGGATTAATCGAGCCTCGGACGACGCGGCAGGATTATCGATTTCTGAACATTTAAGAGCCCAGATCAGGGGTAATGCAAAGGCAATAAACAACATTCAGGACGGTCTGAATATGATCGCAATTGCGGAAGGCGGTCTCTCGGTAATAGGAGAAAACCTTCAGCGAATCCGGGAATTAAGCGTGCAGGCAGCTAGTGAAACTAATGCAACCGCAGAAAAAAATGCAATCCTATCAGAAATTAATGCGCGGCTTATGGATATTGACAGGATTTCCAAATCCGCACAATTTAATAAACTAAGTCTGCTGGACGGAACTTTATCCAGCGCAAAACTTCAGGTCGGGGCAAATTCAGTTGAGTCCATAAACGTAATAGATATATCTGATGTACTTTCTTCCGCATCTGATTCATCGACAATAGGTGTTTATATTGATCCTGCCGTAATAACAGGTGATAACTGGGTGGGTGATGATATAAGAAGTTATATTAACCGGCTTGATGAAGGCTTGAAAATTATAAACCAGAGAAGATCAGACCTGGGAGCTTATCAAAACCGGCTTGAAAGCGCGCTTGAAAACCTCACGATTATGAATGAGAACTTAAAAGCGTCCGAATCCAGAATCCGAGACCTTGATGTAGCTGAAGAATCGGCAAATATGACAAAACAGCAAATATTACAGCAAGCTTCGGCAAGCATACTCGCCCAGGCAAACAGGATGCCGCAGATAGCACTGCCTTTGATAGGAGGATAAACTTAATAAATAAAAATTTCATATCCCCAATAAAATAAATACTCCCACACAATACTCTCCCTGTAATTTATTATCCCCATGGTCAGCAAAAGCTGACCATTTTTTTTACTCCGGTAAAAAGAACGAGTTTTAAAAAACTAAGGAAGTAATAAAAAATTTTTTCTTTCTTTTGCTGTCTGTTAATGGTATTTTTTTATTGATTCATACATTTATTCTTGCCGAGTAGGAGAAAAATATGAAACCTAAAGTTTTAATTACCGACAAAATTAACAAAGTGGCAGGGGATATCCTTTCAGAAGTTGCTGAAGTTGAGTTTAAAGAAACGCTTGCCGAAGACCGGCTTTGTGAAATTATAAATAAATACGACGCTTTAATGGTAAGAAGTCAGACAAAAGTTACTCCAAGGATTCTAGAAGCCGCAAAAAAAATGAAAATAATAGGCAGGGCAGGAGTTGGAGTGGATAATATTAACCTGGAAGAAGCTACAAACAGGGGAATTATTGTGGTAAACTCTCCGGAAGGTAATACTGCTGCGGCTGCTGAGCATACTATAGCTTTAATGCTGTCTATGGCAAGAAAAATTCCTGAAGCTGATATGTCGATCAAGCAGGGCAAGTGGGAAAGGACAAAATTTACGGGAATAGAAGTTTTTAATAAGACATTAGGCTCTATCGGACTTGGAAAAATTGGTTCAAGGGTAGTAAAAGCAGCTGTTGCAATGGGAATGAAAGTTGTTGTTTATGACCCTTATATAACCCGGGAAAAAGTAGAGGAATTAGGCGCTACTCTTGTAAAAAGCCTTGATGAATTCTGGGGAATTTGCGATATTCTTACTATTCACTCTCCAAAGACAAGGGAAACATCTTATTTAATAAATAAAAACACTTTAAACAGAATGAAAAAAGGCATAATGATAGTTAACTGCGCCAGAGGCGGAATTATTGACGAGCAAGCCCTTAAAGAAGGCATAGAATCCGGGCATGTTGCTGCTGCTGCGCTTGATGTTTTTGAAAAAGAGCCTATTGACCCTAATAATCCCCTTCTCTCAACAAACGGTCATCTTGTAATGACTCCCCATCTCGGCGCAAGCACTGAAGAAGCTCAATTAAAAGTTGCGGTTGACGTAGCTGAGCAGATAAGAGATGTCCTTGGGGGAAAATCCGCAAGAAGCGCGGTTAATATACCTTACCTCAGAGCTGATTTGCTTGAGCCTGTAAAAGAATATATGAACCTTGCCGAGAATACGGGTCTTCTTGCAAGACAGATAGGCGAAGGTGGAATCAAAGAGCTTGAAATAACTGTAAGAGGCAAACTCACAGGATATGACACAGCCCCCATTAAGGTTGCTGTGTTAAAAGGAGTTCTTTCCCATAACCTCGAGGATGTTAATTATGTTAATGCTCCTATATTCGGGAAACAGCAGGGGTTTGAAGTTGTGGAATCAAAAGCCGAGCAGTCAGGAAATTATGCGGGATCTATAAGGGTCAGGTTAACCACTGATTCCGGGGTAAGCACTGTTTGCGGCGCTATGCTTGCTGATAAAACCCCGAGAATCGTGAAAATTGACGGATACACAGTCAGCCTGGAAATAGCTGAGCATATCCTGGTCATACCGCATAGGGACAAGCCCGGCATGATCGCTAAAGTTTCGACCATTCTCGGAAATAATAATATAAACATCAGAATGATGATGGTTGCAAGAAAAGAGCAAACCGTCGGCGGTGAGTCAACAATGATTATCACTACTGACGAGCATATCTGGGACGAAATTCTTGATGAAGTAAAACAGGTTGAAGGTATTTTTGACGCTAAATATATTTACCTGAGACCTGATAAAACGGTAAATATCCCGCAGCCCTCAATGGCATAGGGGAAATTACCGCTGAATGAAAAGAGCAATTATACTGGTAATAGACGGACTTGGCGCGGGCGCATTGCCGGATGCACATAAATACGGTGATCTTCCGGAATGTAATACTCTTGCAAATGTTGCAAAACATTCAGGAGGCTTAAACCTTCCAACCCTGGAAAAACTGGGGCTTGGCAATATCGGGAAAATTCAGGGAGTAAATCCCTGTGAAGCTCCCATAGCTTCGGCAGGCACGATGAAAGAAATATCCCGGGGCAAGGATACCACAACCGGTCACTGGGAACTTGCGGGCTTAATCCTGGAATCACCATTCAGAACTTATCCTGAAGGTTTTCCGCAGTTTCTTGTAAACGAATTCATAAAAAGAAGCGGTTGCGGACAAATCTTGGGAAATTACCCGGCATCGGGCACAGCCATAATAAACGAGCTTGGTGATAAACACTTAAAGACCGGGTATCCTATCATTTATACCAGCGCAGACAGTGTGTTTCAGATTGCATGTCATGTTGATGCCGTTGCCCTGCCTGCTCTATACAAGTGGTGTGAAACTGCAAGAGCCCTGCTTGATGAAAACGCAAAAGAACACAATGTTTGCAGGGTTATAGCAAGACCTTTTGAAGGAGAGAGCGGAAATTACAAAAGAATTTCCGCCGCCAGGAGGGATTATTCCGTTAAACCGCCAGAACCTACGATCTTAAACAAAGTTGAGGAAAATAACGGGACTGTTATCGGCATAGGAAAAATTGAAGATATCTTTGTTAAATCAGGTATTACTCATGCGATTCATACCGGTAGTAACAAACAGGGACTGGAGCTTACTGTTAAGGCTTTAGCCGGTGATTTAGGCAGTGAGAAAGACCTGGTTGTCTACAAAGAAGTTAAAAATCCTGAAATTTCCCTTATCTTTAATAACCTGGTTGATACAGACATGCTTTTCGGGCATAGAAACGATGTTACAGGTTTTGCCCGGGCTCTTGAGGAAATTGACAGCTATCTTGAAAAAATTCTTCCTTTAATAAAGCAGGATGATATTTTGATAATAACAGCTGACCATGGCTGTGACCCGACTGTGCCGGGTACTGACCATACGCGGGAAAAAGTTCCTGTCCTGCTTTATAGTCCTTCATTAAGAGCAGGAAATCCCGGAGAAAGGGAAACATTTGCAGATGTTGCTTCAACGGTTTGTGAATGGCTTGGTTTATCTTACGAGGGACCCGGAAAATCTCTTATAAGTGGTAAAGAATAAAAACTTACGCATTTTTAAATTTTTCAAAAATTCCCACCCATGAATGAGCTACTGCGTTAGCTCCCGCTGCCGCCCGCCCTCAGAGGTGGTTAAAGGTTTATTCAGAGTAAACTTCCTCTAAATTCTCAGCAATGGTCTTTACTTTTGGTTTTTCGACCGGAATTATAAATCTGAAAGTCGATCCCTGCCCTAAATCACTTTCTACCCAGATTACACCGCCCAGGCGTAAGAGGATTTTCTGTGTTAATGCAAGTTTAAGACCTGTTCCCCCGTATTTTTTGGCGGTAGTCCTCTCTGATTGTTTATATTCATCGAATATAGCAGTTTTTTCCTCCTCCGGAATGCCAATTCCCGTATCAGTTACGGTAAATAAAATAAATGATTTGTCATTAAACCCGTCAGGAATTTCAATTCCGCTATTTCTGAGGAACTCCAGGTCCGGATGCATAACTTTTAATCTTATAGAGCCGATTTCAGTGAATTTAACCGCATTTTCCAGCACGACGGTTAAGACTTTTGAAAACAAATATTCATCAGAATAAATGTTTTTTCTCTCCACATCGCTAAGGTCGATTTCAAGTTGTAATCCTTTGGCTTCTGCGCTGAGTTTTATCCTTTCCGTTATCCGGTTTATTGTATTTACAAGTGTGAAAAGTTTCATATTTACTTCTGGATGGTTTCCTTCCAGCCTGGAAAGTTCTAAGAAGTCTGTAACAAGATCTAAAAGTATGTTTGCGTTTTTGTTCATTATGGTAACATACTTATGCTGTTTTTCGTTCAGCTCCCCGCAAATCCCGTCCAGCAATCCCTGGGAAAAACCTATCAATGAATGGACAGGTGTTTTAAAATCATTGGAAAGACCTGTTATAAAGCTGCTTTTATAAGTGCTTATTTTGGAAGTTTTTTCATATTCAATAAGAAGTTTTCCTATAACTTTCTGGTTCCTGGTTACATCCCGTGCTGTTATTATGGTTTTTTGCTTTTTTACAAGCTGGCTGCAGGAAATATCAACAAAAATACTCTCATTAGCCTTGCTTTTTGATGAAATTACAAAACACTTACCTGTCTCTGCCGATTCCCGAATTTTTTCAGCTTCAGCGTCAAAAAGAATGACAATATTTCGCCCGATCATTTCCTCGCGTGTATAGCCGAAAATTTCACAGGCTTTTTTATTCCAGTACAGGATATTGTTGGAAGAATCAACTATAATAACCGCATCAGGATAGTTATTAAAATTATTTATAAAAGAGAATTTTTTTATAAAAGAATCCATTTTTTATAAATTAAATCTATCTTACTCAAGTTTAATAATATCATAAAACAATTTACATAATAAAAAGTATAAAAGTTGTCAAAAAACAGGGTTTTGGATAAATTATGAATAATGGGTAAATTAAAAAAAATTTTAAATGGACGCTAAAAAAGTCAGTGTAATTATACCGGTTTTTAATGAAATTCACACTCTTGAGAAAATACTCGAAAAAGTGGAAAATTCCCGGATGCAATCCCTGCAAAAAGAAATTATTATTGTGGATGACGCTTCAACTGACGGTTCAAGAGAGATCTTAGAAAAGCTTAAGCTGGAAAACAGGTATAAAATTTATTTTCATCAAAAGAATATGGGCAAAGGAGCCGCAATCAGAACGGCTATAAATCATTTTACCGGTGATATTGTTGTAATTCAGGATGCTGACCTTGAATATGACCCGGATGATTATGAAGATCTTATCAAACTTATAGTACAGGATAAAGCAGATGTAGTATACGGATCAAGGCTTTCCGGCGGCAAGCCTTCACGTTCATTTAAGTTTACCCACCTGGTCGGCAATAAAGTCCTTACTCTGGTTACAAATTTACTATATGATTCTACACTTACCGATATGGAAACCTGCTATAAAGCTTTTAAGGCTGATGTAATTAATAATATCAAGATTAAATCAAACAGGTTTGAGTTTGAGCCGGAAATAACGGCAAAGGTTTTAAAGAAAAAATACCGTCTTTACGAGACTTCAATTTCCTATTACGGAAGAGATTACAATGAAGGTAAGAAAATAACCTGGAAGGACGGTATTATTGCTCTCATTACTTTAATAAAATACAGATTTCTTGATTAAAATCACTGTAGTTTTACACTAAGCAAAGATATCCGTCCTTCAGGTTTTATAAGTAAAATTTTTATTATTTATTTCACGGTTAATTTTTTTATTTGTTTTTCTTCTTTTTCTACTTTAGGTACGCAAACTGTTAGAATACCGTCTTTAAATTCGGCGTGGGCATCTTCGCTTTTTACTTCTTCAGGTAGAGGTATGGTTCTCATAAACCTGCCATAGCGAAATTCACTTTTGTATATATTTTCTTCTTCTTTTTCTTCTTTAATTTCCGCCTTAATTTTTATAGAGTCTTCAGTTACCTCGACATCTATTTCTTCTTTTTTTATGCCCGGAAGCTGGGCTTTGAGCACAAATTTCCCTTCTTTTTCGCAGAGTTTTACCGGCGGGCTATAGATTAACTCGCCTCTTTCCGATTCTTTTTCCAGCATAGGCTCAAAAGTACTTCTGAACATATTTTCCATTTCATCTCTTAAATCGCGCATATAGTCTTCAAGATAATAGTGTTTTGGTTTTTTTATTTTCATCAGAGCCATAATATTTCCTCCTGAATTTTGATGGTATATCATCATTTGAAATTATTTTCCGTTAAAGTTCCACCTACTTTTTTCTAATTTTTTATCATGTTAAAAATTACCACTACTAAATTTTGTAAACAAATGTAACAGTATATACTTTTTATGTAATTCGTACATATTTTTTGTTTTTATATTATTGGAAAGATTAATTAAGATAAAGGAAAGTATTATGGGAATAGCTGCAAACAAATTTAGACTTTTATTTTTAGCCGCAAGTAAATCTGACATTGAGTATAAAGTTTTAACGCTCAATCAGAAAAGAAAAGCTTTAATGGATTCAGCTGAGAGTTTATCAAGAGATTTTGCGGATAATATTTTTCAGTCAGGTCAACGTTCAGATTTATACAATGGAGCTCTTCCCGGGGTATTCCCTGGAATGGGTCAAGACAGTCCTTTCATAGACCCTTCAGATGAAACTCCTTTTCTTAAGGAAAAATATGAAGCTCAGATAGCTGTTATTCACTCAATGGATAAAGAATATGAAATAGAAATTAAAAAACTCGAATCATTCTATCAAGCGAAAAAAACAGAAATAGACTCAGTAAAAGAAATGCTTAAAAAGAATATAGAAAAAGAATATAAAGCTTTTGGCGGTTCCTCAAGTTAAATAACCCATAATTCTAATAATATAATTTATAACCAGCAATACTTTCCAAAAAAATTCTTCCCCCGCAAAAATGCAGGGGATTTTTATTTGCTGATTTCTTACTAAATCTTTTGCTATAATTAAAATATAATGAAAATAACTGATTTAATAGCTGATAAGAAATCCGGCAAGGCTCATACAGAAGAAGAAATAAATTTTATAATCAATGGAATGCTCGACGGCAGGATTGCTGATTATCAGGTTTCAGCCTGGTTAATGAGCGTTTGTTTTCAGGGAATGACATTTGATGAAAGCGCGCGGCTTACTCAGGTAATGGCTAAATCAGGCGACATACTTGATCTGAGTACTCTTGGCAATTGTATAGTTGACAAGCACAGCACCGGAGGAGTCGGTGATAAAACAACTTTAATACTTGTTCCGCTGTTAGCCGCAGCAGGTATTCCCATAGCGAAGTTTTCCGGAGCAGGACTTGGTTTTACGGGTGGAACCATTGACAAGCTTAAGGCTATTCCAGGTTTTAAGACTTCTTTGAGAATGGAGGAGTTTATAGGGCAGGTAAAGGAAATTGGTGCAGCTATTGCCTGCCAGAGCGAAAATTTTACCCCTGCAGACAAGAAATTATATGAGTTAAGGGATGTTACAGCGACTGTTAATAGTATTCCCCTGATAGCTTCTTCTGTTATGTCAAAAAAAATCGCAGCAGGAGCAAATATCATAGTTCTTGACGTTAAATGCGGAAGCGGGGCTTTTATGCAAACTCTTAAAGAAGCGAAAGAACTTGCAGAGACTATGGTGGAAATCGGAAAAAGATCCGATAAGATTTTGAGCGCGATTATTTCGTCAATGGATCAACCGCTAGGAAACGCTATAGGAAACGGCATCGAGGTTTTTGAATCTATACAAACCCTTAAAAATGAGGGACCAAAGGATTTAAAGGAATTATGCCTTTACCTTGGGGCATCAGGGCTGGTTAAAGCAAATAAAATTAAAAACATTGATGAGGGAAAAAAAAGATTAAATAAATTTTTAGAAAACGGCAGGGCTTATGAAAAATTCCTGGAAATAGTAAAATACCAGGGCGGGAATACCGAATTTGTAGAAAACCCCGCAAGGCTCTGTGAAACAGAATTTGCTTTTCCTCTTGAAGCTGAGGATTCCGGCTATGTTGAAAGGCTTGACGCATTTACGGCAGCAAAGGCTTCAAAGCTTCTTGGCACGGGACGGGATAAAAAAGATGATCTTATCAACTATAATGCCGGTATTTTTTTAAATAAAAAAATTGGGGATAAAGTCTATAAAGGAGACTTGCTGGCAAAAATATATGCAAACTCTGTTGAAGAAGGCAGAAAATCCCGGGAAATGCTTGCCGGAGCATTTTGCTTATCCAAAGAACCCGTAAACTTACCGGAGCTGATTATTGATATTATTGATTAAAAACTAATGATAACTTCTCCCTTATCTATGAATTTTTTCAACTTATATAACTCGAATGACGGGTTAGCTAAAAAACAATTATAGCTTGATAAAAATTCCTTAAAATTTATAGAAAAGAGAACCGGCTTAAATAAACCGGTTCTCTTTTATTCTTTGATATA
>JANQEP010000042.1 GCA_028278305.1 Candidatus Gastranaerophilales bacterium
TTTCGGGGGCTATCAACATGGTGCCGGGAGACAGGGAGAAAATTAAAAACAAAATCTGCGGGATTTTTGAAAAATTTTAAAATGCGTAAGTTTTTATTCCTTACCCCTTAATTAACTTGAGAATTTTATATTATCAATAAATGGGGTTTAATATACTATTTTAATTGTTTAAAATAAATTAAGCTTTTTATTAAATTTATCAGGGAGATTAAAATGCAAGAACACTTAATTATAATTGGCGGGGTAGCAGCAGGAACAAAAGCCGCGTCCAAGGCACGCAGGGAAAATCAGGATTTAAAAATCACGCTTTATACAGATGAAAAATATATTTCCTATTCCGCCTGCGGAACACCTTATTACATAGCAGATGTTATTAAAAATGAAAATAAACTTCTGGTAAGATCACCCGAGGCTTTTAAAACAAAGGAAAATGTCGATATTAAACTTCTTCACAGGGTTACGGAAATAACTCCTGAAAATAATAAAGTAACTGTCAAAAATCTTGAAACAGAGGAAGAATTCGAGGATGAATATACTTACCTGCTTATAGCAACCGGTTCAAGGGCGTTTGTCCCTCCGGTTAAGGGAATTAACCTTAATAATGTTTATAAACTTAAAAGTATCTCAGACAGCATTAAAATTAAACAGTCCCTGAAATCTGCCAAAAAAGCTGTTATAGTTGGCGCAGGTTATATCGGACTGGAGCTTGCCGAATCTTTCCGTGAATCAGGACTTCAGACAACAATTATAGAAAAAGCTCCTCAAATCCTGGGAACCCTGGATCCTGACATGTCCGGGCAGATTAAAACTTATTTGGAAGAGGAAAAGGATGTAAAAATAATCCTGAAAGACAGTGTAGTAAGCTTTAAAGGTGATGAAAAAGGGAATTTAACACAGGTTCAGACGGAAAAAGGAGAAACCGTCGATGCTGACCTTGCTGTGATTGCTGTTGGAGTAAAACCTAACATAGAAATAGCAAAAGAAGCAGGTATTGAAATCGGGGAATCAGGAGCCATCCGGGTAAACAAGAGAATGCAGACCAGCATACCCGATATATATGCAGCAGGCGACTGCGTAGAGACAATTAACAGGGTGACAGGAAAACCGGCATGGGTTCCTCTTGGTTCTACCGCAAATAAACACGGCAGGGTGGCTGCGATTAACATAGTCGGGGGTTACGCTGAGTTTAACGGAATTCTCGGTTCAGCAGTGACAAAAATCTTTGAATATACAGCTTCTGTTTGCGGTTTAAATGAAAAAACAGCAAGAAATACGGGAATTGACTATGAAGTTGCAATTATTTCCCACAGGGATAAGTCAGGTTATATGCCGGATGCTAAGGAGATTACCCTTAAAATTCTTGCTGAGAGGGAAACAGGAAAGTTTATCGGGATTCAGGCAATAGGAAAAGGTGATGCTGATAAGAGGGTTAATGTCATTGCAACTGCAATGACAGCAGATATGACGGTAAGTGAGTTTTTAAATACTGATCTTACCTATGCTCCGCCTTATTCTCCTTCGATTGATCCGCTTCTTGTTGCTGCCCAGGTACTTGAAAAGAAACTTGAAAAAAGTATAAGCAGTATTTCACCCCAGCAGCTTCATAAATATCTTGAGGAAAAAAAGCCCTGCGCTGTTGTTGATATAAGAAAGCCTGAAGAATTCGAGCAATGGCACCTTGAGAACGCTAAAAATATATCACCCGAGGAACTGGAAGAAAATTTTCTGAGTAAAAACTATGAAAATATTCTTATTTGTTGCGATGAAGGAATGAAAAGCTATCTTGAATCCCTGAAACTAAAGGAAAAAGGATGTAAGAACGTAACTTTTATAGATGGCGGTATAAATTATCTGAAAAATATTCCTGAATACAGAAAAAAAATCAATAAAGGGTAAAGAATAAAAAATTCTTAGAGGTGATCTGAAAAGTCTGCTACAAAAAGAGAAAATGTCATTCCGAGGAGCGGAACGAAGTGAAGCGACGTGGGAATCTATCCAATTATCATTA
>JANQEP010000044.1 GCA_028278305.1 Candidatus Gastranaerophilales bacterium
GATATGACTATGCAACATTTGCCAAAAAATTATAGAGAATCGAAAAGAGGCGGAGTCTCTTTTCCACCTATGGGGTGGCTGTGGGTGGGTTTTGGCAAATGTTGCATACATGCAATTAGCGACTCGGGTTAATTAACTTCAATGACCGGCTGGTTAAGAATAATTTACGCGGGGCTCAGCTGCCCTGAAACGAAGTTTACTATAATACTCAGGATGGAAAAAAGTATAGACCCCAGAAGCGCCGGGACTATTCCATCTACTGAAAACCCCGGCGAGAAAAACGCGGCAATCGCAAAAAGCACCGCATTTACAACAATAGTAAACAGTCCCAGCGTCAATAAGTTTATAGGCAAGGTAAGAAACAGCAGGATCGGTCTTAAAATTATATTTACCAGCGCTATAATTACCACTGCAAAGAGCGCTGCCAGAAAACCAGAAATTTCCATACCCGGAACAATCTTCGCTACAAGTATTAAAGCAAGAGCAAGGACTATCCATCTAAGTATTGCATTTAACATCATTAACCTCTCTTTTTTTGCATCTTCATTAAATATATATTAAAAAATACTTTTAGCAGGTTTACATCAACTAAAATATTACAAAGCAAATATAGTCCATACGCACAATGTTATAAACCGCGTTAATTTTATCATGTGGTAAAGACAAAAAGGAGGAAACTTATGGCAACAGCAGAAATAACAGTCATTCCAATAGGAACGGAATCAACAAGTATAAGCAGTTTTGTGACAGAAGCGGATAAAATTCTCCTCAGACACCCGGATGTTAAAAAATCAGTAACAGCAATGGGTACAGAAATTGAATGCCCTGATATCGACAAGTTATTTGATTTACTAAAAGAAATGCATGCAGCTTCCTTTAATAATAAGGCTCAAAGAATTTATTCCATAATAAAAATTGATGACAGGCGGGATAAGCAATCAACTCTTGAGAGCAAAATAAAAGCGGTTACCGATAAATTAGGCTGAAATATTCCCGGTTAAACCCCGGGAAAAACTGTAATAAAGGTATAAATTCCAAAATCAGCTGTAAGTCAAAGGTTTCAGGGAATCAATTGCTTTTTTTACGTCATTTGCCTTGTATACATAAGAACCTGCCACCAGGACATTAACTCCTGCTTCTATGGAAAGTTTTGCGGTATCAGGGTTAATTCCGCCGTCTGTTTCTATATGAAGTTCAAGTCCGTGTTTTTGCGCGAAGCCGCGTACTTCACGAGCTTTTTCCAGGCAGTTACCCATAAACTTCTGACCGCCAAATCCCGGTTCTACAGTCATTATCTGCACAAGATCAACCTTTTTTAGCAGGTGTTCTATATGTTTTACAGGTGTATCCGGCTTTATTGATATACCTGCCATTATTTTTCTTTGTTTTATTGCGGTGATTGTTTCTTCTGCATTATTATTACAGGCTTCAATATGAACGGTTATTATGTCAGATCCGGCATCAGCAAAGTCATTAACGTATTTTAGAGGTTCTACAATCATTAAATGCACATCAAGAGGCATTTTAGTAATCTTCCTGATGGATTCAACAACAGGAATCCCAATGGTTATGTTAGGCACGAACCTCCCGTCCATAACATCAACATGAAGCCAGTCTGCCCCTGCTTTTTCTACTTTTTCAATCTCGCTTTTCAGGTTAACAAAGTCTGCTGACAGTATAGAAGGCGCGATTAGTATTTCTTTCAATTCTAAATTCCTTATTTAATCTCCTTATTTAATTTTAATTATCCTATAAAAACTCAAGCTGCTGCTTATAAATTTTGGTAGCGGTAATTTATGAAATGATAAAATTTTACCGCAGAATTTTTTGTTACCTGCTTAAAGTTCCTTTTCCGGTTCTTCAACCAGTTCTTCAAACAGTTTTACTATCTGCCAGTATCGTTTTTCCATATCTTTAAAAACCAGGATATAGCAATCCTCGTTAATATCTTTAGCTTCGTTTATAAACGCATAGCTTGCCAGCTTTGATAAAACCCTTATCATGTCCAGCTCATCATATATTTCCTGTATTAAGTTTTGTTGCATAAACTGCTTTTCCTATTTTTCTATTGACGCTATAATAGATCATAATAGCCTTAAATAATATATATGTCAATATTTAAGTAGCATGTAGTCTTATTAAGGTTCATTAGAATGCTAACAGCCAGAGAACAGGTAAAATTTTTACTTTTAAAAGAAAAAATGACAGTAACTGAACTTGCCCGGGAAATGTCTGTTTACAAAAAAAAACATTGGTCAAGACAGGCACTTTCAAGCAAGCTATCAAGAGGAACCCTGAGATACGACGAAGTTACTGCTATAGCAGAAATTTTAGGTTATGAAATTGATTTTAAAAAAGTTCCTTTTAAGCAATAACCGCAAACAAAAATCACTTTAACTTTTACCACTGCTGCTTTGACATATTAGTTTTGTTGAATTACCCCAAATACAGGCTTATAATCCTGAAGAGAGCGTCCCTGGAACTTTTAAGACCGCTTCTATCGCTTAAGAATCCAGAATATTTTTAAGTTTTTTATAAAAATTTTCATGAAATGCTATTAAATAAATAAAAATAGCCTGTTTTTCCAAATTTATGCCGTATGCAATGCGGACTTCCCTGCCTTTGTATTTTATATGGTGAGAATATACATCAGAAAGCGGGGAAACCAGTTTTTCCCCTGAGTTTTCAGGGTCTTTTGATATTTTTTCTATAGAATCCCTGATCTTAAGCCTGAGGGCTTTATCAAGCTTTTTCTGGGATTTATTGGCAGAGTTAGTTAAAAAAACTTCAAACACAATAATTTCTGTGAATACCTGCTTAAATTTATTTTTATACTATCAGATAAGTCGATATTAAATCAATTATAGTATTTAAAAAAAACAAGGCGGTAGTCTAATAAACCCGAGTCGTTAATTGTATGTATGCAACATTTGCCAAAAAATTATAGAGAATCGAAAAGAGATGCGAAGCAGGCGGTGCTGTCCGCATTTTCGCAGCGGAGCCTCTTTTCCACCTTTAGGGTGGTTGTGCGCGGCAGCGGGAGCTAACGCAGTAGCTCATTCATGGGTGGGTTTTGGCAAATGTTGCATAGTTATATTCTGGTTTTGGGCTAATTCGTGACTCGAGTTAATAATAACTGATATTACCCCGCTAATCCGTAATTCGGGTGAATTAGTATTTCAGGTTTATTTGTATGATAATACAGGTTAAGGGTAAATAACCGTATTGATAGAAGATGAAAAACGAAAGTATCGTTGTCCGGGGAGCAAACCAGCATAACCTTAAGAATGTAAGCTTATCTATACCTAAAGACCAGCTGGTGGTGTTTACAGGGGTAAGCGGGTCAGGCAAGAGTTCCCTTGCATTTGATACTATATTTGCCGAAGGACAAAGAAGATATATAGAAAGCCTGAGTGCATATGCAAGGCAGTTTCTGGGACAGCTGGATAAGCCTGATGTTGAAAGTATCGAAGGTTTAAGCCCGGCAATTTCGATTGACCAGAAGTCAACCTCAAACAATCCCCGCTCAACTGTAGGAACCGTAACGGAAATCTATGACCACTTAAGGCTTCTGTTCGCAAGGGTAGGGACTCCGCATTGTCCGGAATGCGGAAAGGTTATCAAGCCCCAGACACTTGACCAGATAGTAAACAGCATATTAAACCTGCCGGAAGGTACGAAAATCCAGGTTTTATCCCCGCTTATAAGGGGCAGGAAAGGCGAGTATTCCGGGCTTTTCAGCGAGCTCAGGCAGGAAGGTTTTATAAGAATCCGGGTTGACGGGAAAATCTATAACCTCGATGAAGACGACATAAAAATTGCAAAGACTAAAAAGCACGATATAGAAGTTATCCTGGACAGGATCATAGTCAAGGAATCCTCAAGGGCAAGGATTGCGGAAAGCACACAGGCGGCTCTCAAAAAATCAGGAGGGCTGGTAATTGTTGATTTAATTGGTGATAAAGAAATAGTTTTCTCGGAAAAACTTTCCTGTCCTGATTGTGAACTAAGCTTTGATGAATTATCGCCCAGAATGTTCAGTTTTAACAGCCCGTACGGGGCATGTTCGCATTGCAGCGGAATAGGCGCGCATATGGAAATTAGCCCCGGGCTGATAGTCCCTGATGAGAGAAAATCTCTTAAACAGGGGGCGATTTATCCCTGGGCAAGGACAGGAAACCCTTACTACCAGGATATTTTATCCTCTGTAGCAAACCATTACCTGATTGATATGGACACTCCCTTTGAACAGCTTCCTGAAGAACACCGCAATATAATACTTTACGGCAGTAACGGCGAGTATTTAAAGCTGTCGCACGATGATTTTAAAAGAAGGTTCAGGAAGTCCTATAAATCCCGGTATGAAGGTATTATTCCCTATTTAAAACGGCGTTACCAGGAGTCTAATTCGGACAGGGTAAGAGAAGAAATTGAAAAGTATATGGATTTTATAGAATGCCCGCAATGTAAGGGAAAGAGGCTAAAACCATTCCCGCTTGCCGTGAAAATCCGGGATAAATCCATTGCCGATGCCTGTGATATGTCAATCAGCGAGGCTTATGAGTTTATATCAGGATTATTTTTATCACTTTCAGAGTACCAGATGTCCATAGTAAAACAACTGTTGCCGGAAATCAGGGAAAGGCTAAAATTCCTGCTGGATGTAGGGTTAAACTATCTTACGCTGGGCAGGATGGCTGGCACGCTTTCCGGCGGGGAAGCCCAGAGGATAAGACTTGCTACACAGATTGGCTCCGGGCTGACAGGTGTGTTATATGTACTTGATGAACCAAGTATAGGGCTTCACCAGCTGAATAACGAACAACTTCTGAATACGCTTTTGCGGCTCAGGAATCTTGGAAATACGCTTATAGTAGTCGAACATGACGAAGAGATTATAAGAAAAGCTGACCGGGTAGTGGATATCGGACCGAGAGCCGGTGCGCATGGCGGGGAAATTGTTGCACAGGGCGATCCTTTTGATATAGAGGAAGAGAAAAATTCCCTTACAGGTCAGTATTTAAGGGGCTCAAAGTCAATTAAACCCCCCGGTAAAAGACGGGAAGGCACCGGCAGGAAAATCGAGATAATCAATGCCCATAAAAACAACCTGAAAAACCTGGACGTGGAAATTCCGCTGGGCAAGTTTGTTTCCATCACGGGGGTCAGCGGTTCAGGCAAGTCATCGTTGATTTTTGACATATTACAGCCTTACTTAAAGCACCATCTCGGCAGAAACACGCCTAAGCCGCAGGGAGTCAGGGAAGTCACAGGGCTTGAGAATATAGACAAAATCATAGATATAGACCAGAGCCCCATAGGCAGGACCCCGCGAAGCAATCCCGCCACTTACACCGGAACTTTTGACCATATCCGCCAGCTTTTCGCTCTGACTAACGAAGCAAAAACCCGCGGCTACCAGCAGGGCAGGTTCAGTTTTAACGTGAAGGGAGGAAGGTGCGAGGCTTGTAAGGGGGACGGGATTATCAAGATTGAAATGAACTTCCTGCCTGATGTATACGTTCCCTGCGAGGTGTGTAAAGGCGCAAGGTACAACAGGGAGACACTTGAGGTTAAATACAAGGGCAAATCCATCTCTGATGTGCTGAATATGACCGTCGAAGAGGCTTATGAGTTCTT
>JANQEP010000050.1 GCA_028278305.1 Candidatus Gastranaerophilales bacterium
TATTTTTAAATAACTAACCCGAATCGCCAATTAGCCAAAAGCAAGGGTCTGACCATGTAATTAGAGATTCGAGTTAAATAACCTGAATCACGAAATACGTAAAACTCTGTAATAGCCTGCTGAAATTTTCTCAAAATCTATATGGAATTGTTAAAGGCGAAGCAGGCGGCGCTGTCCGCATTTTAGCAGGCGAAGCCTTTAACCACCTCTGAGGGTGGGGGTTTTTGAAAAATTTTAAAATGCGTAAGTTTTTATTCTTTACCCCTTAGTCGCTTTTGCTTACCTGGAACGTGCTGAAGGCAATTCGTCCTATAAAGCAAGGCAGATTGTCAATTTCCAAACAGTCCGTCTTGACAATTCAATCCTAAAGGAGCTTTTAGCTATGTGTTAAAAATCAGTGTTAAAGGACTTCTTTCTTTAACCGGTTTTACAGGCGGAATTTTTTATTTATTGCTTACTGGATTATGTCCTGAATAATTCCGTCTTTTACGATTATTTCCGCATCCTTGAATTTTTCATACAGGTTCTCGCCGGGTTTGAGTTCAACATAATTTTCCAGGCTTCCGGTAATAATGACATTATTGAGCGTAAGATGGTCAATATTATCTTCCTGGAATTGTAATTCCTGTTTTAATTCACCCATTTGCTGAATTCTTCTCATGATATCTTCAAGCGACTGCTGAATCTGTTCCATATCATGTTCTCCATAGAACGCTGAGGAGACACCCGAAACCTGATCCTGAATCTGTTTACTTTGCAATTCAAGCTGCATTATCTGGTTGTCTATAAGACGGATTTCCTTGTCCAGCTCATCCTTTGCCTGCTGCTTAAAACCTTCTGTCACCACTGTTTTTACTTTAACAGGTCTTTTAACCCTAATAGTTTTATTACCCATAAGCTTACCTCTTATATATTTCCAAAAGTTCGTCATATTTATATTTAAGAAAATAAATATATATAGCTACTTCACACTAAGTTTATTACATAAAATTCATTTTTAAATTAATAATTAAGAGAATTTTTGGAAGCTTATAAAAAATATATCAAAGAATTAGTAGACGAAAATAGGGAATATCTGTAAAATAGTAAGTTATCTACTCCTTTAAATTACTAAAAAAATGCTGCATAGTGAGAAGAATGATTAGGCTGGAAAACGTAAGTAAATACTACAAAAGTTTATGTGTGCTTAAGGACATAAGTGTAAACATAGAAAAAGGTAATATCGTAGCTGTAATAGGACCTTCCGGGTGCGGTAAGAGTACTTTTCTAAAATGTATCAATGGACTTGTACCTGTTACGGGCGGAAAAATTTTTATAGATGAAGTTGAGATAACTTCAAAAGAAACAGATTTAAATAAGGTAAGATCAGAAGTAGGAATAGTTTTCCAGCAGTTTAACCTGTTTCCTCACCTGACAGTGCGTGAAAATATTAATCTTGCGCCTGTAAAGGTTAAAAAGATGTCAAAAAACAAAGCGGAAATCCAGGCAATGTATCTTCTGGAAAAAGTCGGACTGCTGGATAAAATAAATAAATACCCGCAAGAGCTCTCAGGAGGCCAGGCACAAAGAGTTGCCATAGCCAGAAGCCTTGCTATGCAGCCTAAAGTTATGCTGTTTGATGAACCTACCAGTGCTCTTGATCCTCAAATGACCCTGGAAGTTCTCGATACAATTAAAAATTTATCTGAAGAAGGAATGACAATGGTTGTTGTAACTCATGAAATGGGGTTTGCAAGAGAAATTGCCGATAAAATTATCTTTTTCTCCAGAGGCAGAATTATTGAGGAAGGTCCCCCTTGCCAAATTTTTGATAATCCTGTAAATATAATTACGGAAGAATTTATAAAAAGTGTTCTTAAAGATCGAAAAGATACTGTGCATATTCAAAAAGAGGTCAGATAATTGAAAGTTCTGAGAAAATTTATAATAGTTTTTAGCGGTTTATTGCTTTTACTAACTATTACCACCGGCTGTGAAAAAAAACAAAAAACAGATCTTCTTCAGGCAATTAAATCCAGAGGAAAGATAATAGCAGGTGTCAGATACGACACAAAGCCTTTTGGTTTTATAAACGAAAAACAGGATGTGAAAGGGTTTGATGTTGATCTGTGTAAAGAACTGGCTAGAAGAATTCTCGGCGATGAAAATGCTGTAGAATTTCAGCAGGTAACTTCTTCTAACAGAATTTTCTCTATAACTTCAGGAACAGTAGATTTTGCTGCTGCAACAATGACCATTACCCCGAAAAGACAGAAAATAATAGATTTTAGCATCCCATACTATATTGCCGGTCAGGCAATAATGGTTCCCAAAGACAGTTCTATAAAGTCAATAAGAGATCTTTCCGAGAAAAAGATTATAGTTGTGCTGGGTTCAACCAGCGAAAAAAATATAAGAAGAGTTTTTCCCAAAGCTGCAGTGCTTGGATTTAGAACTTATACAGACGCTTTTTCTGCCCTGAAAAATGGAAGAGGTGATGTTTTAACGACGGATGATACAATTATTTACGGTTTCATAGCAGAAAACCCCGACTTCATAATGCTTGAGGAAAGGCTTACCAGGGAACCATACGGTCTTGGGTTTAAAAAAGGTATAGAAATCCGATCCCTGAAAGAAGCCGTAAATCTTGCACTGAGGACAATGATAGAAGATGGAACCCTGGTAAATCTTGAAAAAAAATGGACCAACGATTTAGGTAAAATCAACGAAAATTAAAAAAATGTATGAAATTGACTTTAACGTTATTGTAAATGCTCTTCCCCAGCTTATAAAAGGCATAAAAACAACGCTTTTCATCTCGCTTATAAGCTCTGTAGTCGCATTTTTAATCGGCTTTGTGATTGCGTTTTTGCGAACTATGGGAACAGCTTCCCTGCGGGCTGCAAGCACAATTTATGTTGAAGTCATCAGAAATACGCCTCTGCTTATCCAGTTGTATTTTGTTTACAAAGCACTTCCGGGGTTTGGACCGCATTTAAATCCGGTTACCTGCGGAATAATAGCCTTAAGTGCTTATACAGGCGCATACATTTCAGAAGTTTTTCGCTCAGGCATAAACTCTGTCAATTCAGAGCAATACCAGGCAGCAAGAGGTCTTGGGCTCAACAAACTGGAGACATTTAACCTTGTTATTTTTCCCCAGGCAATCAGGGTAGTTATCCCACCGCTTGCAAGCCAGTTTATAAACCTCGTAAAAAACTCATCCCTTGTAAGTGTTATTGCCGTAACGGATCTGTTTTATATTATTTACAAAGGAGCAGTGGATGATTTCAGGTTTTTTGAGTTTTTTGTAGTCGGGGCATTTCTATATATGGCATTAACAGGCTTTATAGCCGCTACTGCCAATACAATTGAAAAATTTATCAGTACAATTCAGGAAAAGGAAGTCAGAATCTAATGCATTGGGAAGTTATAGCTGATAATTTTGATTTTTTAATGAAAGGTCTTGTAACGACTTTTAAGCTGGCTTTTTTATCAATTATAGGCAGCCTGGTGCTCGGGACTTTACTGGGAATAACCAGATACCTGCGAATTCCGTTTTTTAGCCTGGCTGCTGCTGCTTACATTGAATTTGTAAGAAGTATTCCCCTTATTCTTTTTATTTTCTTTATTCATTTCGGTTTTTTGCCATATATACTGGGTGCTCAGTCATCATTCTTTGCTTCTTCCTGTCTTACCCTGGTAATATTTACGTCTGCTTATGTGGCGGAAATTATAAGAGGAGGGCTTGATTCAATAGAAAAAGAACATATTGATGCTGCTGTCAGCCTGGGCTTAAGTAAACTTCAACGCCTGAGATATATAATTCTGCCTATTGCTGTTCAAAGAATGATGCCGGCTATTGTAAGCCAGTTTATAGCGTTAATAAAGGATACTTCACTAGCTTCAACAATCGGGCTTATTGAGCTTACCAGATCAGGAGAAATTATTTATGAAAGAACTTATCATGAGTTCGAAGTTCTTGTGTTTATTGCGTTTGTTTATTTCTTAGTATGCTTTAGCCTCTCGAGGTTAAGCAGGCTTCTTGAAGCAAGGCATTATATAGTTTCTGATTCCAGGGAAGCTCTTTGCTGATAATAAAGGGTAAAGAATAAAAACTTACGCATTTTAAAATTTTTTGCTACCTTTTAAAAAAATTTTATATCTGAGATTCGGCTATTTTATTAAAAACTTCCTTTACTTCAGCTAAAGTAGTGCATCTTACCAGGTCAAACCTGTATTTGCAAGCGTGTCTGACATTTTTAACGTAATGGGCAAAGAATTTTCTCATATATCTTACTCCTGCTTCCTCTCCGCGGTAATCAATTTCCATCTGTGTATGCAGTAGGGCGGTTTCAAGCCTTATATGAAAACCAGGAGCCGGCTCAGGCTCCCCTGTAAAAAGAAATTTTTCGATCCTGCTGATAAGCCCCGGTTCCCCGAGGATTCCCCTGCCAATGCCGATTCCGTCACAACCTGATATTTCAATACATTCCCGGGCTTTTTCAGGAGAATCCACATCACCATTGCCAATTACAGGAATACGCACAGCCTGTTTAACTTCTGCTATTGCTTGCCAGTCAGCTGTTCCGGAATACATCTGGGAACGTGTCCTTCCATGCACAATTATAGCGTCTGCTCCTGAATCTTCCGCCATTTTTGCAAATTCCACATGGTTTTTGGAATTATGATCCCATCCCAGTCTGCATTTAACCGTTACAGGAATGTTTATTGCCTGCTTAATTGCTGTTATAATTCGGGAAGCCAGGTTTAAATCAGTCATAAGCTTTGCCCCGTCAGAATTTTTTATAATTTTAGGAACAGGGCAACCCATGTTTATATCTATAAACGTTGATATTCCTTCAAGTTTTCTTGCCCCTTCAGCCATTAATTCTGGTTTGTGACCGCAAAGCTGGAATGAAAGCGGGTGTTCACCGGGTATATAATCCAGGATATGAGTGTCTGTGTTATGCTTTAAAGCTTCAGAGCTAACCATCTCGCTCATTAGCAGGCTTTTTTTACTGTAATTTCTTACTAACCGGCGTAAAACCGTATCGGTAAAACCTGCCATCGGTACCAGAAGTATAGAGCTGTTAAGTTTTACGTTGCCGATTACTAAATTTTTAGATAATTTTACTTTTTCAGACCGGGTAATCATGATATTCCGTATAATGCGAAAATTTCAGGAGTGCTCTGACAATGACTTATGCCTGAGGTCATTGAGGATTATATTTTCTATAAATTATAACTTAACCGCTGCTAAGGAAGTAATAAAAAATTCTTACGTAAAATTTTTATTATTAGTAATCTTAAAAAAAAGGCAATTTTTTTTATTTACAGGGTTTTAAATATATATAAACGCAATTTAGTAGATAAAAAAGAAAGAGAGCTTAATATGGTAAGTTCAATTGCTCAGGGATTAGAGATTTCAAATAATCAAAGAGTGAGCCCTGCTTTTGGAAAGAAAAATAACGAAACAGGTTTACAAGAGTGCAATGGGAGAGACCATTGTGAATTCTCTTTTAAGGGCAACAATAAGAGCAACAAAATTTCCCAGGAACAAAAGAATGAAATAATACATAATGCTAAAGTAACTTCAGCAGGCTGGTCAGCTTTCGCCGGGCCTCTTGCCTCAATCTATTTTGCGTTAATGAAAGATGATGAAATAGCTAAAAAATATAATCTTAACGCTGAAAATGATAAAGAATTTATAAAAGAAGTAAGAGAGAAGCAATTATTAGCCACTATACCCGGAGCAGTGGGATGGCTCGGATTTATAGCTCCAGGCATAATTCTTGGCGGATTAAGCTGGGCTTACTTTAAATTTAAGGAAGACCCTCAGGACCAGGATTTTTTAAGACCTGAAAAGCTGAACCAGCAAAATGATTGATTAAAATCAATTATTTGATAATTTAGTAGTACTGCACTGACACAATAGAGAACCCGGGTGTGGAATGATGCAGGAAAAATTATAATATACAGAACATACTTGTTTATAGCTGTGAAATTCTTTCTTTAGAGTATTTTACGTACTCATCATTCTGATTATCAGCTTCATTAATAAACTTTTCATACCATTTTTTAGCTTCGGAATAATTTTGAAGAATGTCATAATCAACCGCAAGCGCGTAATATGCAATATCCAGACCGGGATTGTATCTTACTGCCAGCTTATAGTCGCTGATTGCAAGCGGGTATTTTTTCATGGAATCATAAACCATGCCGCGGTGATAGTAAATATCAGCGTTTTCCGGCGAGGTTATAAGGGCTGTATTAAAGGTTAAAAGAGCTTCATTGTATTTACCCTGATTGTATTCAACAATACCTTTCTCAAGGATTTTATCAGTCATTACCTGTTTTGAAGAGTCAATTGCCTGTTTTATATTTTTATCATCAGGGTCAATAGCAAGTGCTTTCTGGTAAGCTTTTAGAGCTTTTTCAAAATCTTCCTGTCCAAAGTAAGCTGTTCCCAGGTAATAATAAGCTGTTGCGTTACTGTCATTGATTTCAATGGCTTTTTTATATGCGCTTACTGCCTGCTCATTATTGTCTTTTGCCTGGTAAGCAGCACCCAGGTTTACATATAAGTCTGAATCCGGTTCGCTTATCTGGATTATGTTTTGATATTCCTGAATAGCTTTGTCATATTCGCCTTTTGTATGCATCTGAAGCGCATATTGATACCTGACAGTTGCTACTTCGGATTTTATAAGTGTTATGGTCTCATCAAGTTTTTTATTGCCGGGCATTTTTTTCAGTCCTTTTTCAAGAACAGAGACCGCAAGAGGAGTTTGATTTCTCTGCTTATAGATATTAGCTATGTTCAAGTAGGCGTCAATGTAAGAAGAATCAGCTTTTATTGTTCTGTAATAATATTCCATTGCCTCATCAAACCTGTCTATAGAATGCAGGTAATATGCGTATTTAAACTGTGTGGTCGCATCCCTGGGGTTATTTCGGGCAAATGTAGCCAGTATATTGGCTACATCATTAGGATTTTTAAAGAGAAGCACGGTTTCAAACAGGGCATCTTTTGCCTTTTTATCGTCAGGACGCTGCCTTAAGATAAATTGAAACTCTTTTATAGCTTCATCAAGCTTTCCGCTGTCCCGCAATACTGTTCCTTTATAGTAGCGGGTAAGCAGGTGATCAGGTTTAACCTGTAAAATTGTATCATATGCTTTTATAGCAGTATTATATTGTTTTTTCGCCTGGTACAGTGTACCTGTATTTAGCCTTGTAGTAATATCATTAGGGTTAATAGATTCTGCTATTTTATATTCTCTGAGAGCACCATTAAAATCTCCTTTTTTTTGCAATACAACTCCCAGGTTCATATGGGCAGAAGCATCACGCGGGTTTTCCCTGATTTTATGAACCCATATTTTTTCAAGTGCTCTCAATATTTCAGGTTTTTGGTCTGCTTTGCAAATATTAAGAGCTATATTAAATTCTCTGACTGCAAGATCATTTTCTCCCATATCCTGCAGAGTTTTAGCAAATTTCAGATGAAGCTCAGCGTTTTCCTTATTTTTGGATAGAGCTTCCCTGTAGTATTTTAAGGCTAATTTTGCTTTTTGAGTCGCTCTATATATATCTCCTATGGCTTCAAAAGCTTCAGGGGCAGGGGAATCCGTTTTTAAAACTTCTTTAAATTCCACAATAGCTTCTTTAAACTTACCTTGCCCTCTTAAAGCTTTTGCAGCTTTAAGTCTTGCGTATTTATTCTTATCAATATCAAGCCTGGCTAAAACATTATCAAGATTAGTTTCCGCTATGCCGAGATTTTCTCTTGCAAGATTAGTTGAGAGGTTATATCCGTCATATTTTAAATAATAAATGGCATTTCTATAATCGTTTGCAGCTTTTTCAAAGTCAGATTCCTTATTAAAATAGTAAGTTCCCCTGTTAATATAAGCTACCGCAAGATTTGTACGTGTTTTTATCCTGTCAGGAGATAGCTCAAGAGCTTTTTCAAGCATTTTTATTGCCCTGCTATATTCATTTGCCCTGTAGAACTCCATTCCTTTTTTGTAATAAACATCGCTTTCATCAAGGTATTGGCTATAATTTGCGTCACTGTTGTTTATTTCATTAAATGAAGAGCTATAAAAGTCAGGAGTTATCGATTGCGTATAATCATTCTCGTCATATGCCCGGCAATTAGGGGTTAACGTTAAAAATAAAGCTATAACACCTGAAATAACTGTAATTTTTGATATCAAATTTTCTGAACTCATCTGCTTCATCAACATACTCTGAATAAAAGTAAAACTGGCTATATTTAG
This sequence comes from Candidatus Gastranaerophilales bacterium, assembly GCA_028278305.1. Taxonomy (GTDB): domain Bacteria; phylum Cyanobacteriota; class Vampirovibrionia; order Gastranaerophilales; family UBA9971; genus JANQEB01. Next base: position 8,268 of record JANQEP010000050.1, read on the forward strand.
CTAATTTGTAATTTAGCGCTTTTATTAATATAAAATATTTTAGCATAAAGGGTTTGCTAATTTTCGCTTTTAATTAATATAATAATATATTTTGTCAACGCAAAAAACAATTTTTTATTATACCCATATACCCAGGGTAATTCAATTCTAATTTTAAGCTAATAACGTCATGCCGCACTTGCGAAAGCGAGCCGCCCCCAGCCATGGGCTGGGGCTGGAAGGCTAAGGCTCTTCACTCATTGCAAAAAAACTATAGAGAATCGAAAAGAGGTGCGAAGCAGGCGGTGCTGTCCGCATTTCGCAGCGGAGCCTCTTTTCTACCTATGGGGCGGCTGTGCGCGGCAGTGGGAGCTAACGCAGTACTCATTCATGCTGCAGGAAGCGTAGACTCATTCATGGGTGGGTTTTGGTAAATGTTGCATACATGCAATTCGCGACTCAAGTTATTTATCTGGAGAGGTATATTATTAGTTTCATTAATCACCCATATGTAGAATACCTGATTTTAATTTTTTTAAGAATAATGCCTTTAACTCTTTTTATTCAGAAAGAGGAGTAAACTTGGAGGAGAACTGATTTATGAGGAAAAAAACCGTTATTATTCTGTTTTTATTATTAATTCTTTTTTATGTTCCGCAATTAAAAGCTAAGGAAAAACAGCTTAACATTGAAGGCTTCAGAAAAAAACTGGAGCAGGTAAAAGCTTATAAACCAGTAAATACAGAAATTCAAAAAGCCTATGTAAATACTTTTTCCGAAAGATATGTGGTATCACCGGGCGATAGCCTGAGTATTTCTATTCTGGGAGAGCCTGAAGTAAGCCAGGATAAAGTTCTTGTAAAATGTGACGGATATGTAAATGTCCATCCTATAGGAGAAGTCAGGGTCGGCGGATTTAACGTTGATGAGGTAAAAAAAATCCTGGCAGCCCGCTTAAGTACATATTTCATTGACCCTATAGTTTCGGTTCATGTGAATAACACACACACACCTAAAATTTACATTTACGGTGCCGTGCAAAAACCCGGATTATACCAGCATTATAAAAAAGGAGAAATCGCGGAATCCCGAAACTTCATGCCCCCGACTCTTGCAAGTGTAATAGCTGATGCGGGCGGTATTGAATACAACGCTGATCTTGAAAATGTCCAGGTTATAAACCGTAAAACAGGAAATAAAAAGGCTTATAACCTGCTAAACCTCATAAGAAACGGTGATTCAACCCAGGATATTTATTTAAGCTCGGGCGATGCGGTCTATATACCTGCTAAGCAGACAAATACCTGGCTTTCAGACCGGGATTTCCTTCTTATTTCAAGTTCTTCAATAGCGCCAAAGGAATTTCCCGTAAGAGTCCAGGGCGCTGTTAAAAATCCCGGGGTTCATTTTTTGACAACAAGAAGCCCCGGGCTTAATACTGCTATAGCTTCTTCAAAGGGGTTTACTAGGCATGCCAGGATTGATGCCGTTAAAATCGTCAGGACAGCTCCTGCCGGGAATACTTCCACACTTATTGTTGATTCATCCAAAAACGATGTGGTTTTAAGACCAAATGACACAATAGATGTTTTTGACAAAAGAAAAAGCTTTTTAGGCAAATGTTATGGATTTTTTATAACATTAGTCAGGGCGGCAGGAGGGGCAGGCCCCTTGCTTCTTGTTGATTAGATCCGAATTTTAGATAAAAAAAGGAGAGATAAAGCGGTGATAAAATTCAGTCCGAAGAAAATTTTTGCAACATTAAAGAGAAATTCAAAATTTATGTTTATATTTACGATAGCAGGTATTATTGCAGGAATTCTTTATGCCTGCATTATATTTAAGCCTGCTTATAAAGCTCAAGCCAAACTGTTAATAAAAAACCCTGCCCAGACTGCTTTTGTAAATTACAAAAACGGTACTGCAGACATTTCCATAGAAGACAGAAATTTCATTTTCACTCAAATGGAAATTTTAAAGTCAGAACAGCTTGCCAGCAAAGTATGGAAAAAAATAAAAGAAAAACATAATCTGAACTATAAAGATAGAGAAGGCATAGAAAAAGTAAAAAATGCAATATCAGTAAACAATCCCGGTAATACAAATGTAATTAAACTCACAGCATCCTGGCTTAAACCTGAAATAGCCCAGGCTATAGCTTTATCAGCTATTTCGGCATACAGGGACTTAAGTATTGATATTGAATCCGGAGATCGCCTGGCTGTTGAAAAAAAGCTTCAACAAACTCAGCAGGAATTGTTGAAGGTGAGAAATAAAATAAAAGACTTCAAAAAAAAGAATTCTACGATTGACCTTGAGCAGGAAGCTAAAGACCTGACAGCCAGGATAATGACCCTTGAAAACAAACAGCAGGAACTGGACCTGGCAGCGGCAACAGAAGCTTATAAAATTAATACCATAGCCCGGAATTTAGATATACAGGATTATGATATAAAACGTACTGCTGCTGCAGGGAATATCATAAACCTCTCTTCAAAGCTGGAAGCTCTTCAGGATCAACTGGCAGGGCTTTCAACAAAATATACCGAACTTCATCCCGATGTAAAAAATATTAAATCCAGAATAGAAAGGCTGGAAGGACAGATTCAGAACCAGCTCGAATTAAGCCTCGGCAATAAACTTAAAAATAATAAATTAAAAGTTTCAGACCCTGTAAGAGTGGGCATGATGGAAGTTTTAATCAGCAGCAAGGAAAAATATAAGCAATTACAGGCTCAAAACCAAAACCTGGTAAGAACATTAAAAGAATTAGAGCAAAAAAGGTCGGAAATTCCCCAAAGACAATTTATTCTTAAGGATTATGAACAGCAGGAAGCTTCTTTAATAAATATAGTAAACAATTTAAAATCCAAACAGGCTGAATTGCACATTAAAGAAGCAGAAATCCCGGTTAGCGCAAGAATACTGGACAGCCCTGCAATTCCGGCTTCAGTTACTTTTCCGGGAAGACTCGAGGTTATTATGATCGTTAAATTTTTCTTCGGGCTATTAGCGTCAATGTTTATTCTTACCAGGGAATACCTGAAAAACAGCTATAGCGACGCTGAAGAAATGGAGAAAGACTTAAACACACCGGTACTGGGAGTAATTCCCTGGCTTGATATTGAATTATACGATGAACAGGATGTTATGTATGCAATAGAAGAGACAGCTTCTTTTTATTCTCTTGCTTATCAAAAAACGGTTTCCGGGATGAGAATAAAAGGGGATTTCAGGAATAACAGAGCAATTTCTTTCACATCCTCGGAGTTTTCAAAAAACAGGTCAACAATAATTATGAACATAGCATACAGCCTGAGCAGGACCGGTGAATCCGTGGTTGTGATGGATGCTGATTTCAGGACTCCCTCTATAGGAAAGGATATGAATTTTGATGTAAATTCAAAATACAGCCTTGCCCAGCTTTTAGCCTTAATAAATAAAGACATACAGGAAACCGGCGGTTTTGATGAAGAAAAGATTAACCTCTACACTCGCTCAATACCGAACGTCAATAAATTTTTTATAATACCAAACAGCGGTAATGTAGCTGACCCGTGCGAATTTTTATACTCACAGGCTTTTGAATATCTTGTTAAAACACTTAAAAATAAATATGACTGGGTTCTCATTGACTCACCACCGGCAATGGCTGTGCCTGATGCCTTTATGGCGGGACGCTACGCTGACGGGACAATTATTATCAGCGGTCTTGAAACCAACAAGTCTGTTTTAAGAAAGATTCACAGACAGTTTAAGGATTATAACATCAGCGTCCTTGGTGTTATAGCAAGAGAACTCCAGGAAAAAGAAGCTATTTTTTCCAATAAATATATCAGGCAGATGATTAACCGGCTGATACCTCAAAACGAAGGAGCGCTCGTTTAATCAATTTTAAGACAGCTTCAAGTTACGAAAAATACTCAAAGACAATAAAGCCGTCTTTCAAATTTTTCTTACAAAAACTGCCAAAAAAAATTTTAATTTTTTCCCACTTTTTAAATTTATTTGGTATTATTATCATATTCGATTATAAGTATTGATTATGAGTGGGAGACAGGCTTATGTTAACTATGGAAAAATCAAAGGAAGAAACACAAAATGCGGCTCAAAAGCCGCGCTCAGGATTTGCCGGCGCAGAGTACATCGGTGTTGCGGTAATCCTCATTGCACTTGCGGTAGCAGTAGCAGTATTTAAGTTTAATGTCTTTGCTACAGAGAATCTTATTTATAGTTCTCTTGCAGCAGGAATCATTTCACTGGTTTTTGCGGCGTTTCTTGCAGGAAAAATTGCCGGTGCAGAACCCGGAAATGACAGAATGATGGAAATTGCCAGGTATGTCCAGGAAGGCGCTATGGCGTTTTTAAGCCGTGAATACAGCATACTTGCAGGTTTTGTAGTAGTTGTATTCGGATTAATCGGCTATTTTATTAACTGGCAAACAGCTGTCTGCTTTATTTCCGGAAGTGTTAGCTCAGCTATAGCCGGTTTTATAGGAATGTATGTTTCAACCAGGGCAAATGTTAAAACAACCCAGGCAGCTACAAAATCCCTAAACGGCGCGCTCAGGATTGCTTTCTCCGGCGGAACCGTAATGGGCATGGTCGTTGTAGGACTTGGTCTTACAGGTTTATCAATTCTCTATATGATATTCCAGGACCCTAACATTGTTAACGGTTTTGCCCTTGGCGGAAGCTCAATAGCATTATTCGCACGTGTCGGCGGTGGAATTTACACAAAAGCAGCTGATGTTGGGGCTGACCTGGTTGGAAAAGTTGAATCAGGCATTCCGGAAGATGATCCCAGAAACCCTGCTGTTATTGCTGATAACGTCGGCGACAATGTTGGTGATGTAGCAGGAATGGGCGCTGACCTCTTTGAATCTTATGTAGGTTCAATAATCGCAGCTATGACACTTGGAGCAGTAACTTTCGGCGCTATGGGAATTCTTCTTCCCATGATTATCGCTGCAATAGGAATCATTTCTTCAATTCTCGGAACAGCTTTTGTAAGAACTGATGAAAAATCCGATCCTATGAAAGCTCTTAACTGGGGAACTTTCGCAGCAGCAGCAATAATGGTCGCAGGATCATATTTTGCGGTTAAGTACCTGATGCCGGCAGAAGCCTTTGATCTTTTCTGGGCATTAGTTTTTGGATTGGTTGCAGGAATTGCAATCGGGCTATTTACACAGTACTATACATCAGCAGAATATAAACCTGTCAAAGATATAGCTGAAACTTCATTAACAGGCTCGGCAACAAACATTATCGCAGGACTCGGGGTAGGCATGATTTCTACTTTCCTGCCTATTATTGCTATTGTTCTGGCAGTTATCTTTTCATATTATGCAGGAGGAGTTTATGGAATTTCACTTGCCGCTATCGGCATGCTTGCTACAGCCGGCATGGTTATAGCAGTTGATGCTTACGGTCCTGTTTCTGATAATGCGGGCGGAATTGCCGAGATGGCAGAGCTTCCCCCTGACGTAAGAGAAAAAACAGATAAACTTGATTCTGTAGGAAATACAACAGCAGCTATTGGTAAAGGATTTGCAATCGGTTCTGCTGCTCTTACAGCGCTGGCATTGCTAACAGCTTACTCAAAAGTCGTAGGACTTCAAACAATAGATATCCTTAATCCTGAGGTAACTGTAGGACTCCTGTTTGGAGCTTCCTTACCGTTTGTATTCTGTGCACTTACAATGGAAGCAGTAGGTAAAGCGGCAAGTGAAATGGTTACCGAAGTCAGAAGGCAGTTCAAGGAAATTGCAGGTATTATGGAAGGACAGGCAAAACCTGATTATGCAAAATGCGTAGATATCAGTACGACTTCTGCTATTAAACAGATGGTACTTCCCGGTTTAATGGCGGTGGCAGCCCCGCTTCTTATTGGTCTTTTAATCGGCGCGGAAGCACTTGGCGGAATGTTATTCGGCGCTATTGCAGCTGGTGTTTGTCTTGCTATTATGCTTGCAAACAGCGGTGGTGCCTGGGATAACGCTAAAAAATATATTGAAGCCGGAAACTTCGGCGGCAAAGGTAGTCCTGCTCACGCAGCAGCGGTTACCGGAGATACAGTAGGCGATCCATGTAAGGATACTTCAGGTCCTTCCCTGAATATTCTTCTTAAATTAATGGCGATTGTTTCACTTGTATTTGCTCCTTTATTTATGTAGAATACACGTGTTTTATAAGAGTCAGGGTGGGCATAATGCCCACCCTGAACTCATGTCTTTTTTAATACCACTAATAACTCGAATTGCTAATTTTCAAAACTTTTAACTACTTTATATAAAAGTCGCTGATTTTCCTGTGTTTGCTCGTCAAAAATTTTATCTATTTCTTTTTTTAAATCCTCAGGCACCTTATAATGGTAAAAAGCAAAAAGTTCATTTGGAGATATTTCTAAAACACTCATCAGTTTAATTATTGTTACTAATGATGGTGCACTCTTACCTGTTTCTATATTACTTAAATTTGAAGTTTTCATAGATATTTTTTCAGCCAGAGTCTCCTGAGTTAAGCTTTTGTTATTTCTCAGCTCTTTTACTCTCTTTCCAAAATATTTCTTCAATTCTAAGTTTTTCATTTTTCTCTCCTTGATGTTTAATAAAACATTTTTTTTGCAAGGAGGAAATCCCGTATAGGCTAACTAAATGGCTGATATTTAGCAAAAAAGCTAATATAATATAACTTATACAATATTTTTTAAAGGATTTTTTTATGAAAAAACGATTATGCATAGATTTTGACAAAATACTAATCTGTCATGCCGGTGGGGGAGCAGATGAGTTTTTAAATGAGCTGTATTTAAATTACGAAATTTACATATTAGCTCCCAGAAGTCCGGATTTAGTCAAAAAATGGCTTGCGCAAAATAACCTGGCAAAATATGTTAAAGACGTTACGTATAAAAAGCTTCCAAACTGTGCCTACATTGATGATAGCGGCATAAATTAATAAATAGCACTGATTTAAATATTCCAAATAATTGATAGTCAAAAATTCTTAAAAAGATATCCAGCTGCGGGTCGCTACACATCGACCCGTCTTTTTTTAATAAATTTTAAGTAATTTTTACCGGGCTATTATTAGCTTTTAGCTAGACCGTCATTCGGGTTATTTAACCTCGGAATCCATAAAACTCTCTGCTATTTTAAAATCTTCTTCGGTGGTTATTTTTATGTTTTTATAGCTGCCCATACACACAAAAATCTTATAACCGGCTTTTTCCATAAGAGCAGCATCATCTGTCAGGCTTTCATCCTTAAAGCCCTGGTGAACCCCCAGGATTTCATTAGTCTTAAAAACCTGCGGCGTCTGCACATTCCAGAGTTCCTGTCTTTCTATGGTTTCAATAACTTCTCCTGTTGATGAATCAATTCTCTTAATTGTATCTTTTGTAGGAACAGCCACTATTGAAGCGCCTTTTTTAACCGCGGTTTCAATTGCTTCTTTTATAATCCCGGCAGAAACCAGCGGTCTTGCCCCGTCGTGAATTAAGGCAAATTTCAAAGTATCAGGTTGCTCCAATTCCAGTAACCCGTTAAAAACTGACTGCTGGCGGTTTTTTCCTCCCAGGATAATTTTTTTAATCTTTGGGATTTTGTATTTTTCTGCTATTTCAGCTATTTTTTCCTTTAAATCCTCAGATGTACATACAATTATTTCATCAATTTCCTCAACAGAAGAAATTTTCATAAGAGTATGCGCAATTACAGGAATCCCCTTTAATTTCTCAAGGAGCTTGTTTTTTGTATGGTTATACCTTGAACCCGACCCTGCAGCCGGGATTATTGCTGAAATCTTCATATCTTATGTTTTGGTTTACTCTTCAAAATGCCTGAACAAACCTGAATCCAGAATGCCGGAATCTATTTTCAGGCTTTTTCCATCATTAAATTTAACATAAGCAAAAGGATTATCATCTGCTTTTTTAACTACGCCTATTTTTTTGACGAAAATTTCTTTTTTTAAATTTTTATAAACTTCCTCTGAAACCGTTGCTACAAGCTCATAATCTTCTCCGCCAAAGAGAATTTTTTGTCTTATCATATCCTTATCACTAAAAACCTGTGTAATATCAACATCATGGGGAATTTGACCAAAATCAATCTCCATAGCCACGTTACTCATGGCACATATTTTATACAGAGCATCGGCGAGTCCGTCACTTGAATCCATCATAGCAGGTTTTTGGGCTGATTCGAGTATTTTTCTTCCTTCTTTAATCCTTGCAACCGGGTTTATGTGCGAATTAACAAACTTTGTCCTTATTTTTTCAGTAATTTTTTCTGAAAATCCGGTTTTTTTATAAAACTCTTCCAGCAGGTAAAGCCCTGTTCCGCTTGAGCCGAAATTTCCCGTGGTAATTACGGCATTTCCCGGAATCGCATTTTTTCGGTTTGCAGGTATTAGCCCGTCTGTTTTGCCTATTGCGCAGACACTTATTGTAATTGCCTTTGATGCCGTTAAATCCCCACCGGCTACAATTACTTTATTTTCAGCGCAAATTGAGTGCACGCCTTTATAAAATTCTTTTACAAATTTTTCGTTAATATTTTTGGGCATGGAAAGAGAAATCAGCACATGGCAGGGAATTCCCCCTGATGCCGCGATATCGCTTAAATTAACGGCAATGGATTTTCTGCCCAGGTAAAACGGGCTTATTGTCCTTGTTCTGAAGTGAATATCCTCTATAAGCGTATCCTGTGTGAGAATAAGGTCTTTCTCAGAAATATAGGCAGTATCATTACCCAGGTATCCCGCAGATTCCGGCAGGCTCTCTTTTATTAAATTAAGAAATTTTTCTTCTTTCATTAGGCTTTAATATCTTATTTTTCTCAACTTACCTTTTCATTAAAATTCCCGGGCTGAAATTTTTCAAGTTTTTCTTTTAAGGTCCTCTGGCTCGAATTGCTACTTTCTTATAAAGTCCGGAATTTACGCCTGAATTCCTCGATAATCAGCTTACGCACAGCATTAAAACTTATGTCTTTCCCTGTAAGATTCGCTAAAGACGAAACTTCCGCCGGTTTTAACCCGCAGGGATTTATTTTTTTAAACCCCTCAAGGCTGTTATTAATGTTAAGGGCAAAGCCATGCATGGTTACGCCTTTTTTAATTGCCACGCCAATAGAGGCGATTTTTTTATTTTTTAGCCATACTCCTACATTATCAGGTTTTTTATAAGCATTAAACCCGGATTTCTTCAAAGAATCAATGATCAGCTCTTCTATTGCGGTGATATAATCTTTTACCTTTAATTTTTCCCTTCTTAAATCAAGAATTATATAACCTACAAGCTGTCCCGGTTCATGATAAGTCAGGTCGCCCCCTCTTCCGGCTGAGCGCATAGCAAGGGTTTTATCAAGAATATTATGATCTTCAGCGCTTTTGCCACGGGTAAAAATCGGAAAATGCTCAAGCAGCAAGAAAAAATTATTTTTTTCCCCCTGCTGCTTTAATTTCACAAGGTATTCCTGATATTCATAAGCTTTTTGATAGTCTATTATTCCTAAATTTTCAATTATCCACATTTTTATGCCAGTAATTTTTCCATTTTATAATCATCCATAAAATAGCCTGCGTCTATATCGCTGGTTATCCTGATTTTTTGCCTGTCACTTTCCGCGCAGGTATTTATTTTAAGCATGTCACCCGGTTAACTGCTTTTATCAGCTCATCTGCCACTTTTTTCTGCTGATCCCTGGTGATTTCCGGGAATATCGGCAAGGAAAGCACATTTTCCGAGACTTTTTCAGTATGGGGCAGATATCCTTTTTGCAGACCTAAATTTCTGTACGCTTCCTGAAGGTGTACCGGAACAGGATAGTAAATCATACTCATAACACCGTTTTCCTTGAGAAACTCGTGAACTTTGTCCCTCTGGGGAACTTTTACGGTATATTGATGGTAAATACATTTTGTATTGTCAAGCTCTATCGGGGTTTCAATGTCTTTAATATCACTGAAAAGCTCGTTATAAAAATAAGCGGCTTCCCTTCTTTTAAAGTTCCAGCTGTCAATATGAGGAAATTTTACGTTCAGCACAGCTGCCTGAATTTCATCCAGCCTGCTGTTTAACCCGATTTCCGTGTGGCAATAGCGGATATGGCTTCCATGATTTCTTAAAGATATTATTCTTTCTGCGATATAATTGCTTTTTGTGGTTATGATCCCACCGTCTCCTGCTGCTCCGAAATTTTTTGTCGGGAAAAAGCTAAAGCAGCCCACATCTCCGAAAGAACCTGTTTTTTGTCCCTTGTATGTTGCCCCAGCAGACTGGGCACAGTCTTCAATTATGTAGAGGTTATATTTTTTGGCGATTTCAATTACAGGATCCATGTCTACAGGCTGTCCGTATAAGTGTACGGGAATTATAGCTTTTGTTTTTGGGGTGATTTTCTTTTCCAGCTCATTTATATCAAGGTTAAAAGTATCAGGATTTATGTCCGCAAAAACAGGTTTTGCCCCTACGTAGCTGATAGCTTCTGCTGTAGCTATAAATGTGAAAGAAACCGTTATAACTTCGTCTTTAGGACCAATATCAAACGCTCTTAATGCTATATGAAGAGCGTCTGTACCTGATGCTACTCCCACAGCTCTTTCTGTGCCTGTATAGTTTGCAAAATTTTCTTCCAGTTTTTTTACATTTTCCCCTAAAATATATCTTCCCGAGGATAAAACTTTTAAGACTTCTTTTTCTGTCTGCGCCCTGATTTCTTCGTATTGCTGCTGTAAATCCAGTATCGGAATCATTTTTAAACACCTGTTTTTGATCAATAAATTATACAGTGATTTCACTCTACAAACAGTTTAACATGAGCAAAAACCAGCTTTAATAAAAACTTTATATGAAGTTTTTACAGGTATGGAAGGCGGGGATTTTTGAAAAATTTTATAAAAATTTTTGTTACTTACTTAAGATATTTTATGTATTTTAAGATATAAACTGCCATAAAACTAAAATACCTCTGGAAAAACCAGAGGTATTTTAATAAAAAGCTGTTTCGCAAAATTACTTGCTGACGACTTCTTTGAATTTTTTTCCTGCTGAGAAAGCTGGTACTGTTTTTGCAGGGATTTTGATTTCTGCGCCAGTTTGTGGGTTTCTACCTGTTCTGGCAGCTCTTTTGCGAGCCTCAAATGTTCCAAAACCAACTAAAGTAACTCTTTTGCCTTTAGCAACTGTTTTTTCAATAGATTCAATCATTAAAGAAATGATTTCAGCTACCTGTTTTTGAGGCATTCTTGTTTTCTTAGCGATTTCTTTTACTAATTCTTCTTTATTCATGGACAACCTCCTTTAATTAAACAACTTAATTATACAAGTTTTAGGATTTTACGCAATAGTTTTTTTAAAATTTTCAATCAAATTAGCAAAAAATAAGTATTTTAAGTTAGCCAACCTGTCCAGTATTGACTAAAGACTAAATAAATTTTTTAAAATACAAAAAGAGCTATGCTATATGTAGTGTCTTGTTGTTCATCTGTTTGTTTACTAAAAATGTATACAGTTTATGATTTTTTATTAATAAAAACCTGTTAAGCTTGTTATTTAAGAATAAATCTCTTTTATAACTGTTATGTTAACCTCAGAGATTGATTTACAATTAATTAGCACACTAAATATTGATAATTTGAAAAATAAATTTCTATTAAAATAATTTATAGGTTTTGCATTAATAAAACTTAATAAATCCTATAAATTAATTAATTAATTTATAGGATTTACAAAATAAATTTACGATTTAATGCTCAGGTTTTGCTCTTAATGACTACAATTCAAAAGACTTGTCAGCTCAAATTTTCCATGTTACATATATATATATACTGCAAATCAGTATTCCTGTTGCAGACAACAAATAAGGGCTATTAGCTCAGGTGGTTAGAGCGCACGCCTGATAAGCGTGAGGTCCCTGGTTCAAGTCCAGGATGGCCCAGTTATTTTTGAAATAAAACTTGATACAATATAACTTACACGGGGGTGTAACTCAGCTGGTAGAGTGCTTGCCTTGCACGCAGGAAGTCAGGAGTTCGAGTCTCCTCACCTCCATTCTAAAGTCCCGATCCATCAGGATACGGGACTTTAGTTTTGGGAAAGCATCGGCAGAGTGAGGGGTTTGCGGAATCAGCTTTATAAAGAGAGTTA
>JANQEP010000052.1 GCA_028278305.1 Candidatus Gastranaerophilales bacterium
GACTTGTTTTACGCTCAGTGAGGTTTCATAGCGATGATGCTATGAATAAATTATCTCATCATATTGAAAATTTTTATGAATAAACTCCCGAACTATTTCCCGAAAAATCAAAGTAGCAGCAGGCTGGGTTAAAAAAATGAATTATTGAAGCTACGGTTGATTTTAGATAAATTTCATTTAGGCTAAAATCCCCTGCAGGGATATAAAATTATTATAAAAACCCGGGCTTTAAATTTTTTATCTGTTAAAATAATAATTATAATAATAAGCTTTACTAAAACAGAATTATGTCTAACAGAGTGTTAATAGTAGATGATGATCCGGAAATAATGGATTGGCTTGCAACTGACCTGAAATTAAGCGGGTTTTATACGGAAACCGCTTCTGACGGATTAATCGGTCTGCAAAAATCCCAGAGCGGGAACTATGATTTGATAATCCTGGATGTTATGATGCCTCAGATGGACGGTTTTGAAGTCTGTAAAAATCTTCGCCGCTCTGCAAAAACCAAGGATATTCCGACTATCTTGCTTACAGCCAAAGGAACTCTGGAAGATAAAGTTATAGGTTTTGGCTCAGGAGCTGATGATTACCTGGTTAAACCATTCGATATTCAGGAACTACTCGTTAGAATGCGTGCTCTTTTAAGAAGAACAGGGTCTAAAGAACCTTGCAGGGAAGAAATTCTGGAAAGCGGCGATTTAAGGCTTCATCCTGATTCTCTGGAAGTTAACGTTAAAGATAAGCTCTTAAAACTTACCCCTACTGAATTTGAAATTATATACTGCCTTATGCAGCATATAAACCAGGCGGTAAGTTTAACTACTCTTCTGAATGAAGTATGGGGATATGATTCTGACGAGGATGTAAGAATGGTCAGGGTACATATTGGCGGGTTAAGAAACAAAATTGAGCTTAACCCTAAGTATCCCAGGTATTTGCATACTGTTACCAATGTTGGATACAGGCTGGTTCCCTGGGGAGAAGAATAATTAACCCGAATCACCAGTTGCATATATGCAATATTTATCAAAAATTTATTTTTCTAAAAATTTTAGCTGTCTCTACAAAAAAATTGCCCGTTTTATTATCAGGCATGTAAATAAAAAGAGGATGGCATAAGATTTTTTTATAAGTAAACTGGCAGTTAAAAATCTTAGCAGAGTAGCGTAATGGTGAAAATTGAATTATACGACTCCAGAGAAGCAGCAGGTGAAATACTTGCAGACGAGTTGAAAAAATTAAACCTGAGTAAACCCTATATCCTGGCAATTCTCAGAGGCGGTGTGCAGGTAGCAGAAGGAATTGCAGACAAATTTCATCTTCCCATAAATCCACTGGCGGTTAAAAAACTTCCGGCGCCGGGAAATCCTGAATATGGCTTTGGCGCAGTTACAGAAGACGGGACTAAGGTTCTTAATGAAAAGGCTGTCAGTTATATGGGCATTAAAGATGAGGAAATTGAAAAAATAGCGGCAGCAGTGGTTTCTGAAATTCAGCACAGAAAAGAAATATTCGGCGGGCTTGATGATGAAAAAATTCATGAATCTGATGTGATAATCACAGATGATGGCATTGCAACAGGATATTCACTCATAGCAGGAATAAATACGGTTAAAAAAAGAAATCCTAAATCCCTTACTGTTGCTGTTCCTGTAAGTTCACAGGATGCGTATATTAAAATTAAAAAGCTCGCAGACAGGATAGTTTGTCCTTTAGTCAGCAGTGAATATTATTTTGCGGTTGCTTCCTATTACAAAGAATGGTTTGATCTCTCAGAAGAACGGATTAAATCCGTTCTTGAAGAGTACAAAAGAAAATACTCAAGCTATGAGTAAAAAAGAATCTCTTGTGATAATGAAATCTTTAACAGAAAAATGTTTTTAAGGATATAGCAAAAAATTTTTTTCAATTTCTGATACGGTTTCTAGTCTAAAACTACTAGTTTTACTTATTTATAAATAATTAGAAGTTTAAAACTTCCTGATAATTTAATTTTTTTTTGCATTGCTAAAATGGGTTTAGTAATAACTGTTATAATTTAAAGCCTGCTAAAAACCCGGAGGAATCAGGAATGAGTGAAAATTTTTGGGATAGAGTGCAAAAAAGAGCATATTTAAAATATTTAGACAGAAAAAGACACGGTTTACCGGATAACAGCCGGCAAGACTGGGCAGAAGCATCCAGAGAAGAAGCTCTTGAAAATAAAATTGAAGAAGAAGCTTATCTGAGGTACAAGGAAGGATATAATGACCCGGTGCAAAATTGGGAATATGCAAAGTCTGACGTATTAGACAGGTTGAGATTTCTTGCTTTTTATATGCATGAAAATAATATCAATAAATCATCGCTGGAAAACTGGATAGATGCTCAAAATTTATATATAGAAAAATTTTAAGGGTCCGGCACAAAAAAAAACAGGCATTTTTACATCATGCCTGTTTATATATTTTAAAATTAAATTTTTAATCTGATAACAAATCTTCTAAATCGTCTTCATCTTCTTCTAACTCCTTTTTCTGGAAGTTATACATAATTGCATCTACCAGGCTGTTAAAAGATCTTAAATTTTTAACCTTTGGAGTAAACTCACGCACTAAAGACTGCTCTATCAGGTTTTTTAAGTTTTCAACCGGATTAGATTGCTGTTCGGAATCTTTATCACTTTTCGGACAGATAAAATCAATATAATCCGAGGTCAGTTTAAGGTCCTGCATTTCTGTAAATAAGAACCATTTTAATTTTGGTCCTATTCTTTTTAATTCGCTGGTAAATTTGTAATTTTTTTTATCTTTCATTACTTTACACTCACACCTGGTTAATTTATCTCACTTTTTCCCTTTTTATTCTTTCTACATTATTTAAAACTTATAAAAAAAAATATTGCCTGTTTTTTCTAAAAAAATTAAATAACTTAATATTAATTTAAAATATTAATTTTCATAATTAGTCTAAATCCCTTATATATTAATATTTTTTAACCTCTTATTAAGAAAAAAACGCTAAATTAATATTAACCATTATTAAGTAGTTATTATAATAAATTTTTTGATATTTTTCCATTAACTCTAATCTCTAATTGAGCTGAATCACGAAATACGTAAAACTCTGTAATAGTTTGCTGAAATTTTCTCAAAATCTATATGGAATCGTTAAAGGCGAAGCAGGCGCCCATCCCCACTATGGTGGGGAGTGGGTCCGCATTTTAGCAGCCTTTAACCACCTCTGAGGGTGGGCGATTTTGAGAAAATTTCAAAAAATACAATTCGTGATTCGAGTTAATTATAAAAATCAAGATTCTTCAAAACACCCGAGCGGGAGTTAGTCGTAAATGAAAGGCGGTCCGTTTTTAATTTCATTCATTATGCCGCTATATTTTGATTTTAATCCTTCTATATCCTCAGAATGACTTTGTGAATATGTTTTATAATCGTCAATTAACGGGCTGACAGCAACTTCTTTCTTTTCCAGGAAGTTTTTCAGCTCAACCGGCACCAGTTTGTCATGCATATCAAGGTTAATCCTGGCATTTGCCTTTTTAACCTGGATTTCCCTGTTACCTTCCACGAATTTTGAACCGGCATAAGCTATTCCTGCTATCGCTGACATTCCCGCGGCAAGCAGTCCCGTAAATTGTCCCGGGTTTATAAACATATTATACACATGCCCTGAGGCATCGTTTAAAAACCCGAAAACTGTCGGTTTTCCGCTCGGATCTCCATACATTGTATGCGCTGATGCCCAGGAAGAACCTGTTTTTTTACCCTCCTGTTCATCTAATTTTGATGTGCTCTCTTTTATTAATTTTCCGATTTCCCTTATATTTTTCAATGTTTTTCTTATCAAAAATACAGAAGTTCCTATTGCCGCAATTCCTGCCAGGATATAAGCGGGGTTAATTCCGGATTCTGAATCTTTATTTTCCGGTTCTTCTCTTTTATTTCCGGCAAAGAATATATTCCGGGATTTATTTATACTGTCTAACTCCTTTGTCTTTGTATCCAGCAGGTATCTTACGGTTTGTTTTTTCCCGGAAAAGCTTCTTGTTTCAATGTCAATCATTTTTTCCTGGAAATCCCTCTTAATATCAGCCTCATTCTGCTTTACCCAGATATCCTTTAGCCCGTCTACAGTGTTTTTGAGCACAAATGCCGCTGATGAAAAGGAAAATACAGCTGTTGCCCCGAGCAGGTTTTTCAGGCTGGGATCACGTAAAGCCTCGTATGTAACAAACCCTGTTTCCGTATTTATATTTAGCTGGCGGGGAATAAGCGGTCCTTTTTCAGTGTCAGTAAATAAATTTCTGATACCTCTTACTATTTTTGATAAAGCTCCGTCTTTTCCAACCGCTTCAGGATTAAGTTTTCTTTTAAAAACCCTTGCCATAATACCTGTTGTGACGGTTATTGCCCCTAAAACCCCTA
Organism: Candidatus Gastranaerophilales bacterium; assembly: GCA_028278305.1. GTDB lineage: Bacteria > Cyanobacteriota > Vampirovibrionia > Gastranaerophilales > UBA9971 > JANQEB01. Next base: position 4,425 of record JANQEP010000052.1, read on the forward strand.
AAGGAACCCCTATCATCGCTAAAAATTGTTTTTCTGCAGATTTATCCTTTTGCTCAGTAAATTGATCACTTTTCTTATAAATTTTTTCCAGATCATCAGGCATCGGCGTATCTTTAAAAATAGAGTTTTCGCTCTCCTTGTTGTTTATAAAAGTATCTGTAACTATGCCCTGTTTATTAGCTTTCATTACTTTATCAACTCTTGAGTTGCTGCTTTGAGCTTTCAAAGCCTCATCATTTCTGTATTTTATTGATTGCTGAATATTTTCTAACATGTAATTTCACTTACCCTTTTCAATTTCTTCTTTTTATTTTTTGCCCGGTTTTTTCTTTTTTTCTGCTCTTTAGAATCTTTTTTTGATATAAAAGTAATCATAGTAGTAAATTTCTGTATTTTTTCCTTTAAAGACTCTATTTTTCTAAGTAAAAGATCCTGGAACACCTGCCTTTTTTCATTGAATACAGAGATTAACCTGCTTAAAAACTCGGCTTCCCTCAGTTTTACAATCATTTTTCTTATGTTATCCCTGATTGCATCTGCTGTAATTTTAAGTTTTTCGCCGAACAGCGCGGTTAATTTGTTTACAACGCCTATCAGGTCTGCAGCAGTGTGTTTTAATATATTTATTATTTTATTCACGGTTTCTATAGCAGGCTTAATAAGCGTTTTTGTGACCGTATCTCTGATTTGCAAAACTGTAGCCTGCAGCTTTGCGGCAAGTTCCAGCGCCCGGTTTTTTAATGCCATAAGCCCCTGGTAAAGCCTGGTTGCATAAAGCTTCTCAAGCATCTGCAGTCTTTGTCTTGCTGTTTCATTCAACTGCTGGTCTTCTTTAGCCAGCAGCTTATTTTTTTGAATCATTGTATAAACATAATATGCCTCGCCCCAGGACATTCCCGTTCGTTTTTTATCATTATTTTCGCTGCCGCCGCCACCGCCGGTTTTGCCCATACAAACAGGGCATGCGCCGCCGGGAACTCCGTGAGGACACTTCGCGCCCTGCTGAATAAAAATATTTCCCGGAGGCTGTGTATTCTGATTTTTGGTTATATATGCTCTGTGAGAGCTATATTCCGGACTGTTATAGCTATAATGATTCTTTGATCCAGATGTTACAGAGTAGTTTGACACGCTTATCTCCCCGCACTATAGTCTATGGTGCGATTTACAGGTTTTCTGCCTTAAAAACAAAAAAACTGTTTTCAAAACAACAGTTTTTAAATCAGTCTAACTAATTTTATTCATCAATACCCTCTCTCGTGCTCGCAAGAGTTAACTCCGATATAAACAGGTATTCTGACTTAAGGCTTGTTTACAGGTATAGCCTCTTACAGTTGCGGCACAGTCGCGGATTTTCACCGTTGTTTCCCTGTTCGCGGATTTTACTTTTATCGTCAAAAATTTTTAATGACTTGGTTTATATCTAATCTGTTTTTGACGTAGGGTAATAATATCACAAGGGAAACTGTTGTCAAAGATTAATTGCAAAAAATTTACAGAGTTTTAACTAGCACGTCATTGAGGTTAATTAACTCGGGTTATTTCTTATAAAATTTTAGGAAAGTGCCTTGTCTCCCGGCACCATGTTGACAGCCCCCGAAAATGTCATTCCGAGGAGGGCGGGCGAAAAAGCGAGAATGTAAGCAGGTAATTGTTATTCGCCCGACGTGGGAATCTGGGCAACGTCGCATTAAGCTAT
>JANQEP010000085.1 GCA_028278305.1 Candidatus Gastranaerophilales bacterium
TGACACGGGGTTCCACAGATTGCCACGGGCTCTCAAATTGTCATTGAGCCCTCGCAATGACAATTTGGGTGTTATCAACTCAATTTCGGGAGACAAGGACAAACTTGAAAACGCAGCTTCTTCACATATTATCGAGAGTATTCAGTACAGGAATATTGAAAGGATTATCAGGATCTGAAAAATTATGTAAATAAATATTTACATAACTTATAATTTATTTTAATTATATTTTAGCTTTAATTTTGAAATAAAATTTATATATTAATTATTTTTTATTGATATTTTCCTGAAAATTAAAGCTGGCCTTTTGCTCAGCTATAAAACAATTTTTTCTTTTTGTTTGTTTTTATAAAATTACAAAGAATTATTTTAATTATTAATTTATTCAGGGAGAAGGGAGAAAAAACTCTATGAGTGGAGGTATTGGAGATTATCCGACATTAGGGCATTATGTAGCCGCAAATTTTGACGAAGTAGCCAAAAAACTAAAAGTTGATCCTGAAGAAGTTTCATTATGGGGAAAAGACGGGCTTGTTAACCTGTTCGCAGCAAGTAAAAAGGGTGATGATTTTAATATTTACAGCGAAGAAGGTAAGCGATATATCGAAAATATATCTATAAGTGAAATGGAAATTTGGACAAATAAAGATCACAATTTTTCTTTTGTTCTAGACCCGGATCCTGCAAGAGAGTTTGAAGGCTTACCTGGAACAACTCCGGCAGCAGAAAAACCGGCTGTAATTGCGGAAGCAACTTCGCCAGAACCAACTGCCGCAGCATTTATAGCACCTAATCCAGTTCCAAGTGCAGCTGAAGAAGCAGGATCACCAGAGCAGGCTAACGTTTCAGAAATAAGACAAACATTACAAGGTGAATTAAATAGGATATTAACGGAATATGCAAGAGTAGAAGCGGAGCCTAGTTCACTACCTAGAACCCGAAGATTGGGAGAATTAAAACAACAAATAGCGAAAATAGAAGAGTTATTAAGAATGTCACAAGGAGATACACCTGTTGAAGAAGTAATAGCTGATCGACTTGCAGAAATAGAAGCAGGTCAGAAAGGAATGGGATTTATTGCAAGGTATCTACAAGGAAATGAGCTTGAAAAACAAAATTTAGAAGGGTTAAGTGAATTATTAAAAAGTTTACAAGGAAATACACCTGTTGAAGCAGCTGAGGCAAATCAGGGAACGCAAACTTCGGCAGGAACAGCTCATGCTAATTCTTTAGAAGCTGTAAGACAGGAACTGGAGGAATTAGCAAGAGCAACGGAAGGAGACAGCGCAGAATTAGGAGGCGCAGCAAGGAGAGCAAGAGAATTAGCGAAGGAGATTGATGTATTATTGCAACCACCAGCAAATGGATCATAATAAGACTCAAGATTCGGGTTTTTAAATAACTTTTTGATTCAGCCAAAAGTCATATTTATAATTTGTCAGATGAGAATATTTTTTTCAATATTCTCATCATCTTTTTGAAAAATAATTCAGGCTATAATTGTTTTTTAGCTGATTGACGACTCGAATTCCTGACAGGTGAGGTTAATTAAGGTCTTAGCCTCTCCATCATGCGCGGGAACGGAATGGTCTCCCTGACGTGGTGAAGCCCGCACAGCCAGCCTACAGTTCTTTCAATACCAAGCCCAAACCCTGAATGCGGGACACTTCCGTAGCGCCTGAGGTCAAGATACCATTCAAACGCTTCCTGAGGCAGGTTATGCTCTTTTATTTTTTTAAGAAGCACATCAAGGTCATCTTCTCTCTGCCCTCCGCCTATGATTTCCCCGTAGCCTTCAGGTCCTATGACATCAACGCATAAAGCCAGTTCCGGGTTTTTTGGGTCTTCTTTCATATAAAATGCCTTACACCCGGCAGGATAGCGATGGATCATGACCGGTTTATCAAAGCTTTCAGAAATCACGGTTTCCTCATCACCGCCAAAATCCTCGCCCCATTGAACTTCCTTGCCCTTTGATTTCAGTAATTCAACTGCTTCGGTGTATGTAATTCTCGGAAACGGCTTTTTAATATTCTCAAGCTTACTTACATCCCTTTCCAGAATCTCAAGTTCTCTCGTGTTATTCTGAACCACGGACTGAACAATATTTTCCACAAAGTCCTCAGCCAGGTCCATATTCATGTTGAGGTCATAATAAGCCATTTCCGGCTCAACCATCCAGAATTCGGTTAAATGCCGTCTTGTTTTAGACTTTTCCGCGCGAAACGTGGGACCAAAGCAATAAACTTTCCCAAAAGCCATAGCTGCGGCTTCGTTATAAAGTTGCCCGCTCTGGGTAAGATATGCTTTTTCATCAAAATACCCGGTCTCAAAAAGAGTGGTTGTACCTTCACAGGCAGCAGGCGTGAAAATCGGGGAATCTATAAGCAGAAAGCCTCTATTATTTAAATAATCACGAATACTTTTTATAATCTGATGCCTTATTTTCAGAATCGCATGCTGTCTTGGAGACCTCAGCCATAAATGCCTGTTTTCCAGCAAAAAAGCAACTCCATGCTCTTTATGGGTAATTGGGTATTCCTCAGCTTCACTCACCAGTTTTAAGTTTTCAACGCCGATTTCAAAACCTATGGGGGATCGCTTGTCTTGCTTTACAATTCCGTAGACTTCAATTGAAGATTCCTGCGCAATCCTATCCGCAGTGGCAAAAACCTCTTCACTGACATCGCCTTTGAACATGACTGCCTGTATGATTCCTGTACCGTCCCTGAGCTGAAGAAAATGCAGTTTCCCGCTGGAACGTTTATTGTATAACCAGCCTTTCAGGCAGACGCGCTGTGCTTCGTAGTTTTTGATTTCTGAGATATATACCTGTCTGTATTCCGGCATTTTTAACCCCTATATAGCTGTTTCTATTTGTTTTATAGTAATCTTCAAAAGTAATCAGGAAATTAATTAAATTAAAAAATAAAAAATGTCTGAAACCCGCCTACCATCCCCCTGCCCCCTTCCTTTGAAGGAAGGGGGAAACCGTTTTGGGTAGGGCTTCGCCCTACACCCAACCCTTAAAATGCCGCTATCATTGTTTTTTACCTTCATTTATTAAATCTTGTTTATTTTCTCAGGTCACTATACCAGTTATATATTAACATTTAATTTATAAGAAATAAAACGCAGCTGTATAATTACAATAGTTATGACTGATGTCATTTCAAAACAGGTTCAGTAAGGTTTACTTCCTGAAAAGGCTTTTATTCAGTTTGATTTACACTAAATCGTAGCCTTTGGTTTTATATCTTTTAAAATATTTTCATAAAGTATATCTATTATATCTTTAATGGTTCTCGTGCAATTATAATATCTTTCCTCAAGTGTTTCGCTATAACCCTCAAGAGAAGCGCGGCAACAGGTTACATGCCCTTTTGCCTTGAATTCGTCTATAAGTTTTTTGGAAACCCCTTTCAGCAGGTCATTAGAATATGAAATGTCTTTTCTTCCGATAAGACACCCTATAGTCATCTGCGCCCCGATAAGAGCGCCGCAAATACAGCCGTTTGTTTTGACACCACCGGCAAAAGGTGAAGCTATTTTTGTAAGAAGTTCTATATCGCTTTCTTTATCAATAATTCCGCATTCATAAGCCGCTTTAATAAGGGATTCAGAGCATGCATAACCCTGTGTAAAATAACTAATAGTTTTTTTCTTAAAACAGCAAGCGTCCTGTATAACCATTTTTTTCTTATCCTTACCCAATACTAAAAACAAGCGCTACTCTGCTTAATTTTCGCCTTCTTTTCCTGCTGTTTCAGCTGCTGCAGGGATTATGATAATTCTGTTTATTTCCCTTTTTCTGATTACTCCCTGATCCCGGCTACCCGAAAACGGGTTAGCCGCAATTCTTTGAAGGCTCTCTTTTCTTTCATTTTCAAGTTCTTGTTTTATTTTTTCCTTATCTTTTTTAATACCTGCATTATTAAACATAATTTTAGTTAATACTCCGCCTAATAACAAGAACGCGCCGTATTTTCTTACGAATTTGCCCGCCGGGTTATTTGTTAAAAATTCCCCTACAGGTTGGTATATCGAGTTATTAAGAAACCTTTCAGTCCCGGTACCTTTAAGTTTGTTTAAAAATTCATTTGCTGTTCCGGTCACTTTAGAACCTAAAGACTCTCCTTTAAGGGATATTTTACTAATCTGTTTACTTACAGCATCTACAAGAGGATTTGCCAGCACAGTTCCGCCGAGCATAGCCGCAAGCGCTCCGGCCATGGAAGTTCCCGGGTGTTCTTTTGAGAATTCTCTAACTTCCGGGATTTTTTTAGCTATAACATCTATAGCTTTAAAAGCGGCAAACAAGCCCCCTATTGCTACAGCCCACCATTTTCCGGCTTTCAGGGTATTTTTGACTTTCTCTACAATTCCATTCTGAACTGCACCTTCAACAGGTCTTAATGCACCTGCAGCTATACTGGCGGCAATCGGCAGCCCAATAAATAATAACCCTTTTTCTGCTTTTCTGGAAAAAGAGTCATTATAATTTTTATATGCCTGACTTGATGCCTGCTGGTTTATATAGGCATCAGACATTGCTGCTTTTGTATAGTCTTCTTTGGAGCCAGGAGAATCAGGACTACTATGTAGCCTATATCTTGTGACATTATGCTGGATTAAAATAGCTTTTCCTCTGGTTAAATCCGGGGATATCTGCTTTGGCGCTTCCATTTTTTACCCTATACTTTGCTTGAGCATTATTAAAATACGAAAAGAATTAAGAAAGATTACTTTAATCAGTTTTTCATTTGTCTGAGCTTTTACTTAGTTTGTTTTAATAAACCCCCTACTAAGATATAAGATCTTAACAATTATTATAAAAATTTACAATATCTATAAGGATGTTTTTTTAGAATCTTTACAAAAATCCAAAAATTAAAAAAACTTCACGCTCTGTTTCAGAGCTTTTTTTGTAAACTTTTTGTAATCTTTAAAGGCAAATTCTTTTTTCAGGAACTTTAGATAATTAGAAGCTAAATTTCATTAAAAGGAAAAATTTAAAATGTTAAGAGTTACAGGACACACAGGCGTAAACACAAATTTTTCAGAAAATAGTAAGGCAGCACAGGCAACTTCTTTAAACCAGGGAGTTTCCAGTACATCCTTAAAAAGCGTAAATAACCCGGGTTTATTAAAAGTTTACTTTGCAGGAACTGAAAGCACCCCTGAGCCGGATAAAAGCCAACCCGGCTGGCGTGGCAGACCTTCTGCCGAATTGCTTGATGAGATACTTGCGACAAGAACAATGGAATCGGAAGAAATCTCAACAAACCCAAAACTTTATGATTTGAAGGGGTATGATTTTAGTGAGACGGACCTCAGAGATATAAATTTGCCGTTAGAAGCCAACCTTTATAGAGCCAACCTGACAGAAGCCAACCTGAAAGAAGCCAACCTGACATACGCCAACCTTTATAGAGCCAACCTGACAGAAGCCAACCTGGAAAGAGCCAACCTTTATAGAGCCAACCTGACAGAAGCCAACCTGAAAGAAGCCGACCTTTATAGAGCCAACCTGACATACGCCAACCTGACATACGCCAACCTGAAAGAAGCCAACCTTTATAGAGCCAACCTGGAAAGAGCCGACCTTTATAGAGCCAACCTGACAGAAGCCAACCTGACATACGCCAACCTGGAAAGAGCCGACCTTTATAGAGCCAACCTGGAAAGAGCCAAATATAACGCTAAAACCCAATTTACTATTGGAGCAGAAGTTATTACAGGGGAAGAATTACATGAATTAGGGGAAGACTTCGTTAACAAGTTTTTCCCGGGCATGGTCTATGTTCAAGACTAGAAGAATTGGGACTAATAATTAAATTTACACGGGAAAAAGGCTCTGTTTCAGGGCCTTTTTTAAGTACCGGCCGGTATGGGAATTCTCGTTATCCGCAACAATCTCAGGTGTTCCAAGGGCTGTGATTTCCCCGCCTGCATTGCCGCCCTCCGGGCCCAGGTCTATTACCCAGTCGGAAACCTTGATTATATCCATATTATGCTCGATAATCACCACGGTATTACCGGTATCTACCAGCTTATTCAGGATTTCGACCAGTTTTGAGAGGTCATGCCAGTGCAGCCCGACTGACGGCTCATCAAGAAGGTACAGGTTCTTTCCGGTACTGCGTTTGTTCAGCTCAGAAGCCAGTTTTACCCTCTGGGCTTCCCCGCCGGAAAGCGTGGTTGCGCTCTGGCCGAGTTTTATGTAATCCAGCCCCACATCATGAAGGGTTTTTAGCCGGGAAGCGATCTTTGGGATGTTCTTAAAGAACTCATAAGCCTCTTCGACGGTCATATTCAGCACATCAGAGATGGATTTGCCCTTGTATTTAACCTCAAGTGTCTCCCTGTTGTACCT
>JANQEP010000009.1 GCA_028278305.1 Candidatus Gastranaerophilales bacterium
GCAATTTTAGAGAAGATACTTCTGTATATATATATAAAAACATTTTCCGAACAAAAATTGCTAGTTTAAGGGGAAAAAATTACAACTATACCAAAATGAGTTAGCAGTAGTTAAGGTTGTTTAAATCAGCATTATTTGATGTTGCTACTGCTGCTACCTTACCACCACATTGACGAGCCGGTTGGGAACTATGATAATTTTTACCACTTGCTTACCGTCCGTATAAGTCTGAATCTTCTCACGACCCAGTGCCGTTGATTGCATATCTTCTTCAGGGGCATCAAGCGGCATTTCTATGGTATCACGCAGTTTTCCGTTAACCTGTATAGCAATCGTCACGTTTTCCGCTTTAGCGAGATTTTCATCATACTCAGCATACGGCTTTTCATGAACAGAAAACTCCCCGCCAAACTCATTCCATATTTCTTCCGCCAGATGCGGCGTTATAGGAGACAGCAGACTCACAAGCGTGAATATTGCCCCGCTTAATACGGCTCTATCATCCCCGCAATAATCTTTTTTCTTATTTATATAGTCATAAATAGAGTTTACAAATTCCCGGCACTTACTAATTGCAGTGTTAAACTGGAATTCTGCGCTTATATCCTCTCTTATTCCCTTGACTGTTTTGTGTGTAGCCCTTAAAAGATCACGGTTTTCTCTGGATAAAGACTCTATATCAGGTTCAGCATAATTAAAATTAATTTTATCACTGCAATTATAAACCAGCCTCCACACGCGGTTCAGGAATTTATAGCAGCCCTCAACCCCCGCGTCTGTCCAGTCAAAATCTCTTTGCGGCGGTGAATCACTGAGTATAAACAATCTTGCGGTATCAGCCCCGTAATTCTCGAAAATCTCATCGGGGTCAACCGTATTACCTTTAGATTTGCTCATCTTTGCCCCGTCTTTAAGGACCATTCCCTGTGTAAGCAGGTTTTCAAACGGCTCATCAAAGTTAAGAAGACCCCTGTCGCGCAAAAACTTCACAAAAAAGCGTGAATATAGAAGGTGCAGTATGGCATGCTCAATTCCTCCCACGTACTGATCAACATTCATCCATTTGTTGACTAATTCGGGATCAAAAATTTTGCGGTCATTTTTCGGGTCAATATATCTCAGGTAATACCAGCTGCTGCATATAAACGTATCCATAGTATCGGTTTCGCGCTTTGCAGGTTCATTACAAACCGGACAGGCGATATTTACGAAGGTTTCCGACGTCAGGACCGGTGATTTGCCCTTAACCTTGAAATCCACATCTTCGGGCAAAACTACCGGCAGCTCTTTATCAGGTACCGGGACAATTCCGCAGGTGTCGCAGTAGATTACTGGAATCGGCGCGCCCCAGTATCTTTGCCTGCTTATAAGCCAATCCCGCAGCCTGTATTGAACCCGGCTATTGCCGATATCATTAGCCTCAGCCCATTCCGTGATTTTTTGTTTTCCTCTCTCATTGTCCAGTCCGCTAAATTCACCGGAATTTACCATGGTTCCCTGCTCTACATAAGCCTCGTCCAGGGGCTCTTCACCTTTTCCCGCCGGTCTTATAACTTCTATGACAGGAAATTTGAATTTCTTTGCAAAAGCGAAATCCCGCACGTCATGAGCGGGAACTCCCATTACCGCGCCTGTTCCGTATTCTGTAAGGACATAATCCCCTGTCCATATCGGGAATTTTTCCCCGTTAAACGGATTGATAACATGTGTTCCTAGCGGAACCCCGGTTTTTGGTCTTTCTGTTGATGTCCTTTCAATTTCACTCATTTTTTTAGCGTTTTCTATGTATTCATGGGCTTTTTTTCTATGTTCATCAGTGATTAACTTTTCAATTCCGGGATACTCAGGAGAAACCGCCATAAAAGTTACTCCAAAAACAGTGTCAGGTCTTGTCGTGAATACAGGAATTTCCATCCCTTCAACTTCTGCGACTTTAAACTTAAGCACGGTTCCGTAAGACTTACCGATCCAGTTTTTCTGCATAAGTTTAACTTTATCGGGCCAGCCTTTTAGCTTGTCCAGATCCTGAAGAAGCTCTTCAGCGTAATCTGTGATTTTTAAAAACCACTGGGAAAGTTTTTTCTTTGTAACATCCTGATCACACCGCCAGCATTTACCGTCGATTACCTGTTCATTTGCAAGGACTGTTGCGCATTTTTCGCACCAGTTAACAGGGGATTCTTTTTTATATGCAAGTCCAGCCTTATAGAATTCCAGAAACAGCCATTGTGTCCATTTATAATAATCCTGCTTACAGGTGGCAATTTCCCTATCCCAGTCATATGCCAGACCTAACAGTTTAAGCTGCGCCCTCATGTAGTCTATGTTAGAAAAAGTCCACTCTGCGGGATTCCTGCCGGAATTTACAGCCGCGTTTTCCGCGGGAAGACCGAAACTATCCCAGCCCATAGGATGCAGAACGTTATATCCGGTCATTTTTTTAAAGCGGGCTATAACATCCGTGATCGTGTAATTTCTTACATGTCCCATATGAAGCCTGCCTGACGGGTATGGAAACATAGAAAGCGCATAATACTTGGGCTTTTCTGATTTATCCGGAGTTTTATAAATACCTTTTTCTTCCCAGACTTTTTGCCATTTCTTTTCTATTTCCTGCGGGTTATATTGCTCTTTCAACTTGTATATCCCCTGTTTTTTGAATATTTTTACTTTCTAAATTATATAAAAAAACAGCTCTATGTAAAATTTTTCAAAAATCCCACCCATAAATGAGTTTACGCTTTATACATATACGGCTATGATTACATCTATTTATATATTAAAATATAGCAATGAAAAAATTAAAATTTCATCAGATTACTATCCTGAAGAGGTTGTACAGACTGGTGTAATGGTTTTTACTCCTAAACAACACAGGGAAGTACTGGAATATGTCTATTACAACTACGAAGAAAAGGGCTTAAACTATGAAATGCGTCCTTTATCCAAGGAGTAAAGAATAAAAACTTATTCATTTTAAAATTTTTTATTACTTCCTTAATTAACCTGAATGACAGGTTAGTTATTTTTATCGAGCTATAATTGTTTTTTAGCTAACCCATCATTGGGGTTAATTAATACCTAAACCTGGGCTTCCTGCTGGTTTTCAGGTTGTGCTTGTGTTTGTTCCATTATTGCTTTGTCTCTTTCTACTCTTTGCTTAATAGCGCCAACCGGGACATAGTATGGAGTTACAGTCATTACTTTTGCTGCTATATCAGGATAATCGTAGATAAATTTTAACTCATTATCCAGCAGGGGCTTTTGAGTATGGACATTAGCATACCTTGCGAGCTCAAGGATATTCCTGGCTTCGTCTTCATCGCGAAATTCAAGTTCTAACTTTTCATATACATTTCTGAACCCTTTAATTCCGCCGTATTCACCGACAGTAATTAACCTGCCTGTTTCAACAACCTCGGGCTGACCTCTTCCCAGCTCTTCGTAATCATATAACTCATAGTTTCTCCTGTCTTTAAGAGCACCGTCAGCGTGAATACCTGATTCATGCGCAAAAGCGTTATCCCCTACAGCCGGCTGGTTTATGGCAATAGGGACTCCGAATGCGTAAGAAGTATACTTTGCAAGATTCCAGGCTTCACAGAGGTCTATATTATCATCAAGCCGGTATTTACCTTCAAAACCGCTTGATTTAAGTATTGCTAAAAGACAGGAAACAAGATCAGCATTACCTGCCCTCTCTCCCATTCCGTTTACAGCCGTGTTGATATAAGCATCAACTCCCGCATCAATAGCGGCTTTAGCTCCCATTACAGAGTTTGCGACAGCCAGGCCAAGATCATTATGATAATGAAGTTCTATTGGTATGTTAGTTGCGCTAGCCAGGTTAAAAATTCTGCCGTAAGTTGTATGAGGATCGTCATAACCAAGAGTATCACAGTATCTTATTCTATGTGCCCCATGGTCTTTGGCTGCTTTTGCAAACTGTAAGAGAAACTCCTCGTCTGTTCTGGAGGCATCTTCGGCATTGACACCTACAGTAAGCGCACCGCAGGACAGGGCAGCTTCAACAGCTTCCGTCATTTGCCTGATTACATCTTCTTTAGTCTTAGAGCCCTTAAACTTACCATGAATCATCTGATTGGAAGTTGAAACTGAAAGATTAACGTGCTGAAGTCTTGGAACACTCTGGAAAGATTTATAAACATCGCTTGCTAGCCCTCTCATCCAGCCGCTGAGCTTAGTTTTTGTAATAACTCCTCTATCTACAAGTTGTAAGTTAGCGTTTAAATAATTAATTTCATGCCTTGTATTAGGAAAGCCGAATTCTGACTGTGTTATGCCCATATCATTTAAAAGAAGGTTAATCATTGTCTTCTGAAGTTTTGCAAGCCCCAGTCTGGAAGTTTGAACGCCGTCTCTATTAGTTACATCAACGATATATATTTTGTTTTCTGCCATTTCAATCTCCTTTCTGTCTTTTTTTTTAAGATTTTACCATAGATATAGATCTTCTTAAGAAAATAAATACTTTATGTCTATAAGAAAAGTAAAGTGTTTATAATTAATTTTTTACATAATAATTTTTATTCTTAATTCTTAAATAAGTGATTAGTTTTCTATAAAATAAAATTATAAGCCACTGTTTAACTCAGATGACGGGTTAGTTATTTTTAAATTTAACTAATTTCCTGATTACTTTTGAAGATTACCATAGCAGTCTTAGCGGGAAGAGTTTTAGTAAAATTTCATAAAAATATAGGCTGTACCGGTCAAAAGTGAAATTATGACAATAATCGAGCTATATTTCATAAATTCTGAAAATGATATGCTATAACCGCTTTTTTCTGCCATTTGAACTACTATAACGTTTGCAGAAGCGCCTAATAAGGTCAAATTGCCTCCGAGGCAGATTCCAAGAGATAAGCTCCACCATAGCGGAACTATATTCATTGCACTATCCAGATTATTAACTACAGGCGCAAGTGTTGTAGCATAAGGAACATTGTTAATAAACCCGGAAATTAACCCCAGCGCCCAGATAATAAATAAAGTTATCACTTCTTCACTACCCCGGGTATAACTCAGGATTTGCTCAGCCGCAATTTTAATGACTCCTGTTTCAATAAGTCCCCCAATAATTATAAAAAGACCGATAAAGAATAATATTGAAGCCCATTGAACGCTCTTTACAGCTTCTGAGGGGTTTTCAAACATAAGAATAAGTGCCGCTCCGGTAAATGCAATCGCATAAGCTTCAGTATTCAGAAAAGAATGCAGTATAAAACCGATTAATACACCTGCCAGTATAATTAAAGTTATAACAGCCAGTTTTTTGTTTTTGATTGTACCGGAACTTCTGAGTTTTTCAGCTTTTTCCTCCAGTTTATGGTTTTTTGCCAATTCCTTGCGAAAAAGAAAAATTAAAGCGGCAAGGCTTAAAAAAAATATAACTATAACAACAGGACCAAGTACTTTTAGAAATTCTAAAAAACTGAAATTTGCCTCGGTTCCTATAATCAAATTTGGAGGATCCCCGATTAAAGTAGCAGTTCCGCCAATATTAGAAAACAGGATTTCTGAAATTAAAAAGGGAATAGGATTTATTTCAAGGGATTCAGCTATTTTAATTATGATAGGGGACATAATAACAACTGTTGTAACATTATCCAGAAAAGCGGAACTGACAGCTGTAATCACTGCCAGAGCAAACAAAAGCAGTTTTAAATTACCTCTTGTAAGCCGGACAATTTCTATTGAAAGCCATTTAAAAAACCCGCTGCTTCCAAGGGTATGTGAAATTATCATCATACTTACAAGTAAAAATATAACCTCGAATTCCACGTAATTTAATGCATGATCAGCAGGAACAACTCCCAGCAGTAATGTGGCGGCTGCACCCAGCGCCGCAATGGTTGACTGCGGAAATTTTCTGGTTGCTATTAAAATGTAGGTTATTACAATTATTACTATTGATGTAGTCAATTAATTTTTACAACCTTTTTAGCGATCTCTAAGAGTTTTTTAGAAATTAGCATAAACTGCCTGCAACCAAATCAGCCTCGCGAGTAAGTTAGTTCTTTCTTAATAACCCGATTTAACCGCATTAAAAATTTTTTCTGATTCCCTTATAAGCTGGTCTTTGCTTATTCCGATATTAATAATATCCCAGGGAAGAACTTCATCATATGTTCTTTTTCGTAATCCATACCAGTTAAAATCAGGAATATCCATAAATTTATCCTTTGTTAATTCTCTATAAGCCCTGTTCCAGCTTCCTAAAGATCCTTCAAGTTCATATACCCTTTCAAGAAGCACTGAAAGCCTTCTATCGCCCCTGGATAAAACAGACTGGATATAGTCCCATTTTATGCTTGCAGGCTTATAATGAACCTTGTGAGTATTCAATTCTTTCCTGAGAAAATTGCTTATTTGCTCAAGCCGTTTATTTTCAGGTCTTTCTGACCATTGCAGTGGGGTCTGTGCCTTTGGTATAAAAGAACTTACGCTTAAAGTAAGGTTAAATCCCCTGTTCTCGTTTTTCAGCCTTATCATAAGACCAGCGAGTTTTTGTATATCTTTCTGTGTTTCAGTCGGCAGACCTATCATTCCATAAACTTTTAATCCTTTAAGCCCGTTTTCATAAGCAGTTTTTACACCTTTAAAAATATTTTCCTCACTTAGGTTTTTGTTTACAGCTTTTCTTAACCTGTCAGTTCCGGCTTCAACTGCTATAGTTGTTTGTTTTTGACCACATTTTACGAGGGTTTTTACTGTCAAAGGCGTGATTGTATCTGCCCTCAGCGAAGAAACCGATATTTCAAAATCTTTTTCTTCCCGTTTTTGAAGTATATACCGGCAAATTTTATCAAAATCGGGATGCTCGGTAATTAATGCGCCTAAAAGCCCTAATTTACCCGAGTATTCAAGCCCTTTGTCAATTGCATTTTTAACTGCTTCATAATAAGGATACCTGCTAGGAAGCGTAAGATAGCTGGCAATACAGAAACTGCATCTTTTCGGGCAGCCTCTTGAAATTTCTATCATAAACATCCCGGCAAAGACTGATTTACCTGCAACAATCGGTGTATAAATACTTTTTTGAAAATCTTTTATATACCTTTTATCAACCTTATCAGGCGCTTTATCCATAAGTTTCAAGTATTTTTTAAGGGTTTTATCGGAATTATATTCAGGTTTATAAAAAGAAGGGATATAAATTCCCGGGATTTTTGAGAGTCTTACCAGTTTTTCCTTTTTATTGCCTGTATTTCTGACTTCTTTGTACGCCTGAATAATTTCATCTATAATTTCTTCACCTTCACCGATAATTATAAAATCAAAAAAATCAGCAAAAGGCTCGGCATTAGCTGTTAAAACCGGACCTCCCCCAAAAATAAGAGGAGAACCATCTTCCCTGTCAGTTGATCTGAATGGAATTTTGTATTTTTCAAGTATTTTAAAAAGACCGAGAAAATCAAATTCAAAAGAAAAGGAAAATCCCATTAATTCCACTTTTTCAGGGGAATGGAACGTTTTTCGGGTATCGGTAAATATTCTCTGAGGTAATACATCAGCGTTTTCATCAAAAAGCCGGAATAGATAGAGATAACCCAGCGAAGACATTCCTATCATGTAAGTAGCGGGAAAACAAAACCATAAAGGGATTGCATCGGTTTTTTTAGCCGCAGGCATGTATGTATATTTTTCTTCAGGTGAATTTTTAGTCATATTGCGCTTATTTTTGAAGCTGTATTAATGTTTAAATATAGCATTATTAACTGCCTAAATCTATTAATAAACTCCAATGCCGGGATATGACCGGGCAACATACAAGCGGGAGTATAAATGATCCGGCTTTGTTCCTTATTAGCCAAAAAAATTCAGAAAAGTTCTTCTTTTTTTGAATTAAAATCTGACATGTCATTAAAGCGAAAATCAGGTTTTTCATTTTCCTGCTTAAACCTCTCCTGTGGTCCTATGCCTATAGAAACCATGCCGCCTGCATTGGCTGATTCTACCCCTGCTGCGGCATCTTCTACGACCACGCAATGCTCATAAGCTAATCCCATTTTATCAGCTACACTTTGAAAAATTTCAGGATGAGGCTTGCTGTGGGTAATTTCAGTACCATTGACCACCGCATCCAGCTGGTCTTCGATTTTAAGGTTTTTTATGACCGCTTCAGCGTTTTTACTGCTTGACCCTATTGCAATTTTATAACCCCTGGATTTAATAAAATCCATAATTTCCTTAGCCCCGTCAAGCGTGTTATCCGGTGTTATAGTCGAAAGGCTGTCCCTGTAATAACCGTTTTTCCTGGTCATTAGCTTATTAAACTCTTCTTTTGTATATGTTTTTTCAAAACCGTACTTGTTTTTTGCCTCTTCAAGAATAATTTCAAGGGATCTTCTTCTGGAAACCCCGCGCAGCTTATCAGCTGTTTTTTCATCAAAAGGTATATTTTCTTCATCAGCCATTTTTTTCCATGCCCGGGTATGTAAATCCGAGGTTTCAGTAATAACCCCGTCCAGGTCAAAGATAACCGCTTTTATATTTTTCAGCTTTTTCAAATGTAATTTCCCTCAGGTTATAATTCAGAAAAATTTTTCATACTTTTTCAGACTATAATATAAATACTATACTCGGCTATTATGATTTTGGGGTATTTTAAAAGATGAAATGAAAAAAAGAGTTGACATTAAAGAAATACTAAAAATCCTTGAAGGCTATTATTCTATGCCAATGATGGCGGAGACTTATACGGGAAATCCTTATAAATCCCTGGTTTCGTGCATTCTAAGCCTCAGAACCCGCGATGAAATAACTTTTCCTATCGCAGAAAAGCTCTTTGAAATTGCAGACACTCCTCAAAGTATTGCTAAAATGCCTTATGATAAGCTTTGCGGGATTATAAAATCCATAAATTACTATAAAACCAAGGCAGAAAATATTCAGATAATTTCAAAAGCCCTGATTGACCGGTATAACGGAGAAGTTCCCGATAATATGGATGAGCTCTTAAAATTCCGGGGCGTCGGAAGGAAAACAGCAAATATTGTCCTGTCCATAGGGTTTGGAAAACCTGCCATAGCTGTTGATACACATGTTCACAGGATTTCGAACAGGCTTGGTTATGTTAAAACCAAAACTCCTGATGAAACCGAACTTGAGCTCAGAAAAAAACTTCCTCAGAAATACTGGCGGGAAATTAACAGGTTATTTGTAGTTCACGGGAAAAATACCTGTAAGCCCATAACTCCTCTATGTTCTACCTGTCCCGTAATTAACCATTGCAACCAGGTAGGGGTTAATAAAGATTATTGACTTTGAAGAACTTCTTTCTTATTATATCTTCTGCCATGTTTTATACTCATGTAGCCGCCATTAAGGCTTATAACGTCTTTAAAACCCAGCTGTATTAATGCCCTGGAAGCAAAATAACTTTTCAGTCCTTTTGCACAGTAAACAAGAATCTTTCTGTCAGTCGGAATTTCATTAACCCTTGACCTGATTTCTTCAAGAGGGATTCTGTATGTTCCATCCAGACTTCCGGGAACTTTTTTAAGATCTTCATCAGCTCGTACATCAAGAATAAATGTATTTTTCGGCAGGTTTTGGACTTCATCCCAGTAGACCGGGGTAATAAAATTATTAAGAATATTCTCAGCCGACATACCGGCTATATTTACGGGATCCTTGGCAGAACCGTAAGGAGGTGCATAGCTTAACTCAAGATCAATCAGGTCTGCTGCTGTTTTGTTGAACTTAATTGCCGTAGCAAGAACATCAATACGCTTATCTACGCCTTTTTTACCTATAACCTGGGCTCCGAGGATTTTTCCGTCTTCAGGGGAGAATAAAAGCTTTATACTAAGCGGGGCTGCCCCGGGATAATAATTGGCATGGCAAAAATCATGGACATAGGTTTTTAAGTAAGGAATATGTCTTTGCTTAAGCTGTTTTTCATTGTTTCCGGTAATGCCTGCGGTAAGGTCAAACAGCTTGAGAATTGCTGTTCCAAGTGTGGTTTCATATTTTTTTTGTATTCCCGCAATATTAGCAGCGGCAATTCTTCCCTGCTTACTTGCGGGTCCTGCCAGGGGAATCTGTGTCTGGTAGCCGGAAACCATGTCTTTAACTTCTATAGCGTCACCCACAGCATAAATGTCCGGGTCAGAAGTCTGTAAATATTCATTAACCCTGATCCCGCCATTTTTTCCTATTTCAAGACCCGCGTCAAATGCAAGGTTATTTTCGGGCTTAACACCTATTGCAAGCACGGCAAGGTCTGTATGTAAAATCTTACCGCTATCGAGTTTCACTGCGAGTTTTTCGCCATCTTCAAAAGATTCCGCGCCGTTTTCCAGGTAAACCTCTACTCCTTTTTCCTGCAGGTGGTTTTCCAGTTGCAGGGCAATTTCAGGATCTGCATTATTCAGTACCTGGTCTGATTTTTCGACTATTGAAACTTTTAAGCCGTAATGAGCCAGGTTTTCTGCGATCTCAAGCCCTATGTATCCTGCTCCTATTACAACAGCTTCCCTGGCATTTTTAACCCGGCTCTTAATTGCTTCTGCATTCTCGAGGTTTCTTACCGTGAAAATCCTGCTGTTTTCAATACCGGGGATTGGCGGGACTACAGGCTTTGCTCCGGGAGATAGGACAAGCCTGTCATAGCTTTCTTCATATACATTATCGGCTTTCAGGTCTTTTACAAGAATGGTTTTCTTTTCCCGGTTTATTTTAATAACTTCGGACTCGGTTTTTGCCTGGATATTAAGTATTTCCTGAATCTTTTGCGGAGTTAAAAGCTCAAGCGCTGATCTATCTTGAATAACATCTCCGCAATAATAAGGAATACCGCAGTTAGCAAAGGATATATTTTTTCCTCTTTCAAAAATAATTATTTCCGATTTCTCATCCAGACGTCTTAACCTTGCTGCAGTGCTCGCGCCGCCTGCAACACCTCCTATAATTAAGATTTTCATTATGAAGCTCCTGTCATTTTTATTGCATCTTAATCTTTAACATTTTCTAACTCCAGGTCTTTTATAATTTTTTTTATGCTCTCGTTAACCAGCTTATAGCAGACCAGGGAACCTTTTCTGTATCCCTCGATTATACCTGTGTTTTTCAGAATAACTAAATGCTGGGAAATATTGGGCTGAAGAAGTCCCAGTTTATCCACCATTTTAGAAACATTGCACTCATCGGATTTCACCAGCCCGCAAATGATTGCCAGTCTTGTAGGGTGGGAAAGCGCTTTGAATATTTCAGCTGTCTCTTCAATTCTGGTTTTCATTACAGGTATTTTCCTATAGCTGATTCAATCTGGCTTTTAGGCTGCAGACCCACCAGTCTTTCTTTAACTTCACCGTTTACAAATACGAACACGGAAGGGACACCGCTTATTCCATATTCTACAGCTTTTTGCTGGTTTTCATCAACATTTACTTTTGCTATTTTTACTTTATCCCCGTATTGCCGGGCAAGTTCTTCTATAATAGGAGTAAGTTTTTTGCAAGGACCGCACCATGGCGCCCAAAAATCTATTAAAACCGGTACCGGGGAATTTTTAACTTCCTGGTCAAAGTTTGCATCTGATAATTCTAATAAGTTTGCCATAATTAATCTCCTTTTTTAATCTAAAACTATATTAGCATATTCTTATATAAGAATATTATTAAATATTAATTTGTCAATTAACAACCTGAGTTAATTAACTCGAATCTCTAATTACATGGTCAGACCCTTGCTTTTGGCTAATTCGCGACTCGGGTTAATTATTCCTTGTTATTAAAGCTTGAGAAAATATAATAAGGATGTAAAAAAAATTCTGCGATCCTGAGGTAAAGACCAATGAAAAAAAGAACTGTTTTGTTAACTATACTCGATGGCTGGGGATATGGGGATTCCTGCCCGAAAAATGCTATAGAATCAGCAAATACACCGGTTTTTGATAAATTACAGAAAGATTATCCTGATACCGGCATATTTGCTCATGGTAAGCATGTTGGTCTGCCCGAGGGACAGATGGGCAACTCGGAAGTTGGTCATCTTAACATAGGGGCAGGAAGAGTAGTTTACCAGGATTTAACCAGAATTAACCTTGCTATAGAAGATAAAAGCTTTTTTGATAACCCTGAATTCCTGAAAGCAGTAGAACATGCCAGAAAAAACAACTCCGCTATCCATTTTATGGGGCTGGTGAGTGACGGAGGGGTTCACAGCTCACTGGGACATTTGTTTGCCTGTATTGATTTTGCAAAAAAGCAGGGATTAAAAAAAGTTTATGTGCACGCTTTTCTCGACGGCCGGGATACCCCGCCGAGAAGCGCTGATAAATATCTTGCGCAGCTTGAGCAAAAGCTGGAAAAAGAAAACTTTCCCCGGATTGCTTCTATAATGGGAAGATATTACGCAATGGACAGGGACAAAAGATGGGACAGAATAGAAAAAGCTTATAATTGCCTGGTTTCAGGCGAAGGCAAAACTGCCCGGGATTCTGCCCGGGCTATTCAAAATTCTTATGAAAAAGATGATCTTGGCGATGAGTTTGTGCTTCCATGCGTCACAGACAGTGATAAAAATTCGAGAATACAGGATGGTGATTCTGTAATTTTCATTAACTTCCGGCCTGACAGGGCAAGGGAATTGACACAGGCTATAAATGATCCTGATTTTGAGGGTTTTAGCAGGAAAAAGGAACTTAAAGACCTTTATTTTTTATGTATGACACAGTATGATGAAACGTTTGATGTTGCCGTGGCATACCCGCCGGAATCACTTGCCGGAATTCTTGCGGAAGTTCTGGATAAAAATAATATTAAGGAATTTAGAACAGCGGAAACCGAGAAATACGCTCATATAACTTTCTTTTTTAACGGTGGCGTGGAAAAAGCTTATGATTCCGAGACAAGGTGTCTTGTTCCGTCGCCAAAAGTTGCAACTTACGATCTTCAGCCGGAAATGAGCGCTTTTGAGGTAGCTGATAAAGTTGTTCAAGCCCTGAAATCCCGGGAATATGATTTTATACTTGTAAATTTTGCAAATCCTGATATGGTTGGTCATACAGGAATTTTTAATGCCGCGGTCAAAGCAATAGAAACAATAGATAATTGCCTTGATAAGATTTTCAATGCGGTTAAAGAAGTTGGTGCTGTAATGCTTTTAACCGCGGATCACGGCAACGCCGAATGCATGGAAGACCCGGAAACTCACAAACCTTTCACTGCCCATACCACCAACCCTGTTCCTTTCCTTGTGATTAATCAGGATGAGGATATAGAGTTAAGGGAAGGCGGGTGTCTTGCAGATATTGCGCCTACGGTTCTGGATCTCTTTGAAATAGAAAAACCTGCGGAAATGACAGGTAACTCGCTTATAGTCAAAAAACCGGCGCTTAAGTCATAGAAAATTTATTGTTTCTCAGAGGTGATCTGAAAAGTCTGCTACAAAAAGAGAAAATGTCATTCCGAGGAGCGGAACGAAGTGAAGCGACGTGGGAATCTATCCAATTATCATTATA
>JANQEP010000045.1 GCA_028278305.1 Candidatus Gastranaerophilales bacterium
TAACTCTCTTTATAAAGCTGATTCCGCAAACCCCTCACTCTGCCGATGCTTTCCCAAAACTAAAGTCCCGTATCCTGATGGATCGGGACTTTAGAATGGGCGTTGAGAGACTCGAACTCCCGGCATCTTCGGTGTAAACGAAGCGCTCTACCAACTGAGCTAAACGCCCCTGCAAAGTTAACCATCTGGTAAAAATAAATTAGCACGCATAAATTCTCTCGTCAACTATTATTGGGTTTTTAAGCGACTCTCTCTTTAAATAAACTTATGAGGCTGATATATTTATCTTATGACTACAGAAAAAATGAAAAATTCAGCTGACTACATAAACCGGAAAATTTCCTACCTGAAGGTTAAACCGGAAACAGGTATAATTTTTGGATCCGGTTTGGGAAAAGTTGCAAATGAGATAGAAGGTATAAAAATCCCGTATTCAGAAATTCCGGGATTCAAATCTTCTACAATAAAAGGACATAGCGGAAACCTTGCTGCAGGTAAATTTTATTCTAAAGACATTATAGCAATGCAGGGACGCCTGCACTTTTACGAAGGTTATTCTCTAAGCGATATTGTCTTTCCTATCAGAGTAATGAAACTTCTTGGGGTTAAAAACTTAATAATCACTAATGCAGCAGGCGGTGTAAGCCGGGATTTTTCACCGGGAGACCTTATGATTATTAAGGATCATATTAATCTTACGGGCAATAATCCCCTGATAGGTCAGAATATAGATGAGCTGGGGACAAGGTTTCCTGATATGAGCGAGGCTTACAGCAAAAACCTGATTGACTTTGCTGAAAAATCAGCTGAAAAGATCGGTATTAATATAAAAAAAGGTATTTATGCCTGGAGTATAGGACCTTCCTATGAAACTCCTGCTGAAGTAAGGATGTTAAGAGCAATGGGAGTTGATGCTGTGGGGATGTCAACAGTACCTGAAGTTATTGCGGCAAGGCATGCGGGCTTGAAAGTGCTCGGACTCTCCTGCATAACAAATATGGCAACAGGAATTCTTGACCAGCCTCTTTGCCATCAGGAAGTAATCAAAATCGCTGCAAAGGTTGAAAAGAATTTCATAGCCCTGATAAAAAATATTGTTGAAAAGCTCTGAATTAATCTGCCCCGGTGATTATATGCTGTAAGAAAGGAATAAATATGAACCTGGAAAAAATAAGAGCATGGATAAAATCCAGATTAAGCGAGGAAAGATACCTGCATTCCCTCGGAGCTGAGGAAACCGCCAGGGAGCTGGCTTATATGTTTTCTGTTGATCCTGAAAAGGCAGCTCTTGCAGGGTTGATTCATGATAATGCAAAGAATATTTCTTATGAAGAAATGTTATCTATTATAAAAAAAAATAATTTTGATATAGAAGAAAATGTAAAAAATAACCAGAAAATACTTCACGCTTATCTCGGGTCTTTTTTAGCCGAAAAAGAACTGCATATAGAAGATCAGGAAATTCTGGAAGCTATAAAATTTCATACTACAGGCAGAGTGAATATGAGTATATTTGAGAAAATAATTTTTCTTGCCGATAAAATTGAGGCAAATACAAGGGATATTGATTTTAGATGTGAAGTCTTAAACATACTTAAAGAGACAAATAATATTGATAAAGCGGTTATGTATTGTGTAGAGCGAACCATAAGAAGCCTTCTTGACAGAAAACTTAAGATTAGTCCAATAACAATAGATGTTTGGAATAATTATTTACAACATTACTCGGAAGCTGATTTTTCTTCATAGGAATCGACTAACTTTTGCATTTTTTCCGCAATTTTCTTAACGGAATTATTGAACTCAATTATATAATCCAGCTCCCTGTCTTTAATTTTACTTACTTTTTCATTAAGTTGTTTAGCTTTTTTATTAAAGTTTTTAACTTTTACATTTAGCTCCTCAAGTTTTTGTTGAGCCTTACCATTTTCCACGAAATCAGCCAGGTTTTCAGTTGTTTCTTTTAGCTGGTGAATCCCGCTTTTAACTTCCTCGCTTGTTGCCAGGTTACTCATATTTTTTCTGACGGTATCAATGTTGTCGCTGGTTTCCTTTACCAGCTCTTTTATTATTTTTGTTTTCTCAGCAGCTGTTTTTCCACTTTCTTCTATTTTTTGCTGTGAGTTTTGCAGCCTAAAAGACTTTTGCCTGAGGTATTTTAAGGCATTTTTTAACTTTGCGCCGGCATTTTCTGCATTTTCATTTAAAAAAGAGTATATAGTTCTTGAAAAATCAAGAGAGGCTTCTGAGAGAATATTTATGATTTCTTTTAATGAGTCAATTCTTAAAGGTTCAACAGGCTGAAGCAGGGGTCCTTCCTGGACTTTTGAGGTTGGAGGATATATTTCAAGGGATTTTGAACCGCCAAGCCCTGAAGATTCAATGCCCGCTATTGCTCCTTTAGGAATTTTTGCCTCTTTATTAACGACTTTAAAAGTGACTGAAACTTTATTACCTTTTAATTGCTGTTTTACGACATGACCTATACGCACCCCCGCAAGTCTAACAGGTGAACCTATTTCTAGTCCGTTTATATCATTAAATTTAACCGTATATTTAGGAAAATCATTAAACAAACTATTATATTTATTTATTCCAAAATATACTAAGATTGATAAAAGAAAGATAATAATCAGAGTTTCTAACAGTAAAAACGGAATTTTTTTCATAGCATTAAAGTTTTAATATAATTTAGCTTAAGTAAGATAATATCAATTTAGCTTTAATATTAACAGTAATAAATTTTTAAATCCTGAACAATTATTCTTATCTGTTAAAATTATACATTAACCGGTTATTAATATGGAAAATCCTCAATATACATACCATTCAGAAATAAATCAGGAATCCGATGTTCCCTGGGGGATTTCAGATGTTGTTTTTGTTTATTTCTGTATTTTTATACTATCAATAATTTTTGTCGGTACAATGCTCTATGCAAATCTTGATATTAACAGAAATATTTATTCCGTTGTATTTCAGACTTTATTGTCTATGTCAATTCTTGTGCTTGTATATGCCATAGTGACTAAAAAATACAATATACCATTTAAGGATGCATTTGGTATTTCAACTTCAAAAATGCCGGGGTTTGTAAACAGGGGAATACTTGTAACAGCAATAATAATAGTAACAACCACTCTTATAGGTTTAATTTTTTCGCAGTTTTTGGGAGTTGAAAACCAGAACCCTTATATGGATATGCCGCAAGAGAGATTTAAATGGTTTACAATACTTGCAATTTTCTTTGCCCCGATCGTGGAGGAGATTTTTTTCCGAGGCTTTATGCAGCCGGCTATTATAAAAAAAACAGGTGTTTTCTGGGGAATTTTAATAACAGCTCTGATTTTTGGAATTTCTCATACACAGTATCTGGATTTTGGGGCAGCAATGGTTTCGGTTACTGCAATAGGTCTGATTCTGGGAATTACAAGGCATAAAACAGGCTCTGTAATGCCCGGGGTTTTTGCTCATTTCTTTAATAACTTATTAGCTGTGGTGTATATTTTGACTTAAAAAAAACATTAGTGGTCTAAATAAGCCTATCTTATTTTATATTCTGACAATTCTTTCAGGAAAATTTCAGGGCAAAGGTTTTGTTTTCTGACAAAATAATAAATATCCCTTAAAATATTGATGCTAT
>JANQEP010000142.1 GCA_028278305.1 Candidatus Gastranaerophilales bacterium
ATGGATAAAAAATAATAAGTTTCAGTTTGCTCTAATTTCTCTGTTGATAATTATCTTTATTGGCATGTCGATTAAAGAAAAAAGCAGGCTTTTTGAGTCGGAAAGAAAAACATCTTCCGAGACAATTCATCAAAAAAATAATATTGCAAAAAAATTAAGGGTTATAGTATTTCACTCCCCTCGCTGCAGCTCTTGCAAGGATGAAATCAAGTTTATTGAAAAAAAATTGAAACCCAAATATCCTGACGTCAAATTTGAATATCATGCTATTGATACCCCGGAAAAAAAGAGGTTAATGCTGGATTATTACGTAAAATACAATATAAGTCTTGATGAGTTTGCAACACCCACTACTTTTGTAGAAGAGGATTATTTTATCGGATATAATTCCAGAATAGCTAAAGAGCTTGATTTAACCATAAAAAAAAACTTCCCGGCACTGAACTGACCCGGGAGGAAAAAAGTATTCTCAACCGGCTTAAAGCGGGAGAGTCAGGTTATGTAGAAACCTGGTTTGGTACGTTCAATGCTTTTGAAAAGTCAATACCTTTTTTAGCGGTAGTTTTAGGACTGGCTGACGGATTTAATCCCTGTGCAATGTGGGTTCTGGTATATTTAGTTTCCCTTATCGCAGGGTTAAGAGACAAAAGTAAAATCTGGCTGATTATCGGATCTTTTGTGTTCGCATCAGGCGTTCTTTATTTTTTACTTATGACTGCTCTTTTGAATGTGTTTCTCTTTATAGGCTATTTGAGAATTTTAGAACTTTTATTCGGCTCTGCAGCCCTTTATTTAGGAATAACAAGCCTGAAAGTTTATCTGTTTGACAGAAAACAGGTTGTCTGCAAGGTTGCCGGGGCTGAGTCAAAAAAGCAGATAAAAAGTAAGATAAGAAGTCTTGTTGAAGGTAAGCTCTCTGTATTAACTGTTTTAGGTGTGATAGCTCTTGCTTTTACGGTGAATTCCATGGAATTTATATGTTCTGCGGCTCTGCCGGCTATCTTTACCGAGGTTTTATCACTTGCAAAACTGTCTGCCCCGGTTTATTACCTGTATATCCTGTTATATGTATTTTTCTTTCTCTTAAACCAGATTGTAATTTTTGCCGCGGCTGCTTTTGCGATTGAGCGTTTTGCGCCTGAGCGTTATCTGGTGCATATACAACTGGTTGGCGGTGTTATTCTCCTGTTTCTCGGTATAATTATGGTCTTTTTCCCGCAATACCTGCACTAGATAACCTGAATCACGAATTGTATTTTTTGAAAATTTAAAAGCCGGCGATTGCCGGCTTTTTGTCTGTACGGTTTTTTCTAAAATCCTAGAATCCCGGTGAATGAACAGGTAATCCCCTGTAACCCGGATTGGAATAAACAACATTTCTGATTTTTGCAGTTGTGAAATTAGCTTCCTTAAAAAGCCTTGCGAGTGTATTAAGCCTGTATACAAGCGGGTATTTGTTTAAAGATTTATTATTAAGTCTTGGATTCCTGTTTTTCATCTGAATCCATACATCTGCTTCATATCCCCAGGCGTAAGTCTCTTCTTCAAGAGAACACTGTTCGTCCTGATGAACAGCTTCATGGCTTAATAAACTTGCGATAGCTTCTGCCGGAGCTGTGCTGTGTTTTTGGTTTATAAAAATGTACAGCTGATTTCCTTTTTTCCATCCCAAAGCGTCAAAACTCGCATAATTTCTCGATAATTCAGCAAGATTTCTGAAACGAACCTTAATCGCTCTTCCTGAGACGTTGTTTCCAAGTATTGCTTTTTTAGCCCATTCAGCTGTTGTTCCATCCATAAGATTCAATGCCTGAATTATGGTGGGATTTTTGGTTACCTTGGAGTAAGATGTGTTTTTTGCCTGCGAAAAGTTTGTGTTAAAGAAAAAAACCATACAAAAGACCACAAAAAATTTTGCAAAACGCATACTTCAACCCTTCTATATTGCCCAACTATCGTAAAATAAGGGTTTTTCGCCCTTAAGCACGATTAATAAATATTCTGACACATGTTGATTATAATAATCCAGTTGAAAAAGAAAATCATTTGCTTAAAGGAAAAAAAATTGCTGATCGGAAAATGTTAACTGTTAGGGTTTAAGCTGCATACCCGCGTTTTTTACAAGTTCTTTATCTTCTTCAATGGAAATACCGGTGGTTGTAAGGTAATTTCCTATCAATAAGCCGTTAACACCTGCTTTTATGCCGAGTTCCTGATTTTCGGGGGATAATCTTAGCGCCCTGCCCCCACCATATCTTATAACGGTTTTAGGCAGAATTATCCTGTATATTGCAAGTGTTTTAAGGATTTCACCTTCATCAATGGCATATCTATGAATTTCAAAAGGAGTCCCTTCTATAGGATGAAGAAAATTTACCGGCACAGAGTCAGGATCAAGTTCAGCCAGCTCCAATGCAAGCTCGATTCTTTGCCTTCTGGATTCTCCCATCCCTATAATCCCTCCTGCGCAGACTTCCATATTATATTTATGGGCTAAACTTATGGTCTCTACACGATTTTTGTATGAATGAGTAGTACATACTTCTTCATGGTAAGAATTACAGGTATTTAAGTTATGATGATACCTTGATAATCCGGCATCTTTTAATGCCTTCATCTGGTTATCGTTTAGTATTCCCAGTGAAGCACAGGATTTAAGTCCCTCAACCCCGTTTATAACTTCTACCATATGAAGAAGTTTTTCAAAATCTTCTTCATCAGGACCTTTACCTGAAGTCACGATGGAAAACCTGGTTGCCCCATTTTCTTTTGCGCTGACAGCACATTTTCTGACTTCATCAGGGGATATAAGGTCGTGTGCTTCAATATTGATCCTGTAATGAGAACTCTGAGCGCAATATTTACAGTTTTCCGTACATTTTCCGGTCTTTGCGCTGATTATGCTGCAAAACTCCACCTGTTTATCAAAATTCTCTTCCGTTATTTTCTGCGCCTCTCTTATAAGTTCATCTACAGGCGCATCATAGAGTTCAATATAATCTTCAACTAAAATCCTTGTAGTCATTTTTTTCTCTCTCTTTTAATGGCTATTATACCCGTATTTATGTATTTTTTTATGCCCGTAAGTAAAATAAAGAGCCAGACCGGTTATAACCCAGATCCCAAAAATTATAATTACCTTTGCCGTAGGCATTCCCAGAACTATAAGAGCCAGGCAGGTAGATATTCCGAGGATAGGTACCAGCGGTATTAAAGGGGTTTTAAAAGGTCTGTGCCTGTGGGGGTCAACTTTTCTCAATACCCTTACCCCGGCGCAAACCAGGATAAATGCGGTAAGTGTGCCTATATTACAGAGCTCAGCCGCTGCATTCAGGTCCAAAAACAGTGTGGAAACCGCAACTGCTATGCCGGCAAGAATTGTGTTAATGTGGGGTGTTTTATACTTTCCGTGAACTTTTGAAAAAACATCCGGGAGGAATTTATCTCTTGACATTGCATAGAGAATCCTTGTTCCGCCGAGTTGCAGCACCAGGATAACCGAAGTTAAACCGGCGATTGCGCCTATAGAGATGAGAAAAACAACCCAGTTCTGGTCTACAGACATCATGGCAGCTGCTATCGGGGCATGAGTATCAATATCCTGAAGCGGGACCATTCCCGTTAAAACAGCAACAACTCCGATATAAAGAATAGTACAGATTGCAAGAGTGCCTATAATTCCAACAGGCATGTCTTTTTGAGGATTTTTAGTTTCTTCCGCAGCTGTTGAAACCGCATCAAAACCTATATAGGCAAAAAACATCAGGTAAGCTCCCACAAACATACCTTTTATACCGTTAGGAGCAAAAGGTGTCCAGTTATCCGGATTTATATAGGTCATTCCTACTCCTATGAAAAGGAGTATTACAAAAACTTTCAACAGGACTATAATAAAGGTTATTCTTGCGCTTTCCCGTATTCCCAGATATAAAAGATAGGTTATCAATGCTATAATTGCGATTGCGGGAATATTAACGGCTATGGGAATCGGTCCCAGATGAGGAATTTGAGAGGCGGGATTCAGGAAGACTTCCGAATTAAAGCCTATTCTCTCAAACACAGCCGGGTTAAATACTGAAGGGTCAAAGTTAGCAACAGAAAAACGCTCCGCTATAATTGAGGAATCCATTCCCAGAGCTGCGAACTTAGAATCCATAAACCCGATAAACTTTTCTATGCCTGCTTCCCTGTATATTTCCTTAGCGGCAGTGTAGTTATTTACAAGCCAGGCGGGAGGGTTCGTGATAAAAGAGGGTAAACTCCCCTCAAACCCTTTGAGAAAACTTACCACATATCCTGACCAGCTGCTTGCCAGGGCTATATTCCCTATTAAATATTCAAGAACCAGCATCCAGCCGATAAACCATGCCGCAAGCTCTCCCAGGGTTGCGTATGTATAGGTAAACGCGCTTCCTGCTACCGGGATCATGGCTGCGAATTCAGCATAGCAAAGAGCAGCAAAAGAACATGCTATAGCCGCGAAGATTAAGGAAATAACCAGAGCCGGTCCCGCGCCTATGTGACCGGCGCCTCCGGCTGCAGCTGTTCCTGAAAGCGCGAATATTCCCGCGCCTATAACCGCACCAACTCCCAGTATTACCAGGTCAAATGCGGATAAAGCCCTGTTCAGACGGTTTTTTTCCGAACTTTTTATGAATTCCTCAGGGCTTTTTTTTCTTAAAAACCTGCTGAAAAGACTGCTCTCTGTCTTTTCTTTATCTTCTTTATACTCTGCGTCAGGCAAGTTATTTAAAGCCATTGTCTTATCCGGTCTATAATAAACGTAAAAAGTAAATTGTTAGAAAAATGCTTGAAAATGAAAAACTTTCAGGTGATAACTATGAATATTAAATAAAAATAATGTTAACCTGACTGATTAATTTTGATGATATCATTAGTTAAAGTGGACTTACTCAATGTCAGGGACTTAGAATATTTAAAAAATAATTCTAACACTAATAAATATAAAAATACAGGGCACTAACATGTTTTTACGCAGGATTGAGGAAGATATAAGGACAATACTGGAAAAAGATCCGTCGGCAACCAATATTTTTGAGGTTTTATGCTGCTATCCCGGATTACATGCCCTGTTGTTGCATAGAATTGCCCATAAACTGCGCAAATGGAAAATCCCTTTTATTCCCCGTTTGATTTCCGGGTTTTCCAGGTTTATGACCGGAATAGAAATTCATCCCGCAGCAATAATAGGCAGGAAGTTTTTTATTGACCACGGTATGGGTGTTGTCATAGGCGAAACAACAATCATAGGTGACAATGTTCTTATTTACCAGGGCGTAACCCTGGGAGGTACAGGAAAAGAAGTCGGAAAAAGGCATCCGACACTGAAAGATAATGTAGTAGTGGGCTCAGGCGCAAAAGTAATAGGGAATATTACGATAGGAAACAACGTAAGAGTCGGCGCAGGTTCTGTTGTGATAACCGATGTTCCTGATGATTCCACTGTAGTAGGTATTCCAGGGAGAGTAGTCATGCATAAAGGTCAGAAAATTCACCAGCTGCAGCATAATATTATACCTGATCCGATAAAAGATGCTCTACACGAGCTTACACACGAAATTAAAGATCTTAAAACAGTCGTAAAAAAAGAAGCCGGCATAGCTGAAAATAATCCTTCAGAAGAATTTAACCACGGCGCCGGAATTTAAATTTTTGTCATTATTTAACTCGAATTGCTAAATAACTCGAGTCGCGAATTAGTCAAAAGCCAGGATATGACTATGCAATTAACGACTCGAGTTAAATAACTCCAATGACGGGTTAGCTAAAAAACAATTATAGCTTGATAAAAATTCCTTAAAATTTATAGAAAAGAGGGTAATTTTTTTAATGCATTAATAGGGCTTTTATTTATTAACAAAGCATTATTAACCGCCTTTCTATTTATTTTTTGTTCGCGTCTCGGATAAAAAATAATCCGGCTTCACTTAAGCTGATTTAGTACTTGAAAATCTTAAAAAGACAAGAGTGAAAAATAAAACAAAAAAAACTGATACCCCCTCTGAATGGTACAGGCTTTCCGAGGAAGAAACATTAAGCGGGCTCAACTCTTGCCGGCATGGGTTAAGTAATGAGCAAGCCGAGGCAAGGCTGAAAAAGTTCGGGAAAAACGTGCTGCCTGTTAAAAAAACCATTTCTCCTTTTAAGATAATATTAAGTCAGCTTTTAAACCCTTTAATTTATATTCTCATAATAGCATCCGTGATTTCGTTTTTTATAGGTGATGTAAAAGATGCTGTGTTTATATTCCTGGTTATCCTGATTAACACTGCTATAGGCTCATATCAGGAATGGAAAGCGGAAAAAAGCTCGGAAGCGCTGCGTGATTTTTTAAAAACACAGGCAAAAGTTAAGAGAGAAGATGAAACAGTCCTGATTAATGCTGATTGTCTGGTGCCCGGGGACATTGTCCATTTGGAATCAGGGGAAAAAGTACCTGCTGATATACGAATTTTAAAACAGACAAGCCTTATGGCAAATGAATCGCTGCTTACCGGTGAATCAAATGACGTTATGAAAATAACGGAAAAAATAGAAAAAGAAATTCCCCTGAGTGACAGGGCAAACATGCTCTATGCGGGATCTATGATTACATCAGGCAGAGGTTTGGGAGTTGTAGCGGAAACCGGACTAAAAACCGAGATAGGAAAAATCGCTGAAGCCGTAACATCTTTAGAGAGGGTAAAACCCCCTTTAATTAAAAGAATGGAGAAATTTTCCGGAGAGATAACAATCATAGTTATTTTTGCCTGCGCATTAATAGCTCTGATTGAATTTTTACGGGGATCTTCGGTAATAGAAGTATTTTTTCTTGCCGTAGCCCTTGCTGTTTCGTCAATCCCTGAAGGACTTCCCGCCGCGCTTACTGTCGCGCTCTCTGTAGGGATGTCGAGAATGGCAAAAAGAAACGTAATAATAAGAAAACTTCCGGCTGTAGAGGGTTTAGGAAGCTGCACACTTATTGCCAGTGATAAGACCGGTACTCTTACCGTGAATAAGCAGACAGTAAAACTTTTATATCTTCCTGACGGATCAAAATTTTACGTTACGGGGGAAGGTTACGCAGGCGAGGGAGAGGTTGTTGCCCGCAGGAAAAAATACTCACCTTCAGACGCGCAGGAGCTGGTTAAATGCGCTGTTATATGCAATGAGGGGAATTTAATAAGGAAAAAAGGAAAATGGACTCACCATGGCGATGCTGTTGACGTTGCATTGCTTGCCCTGGGTTATAAATACGGGTTTCATCCTAAAGATGTTGAGCAAAATATCGAAGTTTTAAAAGAAATTCCTTTTGAATCAGAAAGAAAGTTTTCGGCAAAGTTTTATAAACACGGTTCAGAGACAAGAGTTGCGGTAAAAGGAGCTTTTGAAGTTGTCCTGCATTTTTGTTCTCATATGAAAATCAGGAATAGCAAGGTTGACGTTAATCATAAGCGTATTGAAAGGCAAATTAAAAGGCTATCAGGAGCAGGATACAGGGTAATAGCCCTTGCTGAAGGCAAAATAAACCCAAAGCCCGATCATGAATATTATGAAACCGATTTAAAAGAGCTTACTTTTCTGGGATTAATAGGTTTAATAGACCCTCTTCGACCGGAAGCAAGCTCAGCTGTTGATAAATGTAAAAAAGCCGGAATTAAAATAATAATGATCACGGGTGATCATCCTGAAACTTCCTATACAATAGGCAGGCACCTGAGCATAGTCAGCTCCAGGGATGAGGTTATAGAAGGCTCAAAACTCTCTGTAATTGATGAAAACTCCCGGGAATTTACTGAAATTGTAAATAAATCAAAGGTTTTTGCAAGGGTAGCACCTGTTCAGAAGCTGCATATAGTTAATGCGCTTGCACGGTCAGGAAATTTTATCGCTGTTACAGGTGACGGTGTAAATGACGCGCCTGCATTGAAAAAGGCTCATATCAGCGTTGCAATGGGCTCAGGAACGGATGTTGCAAAAGATGTTTCATCTATGATAGTGGTGGATGATAATTTTGCTTCTGTTGTGGCAGGTGTTGAAGAGGGGAGATACGCTTATGACAATATAAGAAAGGTTATTTATCTTTTGGTGGCAACAGGTGCAGCGGAAATTGTACTGTTTTTGCTGGCAATAATCTTTAACCAGCCTGTTCCCCTGATCGCTGTACAGCTTCTCTGGCTTAACCTGGTTACTAACGGAATCCAGGGGGTAGCTCTTGCTTTTGAAAAAGGGGAAAAAGAAGCTATGGAAAAACCTCCCAGAAAACCTGAAGAAGGTATTTTTAATAAACTTATGATTCAGGAAACTTTAATTTCAGGTTTAAGTATGGGAATAATAGCTTATGTTCTATGGTTTGGTTTGATTACAAACGGAACTTCCGAGTATTCCGCGAGAAATATTATTTTACTTTTAATGGTCTTATTTGAAAATATTCACGTTTTTAACTGCAGGTCAGAATATAAGTCTGCTTTTAAAATTCCCCTGAGAAATAATATTTTGCTGATAACAGGTGTTATAATAGCCCAGTTAATACATATTATTTCTATGAATATTCCTATAATGCAGTTTATATTGAGATTAGAGCCGGTAAAAATAACCGAATGGTTTTATTTATTACTTTTTTCAGGTTCAATTCTTTTGATAATGGAGTTATTTAAGATATTTAAATTTAAAATCTTTTCTCCTGCCGATAGTTCAGATTAATTAATCTGAATCACGAAATACATGAACCCCTGTAATAGGTGAAATTTTCTCAAAATCTATATGGAATTGTTAAAGGCTTTAACTCTCCTTTAGGGCGGGAGTGCGCGACAGCGGGAGCTAGCGCGGCAGCTCATTCATGCTGCGGGAGCCCGGTCTCATTCATGGGTGGGGATTTTTGAAAAATTTTACCGCAAAATTTTTCATTTTATTTCCTAATCGAGATTTTCAAGGTATTTAACCTGTAAATCCTGGTCAAGTACAATAATAAGCTTTTTATCTGCAAGAAGCATTTTTTCCTGCCCCATTGCTCTTGGTCCGGTTTTAACAAGTTGAACTATAGGACCTATATTTTCGATATGGTGAGGAATTTTTTTAAACTCCTGCCTGCTGGTAACTCCTCCTCCTATAATACCTGTTCCGTCCATTGTCCAGATTTTTCCCACCATTGGTGTATGCCATCCGTCAGGAAATACAAGCTTATCAACAAGTATTAGAAAATACCCGTCCCTTCCGGGTTTTGCACGCTCAAGCTGGATAATTTTACCGTACATATATGATCCTTCAGGAATACAGGTTGCTTTTCCCACTGTTAAATCGGAATTAACAACAAAAGAAACTGCATCTCCGACTTTGTTATGCTTTGAAGAAACTGCTTGCTGAATCTCAGCTTTAATCATTGTGCCTCTCGGGAAGATTGCCGTATGTTCCTTAGAATCAGATTCAAAGGAAAAAACCTGTGAATAAACGCTGCTTTTCATTAAAAAGAAAAGACAAAAAACTATCAGCAGGGGTTTTAATAATTTCATATACTTTTACCGCACATTTACTAACTATCCAGAGATTTATGCCATAACACAATTTTATCTGTTTTTACGTTTTTATTCAAATTAAACTTGAGTTGCCAATTAGCCGAAAGCCAGGATATGACTATGCAACATTTGCCAAAAAATTATAGAGAATCGAAAAGAGGTGCGAAGCAGGCGGTGCTGTCCGCATTTCGCAGTGGAGCCTCTTTTCCACCTATAGGGTGGTTGTGCGCGGCAGCTAACGCAGTAGCTCATTCATGGGTGGGTTTTGGCAAATGTTGCTCAGTCATATCCTGGCTTTCGGCTAATTCGTAATTCAGGTTAATTAGAGATCAGGGTTATTTAATCCTTATTTTATACACACGAATGACGTGACTAAATATTGATGCGGGAAAAATGAAAATTTTTTAGCTTACAGATTTATTTAATTCTTCAACAAATTGATCTACATCGATTCCATGGACTTTTGCTCCGGCTTCTAAGTTTTCATACTTAGCAGCTGCACATCCGATACAGCCTAATCCATATTTTACAAATACTTCTACAGTTTCAGGATAATCTTTAATTATATCAATTATATTCATATCTTTAGTAATTTTTTTCTCTGACATAGCAAAACCTCTTTCTTTATCAAATCTCTAAATCCATAAAATTATATAATAAAATATAAAAAAACCATATCCATAGTTAATTACTATTTACTTTAAAATTCTGGCACGCGGAGCATGTTGAATTTTCCGCGGGGGAACAGACTGCAATATCCACTGATTTTTTCTTTGACATAACAACAGACATCTTGTTTGACGGAATTTCCCCAAAAGCAGGCGTTTTAATGCTTGTCATGAACTTATCCATCTTGCTATAGTCAAATTCGCCTTCCCATCTTGCAACTACCACTGTTGCAACGCAGTTCCCGATGAGATTAACCGTTGTCCTGCCCATATCCAGTATATGATCAATCCCTAAAAGTACTGCCACACCTGCTATAGGTA
The DNA here is from genome assembly GCA_028278305.1 of Candidatus Gastranaerophilales bacterium. Taxonomy (GTDB): domain Bacteria; phylum Cyanobacteriota; class Vampirovibrionia; order Gastranaerophilales; family UBA9971; genus JANQEB01. The sequence continues at coordinate 10,502 of JANQEP010000142.1, forward strand.
TATTAAAGCTTCCCAGTGTTCCCGCCAGGATTACAAGAGATACCCTGGGAACAGCTGCCATGCCCTTACTGGAAAGCATAAGAGCAAACATCATAGCAATTTGCTGCCATACAGTTAATTCTATGTTGTACATTTGTGCTATGAATATTGCCGCCAGGGAAAGATAAAGCGTACTTCCATCCAGGTTAAACGTGTATCCTGTCGGCATGACAAAGCCTACTATTTTTTTGGGAACACCAAACTCTTCCATTGTCTCCATAGCTTTTGGAAGGGCTGCTTCGCTTGAAGCGGTTGAGAAAGCCAGCAGCGCAGGTTCTTTTATCGCCCTGATGACGTTCATAAACGGAACTTTTATTATTGCGCAAACCGTGATTAATACCGCGGCTACAAAGATTATCAAGGCTAAATAAAGCGAGAATATCAGTTTTGCATAATAATAAAGTATTGATATTCCATTTTCGCCTATTGTTGATGCAATTGCAGTGAAAACACCAAACGGGGCAAAGTTCATCACGTATTCCGTGAATTTAAACATCACTTCAGATAAGCTTTTTAAACCGTCAAGAACAGGCTGCCCCTTATTTCCTATAGCACCGAGAGCCAGGGCAAAAAAGATTGAGAAAACAACTATCTGAAGAATTTCATTATTTGCCATTGCGTTAAATACGCTCTGGGGTACCATATGAACAAATGTATCGGTTACGGAATGGCTTTTGGATGATCCTTTTATATACTCCAGTTGCTCCATCTGGCTGTTAGTGCAGTCGACTGTGCAGCCAACTCCGGGATGTAATATATTAGCGGCTAATAGACCTATTATAAGAGCAATTGATGTTGCAATAAAAAAATATATAATTGTCTTGGATCCTATACTTCCAAGTGTTTTTATACTTCCATGCCCTGCTATTCCAACTACAAGCGTTGAAAATACCAGAGGTGCAAGTATCATTTTAATCATTTGAAGAAATAAATGTGCTCCTCCCCTGAGTATCTCTGATACTACCGAATAAATTTTTTCGGATTCCGGCAGCAATAAACAGATTTTTGGGTAAATCCAACCAAACAACATTCCTGCCAGAAGACTAAACATTATATATTTTGTGAGATTTGATTTCTCCTGCTTTACAACCTCTGTTTTTCCCATTTGATAATCCTTACCTGTTAAAATGATGTTATTCTGGATCTAATTAATTAAAATACAAATAAAAAAAATAATTGCTAATTCTTAATCAATTTTTACAAAACTAATCTTTAAAATTAAAAATCAAAAACAACAAAATTTTGTAAAATTTTCAAAAAATTGAGAATAAGTTCTGTCCCAGCTATATTTTTTTGCGGTTTTTAATGCAAAATCAGACATTTTTTCATAAAAATCAGGATTTTTTATAAAAATTTTCATTTTTTCCGCAAGATTTTTTGAGCCATCTTGCTTAACATTAAATGTAAAGCCGTTAACCTCATCCTGGATTATTTCGCTTGCACCGGCGTTTTTACTGGCGATACACGGTTTTGAGCAAGCCATAGCCTCAAGTGCAGCAAGATTAAACGTGTCTTCCAGTGAGGGAACTACAAGTACGTCAATTGAATTATAAAAATCAACAATATTTTCCCGATATGGCAGAAATTCCACGCGGTCTGCAAGGTTATACAGCTTTACCAGAAGCTGCACGCCTATGTTTTTCCGGAATTTCGGATAAATTATTTTTGCCCTGAACTCATAACCTTCGCCTTTAAGTATTTTCATGGCTTTTAAGAAAACAAACCCGCCTTTTATCTTAAAACCGGGGGCTAATAACCCGAACGTTACCGGATTTTTAGTTGTTTTCATTTCTTTAATTTCAGGAATATCCACTCCGGGATAAACCACGCTTATTTTACTTTCAGCAACCCCGAAATTTTCTACCATATCCTGCTTTAAAACTTCCGATACGGTAAAAATCATTCTGTAGCCCTGCTTAATCCACTTTTCCTGGTATTTTATCCGCTGTTTTTTTATTTTCCTGAATTTATAAAAAAAAGCTTCCAGGGGATTTTTAACCTTTTTAAGCCTGTTTAAGAGTGAATGCCCCTGAAGAAAAGTTATATCAACCGGAGGGGTTATGTTTTCAGAAATCACAAATTCATAGTTTTCGTCTTTGATAAGCTCTTTAGCTCTATTGTAAAAATTCTCCATTGTTTCAGGTTTATTATGGTCATAATGCTCGTCTATAACCGTAATTTTACCGGTAAAACCTTCCGGCTGGCTAATATCAGACTCGCTGCAATAAATATCTACAATATAGCCGTCTTTGCAAAACCTCTTAATAAGGTTGTAAAAAAGCTTTTCACCGCCTCCGTGAAATTTTTTTTGCTGAAACATCCTTATTATAAAAGCTATTTTTTTCATAAAACGAAATAGACTCCATTATAAAACCGGGTAAAAAGTAAAAAAACTCCTGCGTATTTTATAAAATTTTCAAACCCCCTGTTCTGCCTAATATTTCTTTATTTTTTTGCAGGAATAAATCAATATCCTCATCAGTGTGGCTATGAGATATAAAAAACGCTTCAAACTGAGAAGGGGGAAGATAAATACCTTTCTCGAGCATTGATTTACAATATTTGGCATACATTTGGGTATTACATTTTTTTGCGCTCCGGTAATCAAATACGGGTTTTTGAGTAAAAAATACCGACATCATTGAGCCGACCCTGTTTATACGGGCTTCCATGATATCGGTTTCTAAGCCCTCCTGAAGCCTTTTTGCCTTTTTTTCCAGTTGAATGTATATTTCAGGGTTTTCCCTGAGAATTTTTAAGGCAGTTAAGCCCGCTGTCATGGCAAGCGGATTGCCGGATAAAGTTCCAGCCTGGTAAACCGGTCCTAAAGGAGCGACCATTTCCATGATTTCACGTTTTCCTCCGTATGCTCCCACCGGAAGCCCTCCCCCAATAATCTTTCCAAAACATGTTAAGTCGGGTTTTATGTTATACAGGCTCTGTGCTCCGCCTAAAGCAACTCTAAAACCTGTCATTACCTCATCGAATATAAGCAGGCTTCCGTATTTTTGGGTTATTGCCCTGAGATTGTCCAAAAATTCCTGCTTAGCCGGTACTACACCCATATTTCCCGAAACCGGCTCAAGTATAACTGTTGCAATTTGCGCCCCGGATTCCCGGAAAATAGCCTTTATTCCTTCAGTATCATTGTAGTCCGCGGTTATGGTATTTTCTATCACGTGGTGCCCGTGGTAATTACCTGCGAACTTAACGATTTTTTCCCTTTTTGTATAAGCCCTTGCCAGCCTTAATGCGCTCATCGTTGCTTCTGTGCCCGAATTTACCATCCTGATCATTTCAACGGACGGGACAATTTCAGTTATAATGCCTGCGGTTTCAACTTCCAGGGCGGTTGGCGCGCCGTAGCTCGTGCCCAGCTCAAGCTGTTTACCCAGGGCTTTTTTGATCCCGGGATGGTTATGACCAAGTATCATGGGTCCCCATGAGCCTACAAAATCAATGTATTCATTGCCGTCTTCATCATAAACCCTGCTGCCCTGGGCTTTAGCAATGAACGGCGGGTTTATGCCGATTTCCTTAAACGCTCTTACAGGGCTATTAACCCCGCCAGGGATAAGTTTTTGAGCTTCTTTAAATAATTTATCTGATCTGTTTAAGTTCATAATTGCCTGGCTATATCCTTTGCAAAGTAAGTAATTATTAAATCCGCGCCTGCTCTTTTGATCCCGGTAATCATTTCCGCTACAGCCTGTTTTTCCTCTAAAAACCCCGCCCGCGAAGCTGCTTTTATCATGCTATACTCCCCGCTTACACTATAAGCGGCAATGGGCACGTTAAATTTCTCTTTAAACCTGTAAATTATATCCGCATAAGCCATAGCAGGTTTTACCATCAGGATATCAGCCCCTTCTTCCAGGTCAAGCCCTGCTTCACGTACAGCTTCATCTGAATTTGCCGGGTCCATCTGGTATGTTTTCCTGTCTCCAAAGGCTGGGGTTGAGTTTACAGCATCCCTGAACGGTCCGTAAAAAGCTGATGCGTATTTAGCGCTATATGACATTATGGAAGTATCCTTAAAATTATTCTCATCAAGAATTTTCCTGATCGCTTTAACCCTGCCGTCCATCATATCAGAAGGTGCAACCATATCAGCGCCTGCTTCCGAGTGGGAAAGAGCAATTTTAGCAAGTATTTCAACGGATTTGTCGTTATCTATGGCTTTATTATCAATAATTCCGCAGTGCCCATGCGATGTATACTGGCAAAGACAAACATCAGTAATTACAAATAATTCCGGGTATTTACCTTTTACTAACCTGACAGCCTGTTGAACAGTCCCATTTTGCGCATAAGCCCGGCTTCCGGATTCATCTTTATGTTCAGGAAGTCCAAACAGCAATACAGACTGGATTTCCAGTGCAGCTATTTCATTAATTCCCTCTTCCAGCCTGTCTATAGAATAATGAAACTGACCAGGCATTGAAGGAATTTCTCTTTTTATATTTTTGCCTTCTGCTATAAAGACAGGGCAAATTAAATCGCTGACGTTTAGCCGGGTTTCTCTTACCAGGTTACGTATTGCAGTATTTTTTCTCAGTCTTTTAGGTCTATGGCTAAGATTCATTATTTTTATCCGTTAATTTATCCATTAAACCGTTAATTGTATATTCACCGGCTGTTATAATTTCCTTAAAACCGGCTTCTTCTGCTGTTTTAGCAGTAACAGGTCCCAGACAGTAAGCTTTTATATTTTTCATCAGCGCGAAATTCCTCACGGATGAAGGGCTGGTAAAACATACGGAATCAGCTTTTTTTATTGCGTCATCCGGTTCCTGTTTATTATATTGCGGAATAACTGTTTTGTACAAAACCAGCTCATCTACCTCAGCTGCGTGCTTTTTGAGTTCTTTTGCTATAATATCCCTCGCCTGTTCTGCTTTTGGGAGTAAAACCCTGTCACTGTCCCTTATTTTATGCTTTAATCCCGTAATTAACGCCTCTGAGATGAATTCATCCGGCATGAAGTCAGGTTTTATACAATATTTTTTTATACATTCGGCTGTTGACTCGCCAATTACAGCGATTTTTACGCTTCCTAATTCCCTTATGTCCGGTAATAACTTAAAAAACAGCTCTATTGCATTGGCGCTGGTAAAAATTATCCAGTTGTAACGCTTAAAATCAGGCAGTTTAACTTTAAGGGGGCAGATTTCAATTGTCGGGAATTCAATCGGATTGCCCCCGGCCTGCTCTATCTTTTGAATAAGCTCCCTGCCCTGGTGTTTAGCTCTTGTAACAATTATATTTCTCCCTGACAGGGGCTTGTTTTCAAACCATTTAATTTTTTCCCTTAAGTTGACAGCTTCTCCGACCACAATAATTGCGGGGGTTTCAAGACCGGCAGTTTTTTGTTTAATATCCAAAAGAGTTCCGGTAACAGATTCCTGGTTACTGCATGTGGCGTTTGAAATTACTGCAACCGGTGTTTCAGGTTTTTTTCCATACTTAATTAAGTTTGAACATATATTTTCAAGCTTTGAAAAGCCCATTAAGAATACCAGTGTCCCGGAATGTCCTACAAGTCCTTTAAAATTAATATTTTCAGGGTTATGCCCGTTAATTATGTGGAAAGACCCGCTGACTCCACGCTGGGTGACGGGGATTCCGGCGTATGCAGCCCCTGCGACCGCCGAGGTAACACCCGGGATTATTTCAAATTCAATATTATTTTTCCTTAAATATAATGCTTCTTCTGCCCCCCTTGCAAATACAAAAGGGTCACCGCCCTTGAGTCTTACCACAATTTTTCCTTCTTTTGCTTTTTCTACAAGAAGTTTGTTTATTTCTTCCTGCGGTAATGTATGATTTCCGGCTCTTTTTCCTGCGAAAATTTTTTCAGCCCCTTCTTTTGAGTAAGAAAGCAGCCTGTTATTAATTAAACTGTCATACACAATGACATCAGCATGTTTCAGGCAATTTAAGCCCTTAACCGTTATTAACTCCGTATCTCCGGGACCTGCCCCGGCTAAATACACTTTGCCTGTCATTGTATTTCTGAACCCGTTACTATTGCAAGCGCTCCCTGTCCGGGTGCCGTGGGGAATTTTTTTATGTCAAAATATTCGGCAATTTTACCCTGGAGCCCGAGCCTGTTTAACCCTGCCGCTGCCAGTATGGTTGCGTCATATTGCCCGTTTTCCACTTTTTTTATACGCTCGTCTATATTACCGCGTATGGGAAAAAATTCCAGATCGGGTCTGAGGCTTTTAACCTGCTCAGTCCTTCTTGCGCTGCTTGTACCTATTACAGAGCCTTCAGGAAGTTCCCTTAAACTTAAATTATTCCTGCTAATAAGCACATCTCTCGGGTCTTCCTTTTTGGGAAATATAGTTAACCTCAATCCCCCCGGTAAAATATCCGGGACATCTTTTAAGCTGTGCACTGCAAGGTCAATTTCATTGTTTAAGAGCGCCGCATCCAGCTCCTTTGTGAAAACATCGTCCTGCTGAATTTCATCCAGCGGGACATCAGGCATTTTATCGCCTGTGGTCTTAAAGGTTTTAATATTAATTATCATTTCAGGGTAATATTTTTTTAGTTCGCTGATTACTATTTCTGCCTGTTTTAGAGCCAGTCTGCTCCCTCTTGTACCCAGCAGGATTTCCCTGTTTTGTTTCGCTTTCAGCCTTAATTTTCCGATTACATCAAGAAATGCGGCGTTATTTTTCAGCTCATCCCTGATAAGCTTAGACATCATCGGGCTTTTGCCGCCTGTGCTTACTGAAATCGTTAAATCCCCTTCCTGGTAGACTGCAGGAAGAATAAAGCCGCATAATTCAGGCTTATCAACCACATTTACCATAATGTTTCTCTTGACGCAGTCTTTATAAATCGCGGTATTTAAATCCGCATCGTCAGTTGCCGCGATAACAAGGAAATTACCCTCTATTAACTCCGGTTTGTATTCTTTTGAACTTTGGTTTATCCCTAATGCTTCCAGTTCAGGGCAGACTTCCCTGCTTATCACCGAAACATTTGCACCATAAGAGATCAAGGAACTTATTTTGCGCAGGGCAACATTTCCTGCGCCAATTACAAGGCAGTTTCTGTTTTCTATATCAAGCATAATCGGGTAGTATTTTTTCATTTTTTATTCATAAAAATCTGAAGCAGCAGCTTGAATTTATACGGGTTTAGGACTTTTTAAGATATTTCAGGCATTTTACAGGGCGATTTGCCGGTCTTTTAAGAGGTAAAGAATAAAAACTTACGCGTTTTAAAATTTTTTATTCCTTACATATTGATTTTTCTTATCCGTAATATTATCAAAACCAATTCTCTTTGCAAAGAATCTTCAAAATTTACCAGATCATTGGAATCAAGCGGTATTTAACTTCTTTTTTATCTTTAAAAAGTATAAAACCAATGATCCCCTTAAGAACATAATTGCCGAATAAAACCCATCCCTGCCGGTAATCAAAGCTTCCTGCAGGTACAAAGATTATTGCAAGCAGTAAAATAAAGGTAAAAATTGCTCTTATTACGATTTTTACAGAATTGGTTTTATGCCTCAAGTCTTTTTAATATTGTCCTGCTCAGCTCTTCAGAGGCGTTTTTAATCGGGAAATTTTCTATATCCAGAATCAATTGCAAGCAAAGCCCGTCCATAGCAGCCAGGATTACTGACGCAGACGAGTATGTATCAACCTCTTTAAAACAGCCTTTTTTTATGCCCTCAGATATTATTTCGGCTATGTAGTCTCTGAAATCATCGTAAAAATAAACAAGATTAAGTCTGTTTTTAGGAATGTTAATCATTGCTTCAACCCAGAAAATAAACATTATGTTTATAAAATCAGACATTTCAGCATAAATTTCAAAAGAGTATTCAATAAGGATCTTGATTTTCTCTTTTGGATCTTCTACCAAATTTAATCTTTCAGCTGTTTTTGATTTGAACAATTTTTCAAAATAGCCTAATAACTCGACTAAAAGCTCTTCTTTGCCGGAAAAATATTCATATAGTAAGCCTTTGCTGACATTTGAAGCTTTTGCAATACTATCCATTGTAGTATTTACATATCCATTCTTGGCAAACACATTTATAGCTACTTTTAACAGTTCTTCTCTTCTTTTTTCCTTATCAATTATTTTAGTAGACATAATTTACCTCGGTTAATTATTTTATACTGACCGATCAGTCAATATAATATCATAATTTTAACCTTTTTCAATAAAATCTTTTATCAATTTTTATTTAAGAGTTAAATAACTCGAATGACGGGTTAATTATTTTTTAAAAATTTGCGTTAAGAAATATTAACAAAAATCATACTAAATATATAAAAAAGAGCAATTTTTTATATATTATTGTTTTTATATATATACAAGGATAAAAAAGAAACAAGATCAAAAACATAATTTACTTAAAATCCAAAATTCTTTACTTTTATTTTACCTTTCCCTTTTCTTACACACCCTACAGTATTTTTGCTAGATTTGAGACAGTTTAATAACTGTCCTTTTTTTTGTTCAAAATTTATAAGTAGCAACTTGAGTTATAAGGAAGTAATAAAAAATTTTAAAATGCGTAAGTTTTTATTCTTTACTCCTTACCATAATTTTTTCCGGTTTTTAATGCATTTAACTCTCCATTAATATTTTTAGCGGATTATAATATATGAGGTAACATAATAAATTGGAAAATAAACTATGTTTGAGTCAAATATAAGACCAATCCAGTGGACGGGAAACCATGTAAAGCTCATAGACCAGACAGTGATACCTTATGAATATAAAACGGTTGATATAAAAACCTGTAGAGAAATGGCTGACGCCATAAAGGATATGATAGTAAGGGGCGCACCAGCAATTGGTGTGTCAGGAGCATTTGGTGTTGCTATGGGCGCAAAAGAATTTCTTGACAGCAAAGACAGTGAAGAATTCCTGCAAAGACTGGAATTAATGGCTGAATATTTAAAATCTACCCGCCCTACAGCCGTGAATTTAATGTGGGCGGTTGATAAGCAGGTTAACCTCGCAAAATCGCTGAACTGCAGTATTTCTGAAATTACCCGGAAACTTGAGGAAAACGCTCTTAAAATGCTGGAAGATGACATTGAAACCAACAAAAAAATAGGCGAACATGGCGCTGAAATCGTAGCTCAGGGGGCAGCAATCCTTACTCATTGTAATGCCGGAGCTCTTGCAACAGCAGGTTATGGAACAGCTCTCGGCGTCATAAGGTCAGCTTACGCAAGAGATAAGTCAATAAAGGTATTTGCAGATGAAACCCGCCCTCGCCAGCAGGGAGCAAGACTTACCGCCTGGGAGCTTGTAAACGACGGAATCCCTACAACCCTTATTACCGACGGTATGTGCGGATATTTTATGAAACAGGGCATGATTGACGTAGTGGTTGTCGGCGGGGACAGAATTGCTCTTAACGGTGATACGGCAAATAAAATCGGTACTTATACGGTGGCACTTGCTGCAAAAGCTCATAATATTCCGTTTTATGTGGCTGCCCCTTATTCTTCAATTGATAATTCCATAGAAACCGGAGAAAACATTCCTATAGAAGAAAGAAATCACGAGGAAGTAACCTATATTAACGACAGGTCAATTTGTCCTGAGGGCGTAAATATTATAAACCCGGCATTTGATGTTACCCCGGCGCAATACATTACGGGAGTTATCACAGAAACAGGAATCTATGCCCCCTCTGAGCTTAAACAGGCGGTTTTATCGGGTGTATAAGAAGGATGAGAGCATTTTGAACAAATTTATCATTAGAAACTTGAGTTTATAAGTAAATATTTTTTATGGAGAATTTTTTTTATTAGAGTTAATATAAAAAATTGTAAATAAAAATAATTAAAAATATGAAATATAAATTCATTGAAAAAGAAATTTGCTATACTGGAAAAGAACTCTATCCTAACTGGATATATAAAAACCATAATATTCTGGGAGATGCGATAGTCGGCTTTATTGGGGAATGCGACGTCAAAATTGAAAATATGGCGGATATTTCCGATGTTTTATCAAACAGCCCCATTTACAGCAGAAAAATGCTTCATTTTATTGTGGAACACTTTAATATCCGGCTGATAGAAGGAATTTTAAGACAGAGATTACTGATAGGTATTATCCGGGAATCTTTGATTAAAAGCGGGATTAACCCGGGTTTACTATTCAGGAAAGGAGATGATCTGTTCTATAAAGATGGAAAATTATCCGTTTCAATAGCAGCAAAGTCAATTAATTCCGTATTAATACACTTTGGAATAAATATAAATTCATCAGGCGCACCTGTTAAGGCAGCAGGACTTGAAACTGAACTTGGCTTGAAAAACTTTTCGGAAATAGCGGAAAATATTATGAGTTCATATACGCGTGAATGTGGTGAGATAATAGATGCCTCCTGTAAAGTAAAAGGAATTTTGTAATAATGAACAAAGTAAAGAGGAGAAAAATTAAAAGATCAGCAAACTTAAAGCTGTTATTTTTTACGTTTTTCGGGGCTTTTATTCTTTTTTTCCTGGCTTTTACTTATCTTTTACCTGTTATAACCCCGCAGGTTGAAATTCCGGCGCTTACGGAAGATCACGTCTTTAACTCGATAACAAGCCATGATTTCCGGGGAAGGATTGATCCCAGGCTTCACTCAGTCGAACTTCAGGAAGAAATGCCCGCTGAAAAGAAAAAAGAAACTCCAGTACCTAAAAAAATGCCTGCCGGTAATATCTCACCTCAAGATAAAATGAATAAAAAGCAAAAAACAAATAAATCGGCTAATGTGGCGCCTTTACCCGGAAAAAAACTTAGCGGGCAAACCAGCCAGACATCTCATAATAGTATAAATGCAACAGTCCCTCCAAGACCGGGACCTCTGGCTTTGAAGGAAGGATTTCCCATTGTACCTCCTGCTCCTGTTTTTAAAGCTAAAGTTATTGTAGGAGAATTTACAAGTCCGAAAGAAGCCGGACTGACATCAGAAATACTCGTGAATTTGAATTATGAGCCTTTTATAAGAGAGAGAAACGGAAAATATATCCTGCAAATTGCTTCTTTTTCCGATGCCCAGAAAGCACAGGCTCTTTTGAAAGAGTTAAAAAATCGAAATTTTGACGCAAAAATTATTTATGAATAAGAGGTAAAGAATAAAAACTTACGCATTTTAAAATTTTTTCTTTATTCCTTAGTTAAATTTAAAAGTAAAAAATGTCTGAAATCCGCCTACCATCCCCCTGCCCCCTTCCTTTGAAGGAAGGGGGAAACCGTTTTGGGTAGGGCGAAGCCCTGCACCTAACCCTTAAAGTGCTGCTATTATTGCTTTTCATCCTCATGTATTAAATCCTGTTTATTTTCCCGGATCACTATAATCTTCAAAAAGAGATTTTTTAATATTTTAAAATGCTATAATTTCACTATGTAAACAAATTTAGTCTAAAAAGGGATAAATGGCTTACGAGTTTGATTTAAGCGTAGTAATACCCTGTTTAAACGAAGAAGAAACCGTAGAGACCTGCATTAAAAAGTGCCTTGATTCTTTTGAAAAACTCGGTATTAAAGGAGAAGTAATCGTTTCAGACAATGGTTCTGCTGACGGTACAACAAAATTATCGGAAAACCTGGGCGCAAGAGTTGAGGTTTGCGAAGAAAAAGGCTATGGCTGCGCTATCAGGTACGGTTTTAGCAGGACAAAGGGCAGGTATGTGATAATGGGAGACGGTGATAATTCCTATGATTTCTCGCTAATACCTGATTTTTACAAGGAAATAACCCGATGCAGCTGTGATATGGTTATAGGTACAAGGCTTAAAGGAAAAATTCACCGGGGCGCAATGCCTTTTCTTCACAGGTACCTTGGAAACCCTGTTCTGACTTTTATTTTAAACCTGTTTTTCGGCACAAGGATATCTGATTCCCAGTGCGGGATGCGTATGTTTAAAAAAGAAAGCCTTGAAAAGCTGGATTTCAGGACAACAGGTATGGAGTTTGCCTCAGAAATCCTGGTTAAATCTGCCTGGGCAGAGTTTAAGATCATTGAAATTCCCATAGAATTTTTTAAAGACGGCAGGTCAAGAAAACCTTATCTTAAAACCTGGCGGGACGGCTGGAGACATCTGAAATTTCTTATCATCTCAAAATTAAGTGAATTTGGTATTATAATTCCCTATGAAGGCAAAATAATTAAACCTGGCGCTAAATCTGATGAAAAAGCCTTTAATTAACTATTCCGGACTATATGACCTTGTGCAGGATACATATTCCCTGTTTTCCCGTAAGTTTCTTAACGGCAAATCCTTGCTGCCTTTGAGATATACCCTGGAATTAACATACAGGTGCAATTTAAACTGTAATTTCTGCTATGTAGGGGAAAAACTCACAGAAAATGAGCTTTCAACCGATGAATGGCTGAATATAATCGCCCAGATTCCTGCTTGTAGGCTTATAACTTTTGTCGGCGGGGAAACTTTAATCAGGAAAGATTTTAAAACTATACTCAGGGCTGCCCTGAAAAAAGGCAAAGTAAACATAGTCACTAACGGTACGCTTATTGACGATGAATTAATTGAAATTTTCATTAAAAAAGAGTTATTGCTGCTTAATTTATCCATAGACGGCATGCAGGAAGCCCATGACAGGATAAGAAGCCGAAAAGGAACTTTTGATAAAGCTATAGACGCACTTGACAGGCTGGTTAAGGCAAAAGGAAACAAAAAATATCCGTTAATTGATATAAAAACCACGGTTCTTAAAGATAACCTCGATGACATCCCGGAAATCTACAAGCTGGCAAAGAATTATAAAGCGGATTTTTTCACCCTGGCGTTTCTTAAAGAAAGCAGCCTGCAGCAGAATTCTGATCTTCGGGAAGAATTCAGCGAAGAGTTTTACAGAACTAAATATCCTATAAACCTGTATTTTAACCCGGATCATTTTGAAAAAGTTTATAAACAGCTTCGGAATTTATCCAAAGACGGTCCTGTAATAAGGTTTTATCCTAAATTTAACCTTAAAAACGAGCTTGAGCAGATAAAAAGATTTTATACAGAAACATCTGATAAAAAATTAAAAGAAATTTACCAGCCATGTCTTTATCCCTGGGCAAATATTCTGATAACTCCCCAGGGAAACGTTTATCCATGCCTGTCTTATAAAATCGGAAACGTGAGAAACATGCCGATTAAAGAGGTCTGGAACAGCCGGCGGTTCGCCGAGTTCAGAAGGCAGCTTCGAAAATACGGCATGTTCAGCGCCTGCCAGGCATGTTGCCAGCTAAAGGTTAAGTGCTAGGTAAAGTTTATGTTTTTTCTTACGCACTTAGAGGTGATCTGAAAAGTCTGCTACAAAAAGAGAAAATGTCATTCCGAGGAGCGGAACGAAGTGAAGCGACGTGGGAATCTATCCAATTATCATTA
>JANQEP010000084.1 GCA_028278305.1 Candidatus Gastranaerophilales bacterium
AAAATGCGTAAATTTTTATTCTTTACCCCTTATTTTTAAAATTCCTAAAATAAAAGAAAAAAGACGGTGTTAACCGCCTTTTTTTATTGAAATACTTTCCTTTATACCAGGAATCTCTGGTTAAATGCCATAATGGCTACATCCCGACCGGCTGCTTCAGACAGTCCGAGTTCTTTAATCGCTACTTCGGCACTCTTTAAAATAGTATCATCAAACGCCTTCATCATTTTTGCGATTCTCTCCTGGCTTTGAGCATCAACATATTTTTCCGGATTAATTTCTCTTTTCTTTACCTGGGATTCGTTTAAAGCAGCTGACTGAGCCATGAAGTTGAGAACTTCTTTTGCTTCTTTTTGTGAAACTCTGGCTTCTTTTTTAGCTATATTCTGCTCAGTTTTTTCTTCTTGTTTTGTTTTTGCCCTGTCGGCTTTTTGCGGCTGAATCCCGTTAAATTGATTGATACGTATTTCGCTCATTAATCTGCTCCTATATTTTTCTGGATACTTTAAATTGTTTTCATTTGAAATCCCCCTATCACAGAAAGGGATTTAAAGTGGTGGTGTAAGATAAAATTCTTTTTGCCCGGCTTTTCTTATTCTACTTATCGGTATTTTTTTAATTCAACTTTAAATATATTAAGTAAAGTTTACAAAATTTTAACAAAAAGATCTGAATTTGCCGGATTTTAAAAAATAAGTAAAATAGATTAAAAACCTTTATATTTTAAAAAACAAAAAATTTCGGTTTTAAACACTTCCGTCTCCCGACTAAAGAGTGGATCTTAAAATAAAAGGAGTCTTTTAAAATAAAAGTAAATTAATTTTTAACTGGAAAAGTAAGAGTCAAAATGTACAAATCAGGACTAATTTTAAAAAATTTAAGGGCTATTTGCCTTTTAATCATTATTTCTGTTTTTACCTCAGGTTACGGGTATATGGGAAATCTTCCGCAACTCGGAAAAAAAACAAAACCGAATAAGCCGACTGAAATTAAGGTGAAAAAAAATGTTTCTGAATTTAAGCCCGCCTCTATAGTAATTCCAAGACCTACCGCGGGACGCGGTATAAACAAATATAGCAACTATCTTGTTGATATTAAAGAGGTATACAATTTATTAAGAGAGATAAGACAGATTCTTCAGGGCAATCATCAGGATAAAATTCAGCTTTTCTGCGCAAAAGTCAATGTATTGAACCTATACGTTGACAGTATTAAGACAAAATACGGCAAAAGACCTGAAAAGTACTATGAAACCTATAATCAACTGGTTATGCTTGATAAATACTTAACAGAAATTGTTAATTATAAAAGGGCAATGGAGAGATATAAAATTTTTAACACCGGTACTCTTGAAAATAAACTTAAAAATGAAAAATTTTTAGAGCAAAAAATTGAAAAAGCTATAATTCCTATCAATACCGTAATTGAGATTATAGATGAAACGAGCTAGGGTTTAGCAAAAAATTCTTACGTAAAATTTTTTGTTATTTCCTTAATACCTGTTCTAAAGAAACTGAAAATTTATTAATATCTATCCTCAAAAACAGTGAAAGAGTGAAAAAGATCAATAAAAAATTTGTTTTCATTTGCGGCTCTACTAAAGGAGCCAGAATAATATAATTGTATGATCTTATATTTTTAAAAATAAGTTTAAATAAAAACAGAAAATATGCATATTTTTCTATCTTTTTATATTGGATATAATATTATATTCAATATAATAATTAACATAACTAAAAAGAGGCAAAAATGGATTTAACGTCATTAATCGGAACAATAATAGGTATTGTCGCAGTAATTGCCGGTCAGATTCTGGAAGGAGGACACCCTGCATCACTTTTACAGATTACAGCAGCGTTAATTGTTTTTGGAGGAACAGCAGGAGCTGTAATACTTAGTTTTCCCCAGGAACAATTGATGGACGCTGTAGTAGCGCTTAAAAGAGTTTATTTTGATGAAAAAATTGAATTCAGGGAAATAATTACCGAACTGGTAAGATACGCTACAAAAGCAAGAAAAGAAGGAGTTATAGCTCTTGAAAAAGAAGCTAAAAACGCAAGTGACCCGCTGATTACACTGGGATTGGAATCTGTAGCCGACGGAGCTGACCCGAAACTGGTAAGAGACCTCATGGAAACCCAGCTGACTCAGATGGAAGAAAAATCCAAAGGAGCAGCCAAAGTCTGGGAATCCGGAGGAGGGTATGCCCCTACAATAGGTATTATCGGAGCTGTTCTCGGTCTTATACATGTTATGGAAAACCTCTCTGAACCTTCAAAACTGGGGGCAGGAATTGCCGTTGCCTTTGTAGCAACGGTTTACGGGGTCGGGATTGCTAACCTGCTTCTTATACCGCTTGGCTCAAAAATTAAATTTAAAGATCAAAAATCTTTTGTAGCAAAAGAAATGATGATAGAAGGAATTTTGTCCATCCAGGCAGGAGAGAGTCCTGCACTTATAGAAAGAAAACTTGAGGCGTTTATCCTGAAAAAAGATAAAAAGGCTGAAGGAGCTTCTCAAAAAGCTCCGGCTTAATTTTATCGCTATTCAATACTTATAATTCTGGATTTTTTATAAATGGGAAGAAAAAAACACGCAGAAGAGCATGAAAACCTTGAAAGATGGCTTGTATCATATGCAGATTTCATTACTTTGCTTTTTGCAACTTTTGTTATCCTTTATGCTCTGTCCCAGATAGACCTTGCGAAGTTTAAAGAGCTAAAAACTTCTATTAGAGAGGCTTTTAATAAAAATTCTATTTTACAGGGCAATGCGGGACTGATGAATAATAAAGGAGAAAACCTGGTTAATACAGGAGGTTTTTCTGATAGCCGGAATATTATTCCTCCTATATTGAATGCAATTGCCTCCAGGGAAGAGGAAGAGGGTTTTAAAGCCCTGCAGGAAGAGCTTGAGCTAAAGAAAATAGATGAACTGAAGGGTATAAAAACAGAAGTAACCGAACGCGGTTTTATTATAAATATGGTGGGAAACATTTTCTTTGACTCCTCTACTTCAGGACTAAAACCGGAATCCAGGGAAATTGTCAGGCAAGTAGGCATAATATTAAAGGAAAAATTTCCATATAATATTATTCGGGTTGAAGGACATACAGATAATGATCCTATTAATTCGGCAATGTTTCCTTCTAACTGGGAATTATCAGCTTATAGAGCTGCCGGTGTGGTGCGTTATTTGACAAATACTGCAGGTATAAGAAAAGACAGATTTCTGACAGTCGGCTATGCTGATAGTCGACCAATTGCTTCCAATGAAACTGAAAAGGGTAAAAAAGCTAATCGCAGAGTAGAAATAGTCATTTTAAGAAGCAAGTTATTAGGCTCTGAGCTTACAACATATCAATTCCAGAAAAAAAGAATGGAAAGACTCAAAAAAATAGAAAAAGCAGAAAAAGAAAGAATTGAGAAAGAAAAGAAAATGAGCGATGCAGCAAGAAAATTAATGGATAACTCAGGCAAAGGTCATAAGAGTTTAATTATTTCCGATGATGAATATAAAAACGAATTGGAAGGTATAATGAGCAAAGTTAAGAAATACGAGAAAGACGCTACTCCTGACCTTAAGAGAAATCTTTTCTTTAATAGTATAAAAAAAGAACTGGATAGAAATAATAAGTAAAGAACTAAGAGGTGATCTGAAAAGTCTGTTACAAAAAGAGAAAATATCATTGCGAGGAGCTAGATCCTCACGTCAACCCTTCGGGCTTCCTCAGGACAGGCGCCGTGAAGCGACGTGGGAATCTATCCAGTTATCATTATAAAACGCTGGAAAGATTGCCACCCCGTGTCGAGCACGGGGCAGGCTTCCTCGAATGACAGCCGGAGAATTGTTAAGAATTTTTTATTACTTCCTTATTTTAAAATTCAGATTCATATGCTATATTTTTTAAAGTTATAATAAGGAAAAATAAAGCATATGGAAGAATTTAATCCTAAAAACCCTGAACAATTTGACTTTTTAGAAATTATTTATACAAAATCAGACTGGATTGCAACAATCACCATAAATCGACCCCGGGTTTACAATGCATACAGCATAATCACTCTTCAGGAAATGATAACCGCTCTTCAGGATGCTATATGGGATGACGGAGTTGCTGTTATTATTTTAACCGGGGCAGGAGATAAAGCATTCTGCACAGGAGGAGATGTTAAAGAGTATGCCTCAGAGTTTATCAAAAAGCCCCGTGATTTCTGGAAATGGATGGGTATATTCACACAATTTCACGATCTGCTGCGTAACGCAGGAAAACCAACTATAGCAAGGTTAAATGGCATGGTAGTAGGGGGAGGAAACGAAATCAACATGTCCTGTGACCTTGCCATAGCAGCTGATCATGTGGTTATAAAACAGGTAGGTACAAGTGTGGGAAGTGTTGCAGCAGGCGGGGCAACACAGTTTTTGCCGATAATGGTCGGTGATAGAAGAGCCAGGGAAATTCTCTTTCTTAACGAGCCGATCCCTGCCGAAAAAGCCCTCGAATGGGGACTGATTAACTTTGTAGTGCCTAAAGACCAGCTTGATCATAAAACCAGGGAAGTGGCAGATAAACTTGTAAATAAATTTCCGGAATGTATGCGCTATACTCGCCAACAACTAAATTTCTGGAAGGATTTTGGCTGGAATATGACTATAGGACATGCAAGAGACTGGTTAAGCCTGCACTTTTCCTCCCTGGAAACACATGAAGGCATGCAGGGATTTGTGGAAAAAAGACAGCCTGATTACATGAAAATCCGCAAAAAAGCAAAATCAGGATTAGCATCTGAAACCATGTGGGGTCCTAATCTTAAAAAATGTAAAAATTGCATGACAAATTATCTTCCTGAAGATTTTGCTTTCTGTGGAAAATGCGGCGCAAAACTTTAGTCGCTTGTTGTTATTTAACCTGAATCACCAATTCACCCCGGTCATTTTAATGCTTATTCATGCCAAAAGATTATAGAGAATCGAAAAGAGGCGAAGCAGGCGTCCATCCCCATTATGATGGGTAGTGGGTCCACATTTTAGCAGGCAAAGCCTGAAATCCGCTTTGTTTCATCCCCGCTTGCAAACCGGGGAGGGGAAAAAAATTTGGATAGAAGCCTCACCTTATACTTAAACCCCAAATAAATCTGAATATTTTTTATCAGTCATAGCCATTACCAAATATTTAATTAAAAACTTTATTTGACGAAAAGATAAATTTATATGATTATTTATATAGAAAAAATACTTATAAAAACATAAGTTGTATTTAACTAATTGCTAAAGCTTATTTAAGTATTTTCAGGTTAACAAATAGTTTAAGGAAAAGAGATTTTTAAGATGTACGATCAAAACTTTGAAGACAAAGACCTTCAATGCGTGGAATGTTCAGCTACGTTTTCATTCAGCGCTGATGACCAGGAGTTTTATGCCCAAAAAGGTTACTCAACTCCAAAAAGATGTCCTGTTTGCAGGGCTAACAGAAAAGCAAACAGCCAAAGAGGCGGTGGTAACAGAGGCGGCGGATTCAACAGAGGAAGTAAACCTCAATACGACGTAATCTGTAGTGCTTGCGGCTGCGAAACAACTGTTCCTTTCCAACCGAAAAGTGACAGACCGGTGTATTGCTCTGACTGCTACAGAAATAATTATTAAGGATATTAAATTTGGCTAAAAATAATCAAAAAAAAGAAAAAGCGGAACGTAATAAAGCTTATGCCCGTAAATACAGAAAAAAAACTACCGGTAAATTTGGAAGAAGAAGCGGAAATTATAACGATTAAAGTTTTTGTATTTAATTAATATAATATATAAGTTTTTGTTAATGCTTAAATAATATTAGACACTGATATAAATTTACTTTATTATATTATTATCCTATGTATGACTGAGTTTTGGTATAAATCTGACTCAGTCATATTTTTTAAATGCCGGAGCCGGTGAAAAAAACTAAGGAAGTAATAAAAAACCTGGAGAAATAAATATGGCAGAAGGAAAAATTGAAGGCAGGCTTTGTTTTAAGACATCAGGCGAACTAAGAAAAGCTCTGTTAAAAAGGGAAATTTCGGCAAAAGAGCTGGTCGATGAATCATATAAAAGAATTGAAGAAGTTGATGATAAACTTAACGCGTTTATTTGCTTAACAAAAAAATCCGCATATAAAACAGCGGAAGAAGTTGACCAGAGAATAAAAATAAACAGTGAGCTGCCCCCTCTTGCCGGGATTCCAATAGCTGTTAAAGACAATATGTGCCGGCAGTCAGAGCTTACAACCGCCGGCAGTAAAATCCTGGAAAATTTTATTTCTCCATACAGCGCAACAGTAATAAAAAAGCTTGAGGAAAACCTGATTCCTGTAATAGGTAAAGCAAATCTTGATGAATTTGCAATGGGAAGCTCCACGGAGAACAGCGCTTTTAATGCAGCCAGAAACCCCTGGAATACGGATAAAGTTCCGGGAGGCAGCTCAGGAGGTTCAGCTGTAGCGGTTGCTGCCGGGGAAAGCGTGATTTCACTGGGGTCTGATACAGGAGGAAGTATCAGGCTTCCTGCGAGTTTTTGCGGGGTTGTGGGGATGAAGCCGACTTACGGCAGGGTTTCCAGGTTCGGACTTATTGCTTTTGCCAGCAGCCTTGACCAGATAGGTCCCATGGCAAGGAACGTTGAAGATGCAGCCCTTACGCTTCAGGCAATTAGCGGGCATGACCCGATGGATTCCACCTCGATTGACCAGCCCGTTCCTGATTATACAGCTGCTCTAAAAGAAGATATTAAAGGACTGAGAATCGGCGTGATTTCTGAAATGCTCGAGGAAGGCATTAATTCAGAGGTTAAAAATGCTATAAATGCTTCAATAAAAATGTATGAAGAACTCGGGGCAAAAATAGAGGAAATCTCCATTCCTCATACAAAATATGCTATTTCTACATATTATGTAGTTGCTATGGCTGAAGCAAGCTCAAACCTGGCAAGGTTTGACGGTGTAAAGTTCGGTTATAGGGATTCAAACGCCGATAATTTAATGGAAATGTACACTAAAACCAGAGCTGAAGGTTTTGGTGATGAAGTAAAAAGAAGAATCATGCTCGGAACTTACGCTTTAAGCTCGGGTTATTATGATGCATATTATAAAAAAGCCCAGCAGGTAAGGACTTTAATTAAAAAAGATTTTGATAAGGCGTTTGAGCAGGTTGACCTGCTTCTTTCACCGGCATGCCCTACTACAGCTTTTGAAATCGGTTCAAAGACCGATGACCCCCTGAGCATGTACCTTATGGATATCTGCACACTTATGGTGAACCTGGCAGGACTTCCGGGAATCAGCGTTCCCTGCGGTTTCGATTCCAGGGGATTACCCATAGGTTTACAGCTAATAGGACCTGTATTATCAGAAGAATTAATGCTCAGAGCCGCTTATAACTTTGAGCAGGCAACAAATTTCCATACAAAGCACCCTGAAATATAATTTTTGATCTCTATAACTATAGAACCTTAATAGGTACACATTGCCCACCTTACTTCGAAGAACTTTCTCAAGTTGGCAATAAGTGGAAGTTCAATGCTTTAAAATTGCACCTATTTTTTCTGATTTTACTTTTATTTCTTCTGATAACTTAAGGGCTAATTCTCCTAAAACAAAAGTTTCCCGTTCACTATCCGGTTTATAAATAGCACTTTGCAATAGATATTTAATCTTTACGGCATTATCAGTTATACCTGCTCTTAAATTGAAAAGCTTTTCCTTTTTACTCATTTTAAACTCCTTACTCGCATGTTTTATTTTTAATATTGCAGGCTATATCATGCAAAATGACGTCTGTCAAAATGTATAATTATTTTATGAATGAAGAAGAATTCAAAAAACAAGTTGGATTAAATATAAAAAGTATAAGAGTCAAAAGGTCTTATAATCAAAAAGAATTGGCTGATTTTTCAATGTTGAGTAGAGATTCCATAAGTAAAATTGAACGTGGTGAGCAAAATTTTACTATTTCTTCTATATTTGCAGTAGCCAGAGCTTTAAATGTTGATATATTAAAATTGTTGGAATTTGAGAACATTTAATTTGTAAAATAAATGATAAAAAAGTATGTTGCGCACTTACGGCTCATAAATAAGCTTTACCCCCAAAGTTTTTCATTTTAAGTTGCGGTTCTAAATGTTAAAAAAAATTAACATTTAGAACCGTAAACCTTAAGAATATTTCAAAAAAGCCGAATCCTTATAATAAGAACGAATTTCAGAGAGTACATTTAGCAAAAAGTTTTTGAGCAAAAATACCAAAGTTAACTATCCCTGGCATTAGGGAGAGGAGTTTTTAATGATCACCCTTGATACAAATCTAGGAATAAGCTCATCTTTTTACTATCTTCTTGCCAAATTAAGAAGAAAATACGGATTTTCAAATAAAGCTATTGATAAATATACAGAAACTCAGGCAGCAAAAGGCGCTCCCCAGACTGGAAAAACCAATGAAACAGCTCAGGTAAACAAGGTTAAGCTTAAAGAAAACCTTGACTATGAACAGCTTATAAAAGACTTAAAACTCAGTGTTTCCGCAAACAGGTTTGCTATTCTTCTTATGCTGCCTGCTTCCGAGTTATTCCAGCTTCTTCAGCTTTTAGGCAAGGAAAACCTTTTAAACGGGCTTAAATTTTTCACAAAAGAAAAACTTATGCGTTTTATTGCCCGGCTTCCCAAAAGAGATCTTCTTAAAATGCTTTTTTATATGTTTACAGACAGGGACCAGATAATAGAAAATATTCCTCTAAAAGAAATCCACAGGTTTTTATCCAGCAATAAAATTGAAAAAGGGCATTTTATGAAGATATTTGAAATGCTACCAAGACAGACTCTCTCTGTAATAGCTAACTATCTTACAGGAAAACGCTGCGATAAAATGTCCAGACCTGATTTACTGGAGCAAATCGAACCTTTTAAAAAGTATCAGCTGATTAACGGAATTAAAAAACTTGATGAAAAGACCCTGCGTAATTTTGTTACCACAATGACAGAATCTTTCCCGAAATTATACAACGAGTTTTCCCACCTGTCTCTCTTTAACGTCAGCGCAGGTTTTGCCAGGGCAGACCTTATTGATGGAATGAGAGTACTTGATGATAACAAAATTATGAGCATGCTCTCGGAGCTGCCTGATAAACTTCTTGCTCTTACAGTCTCCCAGATAGACCCGGAAGTTTTTGCCCACGTTCTTTTAAACGGACACAAAGACCTTCTTGCTAATCTCGTTCTTTCTTAGCTAAGAAATCTGAAATTCTTTTGAGAAAACCCTATGGTTCAGTAGCGCCAGCGGAATAAGCGCTTAAATCTTCTTCAGTTCCCCGCGATAGAAATCTCTATATTCCCTCTTATAACAGCGCAAAAGGTTTTTCAAAAAATTTCATTTAATTTTTCAATTTTATAGCTTTAATTTTTTCCGAAAATCAAAATATTTTAGGGCAGTGATATTAAATTAAATGGTAATTAAAAATCTTTAAAAATATGCTTTTCTGATAATAAAGGAGGGCAGAAAAATGAAAGAAAATTTAGGAAATTGTACGAAACGTGGCAGCAAAAATATAATAAAAAATGGGGATGGTTTTCAAAATCAAGAGTTACAAAACAAATAGTAGCTTACTTTGTAGGTAATAGAGATCGAGAAAGTTGTGAGGAATTTAAAAATCGTTTTCCAGATAAGTACAAAGATACCTTTACTTTTAGTGATTTATGGGAAAGCTACTCCAAT
>JANQEP010000148.1 GCA_028278305.1 Candidatus Gastranaerophilales bacterium
ATATCAATACATATTTTTGCAGCAATTGATGATATTATCAAATCAATAAAAATAGATTCAAAACCAGGCCCCAAAGGCCATCTAACAGAATCAGAGATATTCATCAATCATCTGTAATTATGACAAGTTACCCTAATCAAAAAACGTTATTAAAATACACAAAGTTTGAAAATGACTGCAATGTATACAGATTTGAGCAAATAAAAAAATATTTTACGAATCTTGAGAATTTAATGATTCATGTACCGGAGTATATAGTTCCAAACTTATTTGAGTATCTGGATACAAAAGATATTTCCTGGCTAAAGAGCTTGAAAAATGTACACATAAATATACTCAATCAAAACATAGAGTTAATGCCGCCTGTTGATATAATTCACAGGCTAAAGGAATTTTCCGCATTTTTAACCTGTACAACAGCGCATGAAAATTATTCAACAAAAAAAGAACAGCAAAGACTGGGGATTCCAATGCATAAATTATCCGTAGATTCTGCTAAAGGAGGCTTTTATTTCAAACCTTACGAACATAAAGAAAATATAATGGCAGTATCCCCTGATTTTCACCCTATGAAACAAGAAATTCTTAAAAAAATAAAAAAAGAAATTCCCGGGTTAAAATTAAAAATTATCCGAAATATGACATTTGAAGAATATAAAAAACTTATAGTCCGGGCAAAATGGAGCATAACTTTCGGGGAAGGATTGGACGGGTATTTTTCAGAACCGGTATTTAGCGGTTCAGTGTCATTTGCTGTTTTTAACACAAAATTTTTTACACCGGACTTTCAGGACATTGAAACCGTCTATGACAGTTTTGAGGATTTACTTCAAAACATTTGCAGTGATATAAAACGAATAGATAATAATAAAGAAACTTACGAAAAAATAAATAAACAGACAAAAACTTTAATTTATAAGTATTATAAACAGAATGAATATCTTGATAATCTAAAAAATTTTTATCTTGAAAAATATACTTTTTCCGAAGTTTTATAATCTACAGATATTTGCCTTGATAATTCACGGACCAAATCGTGCCCGTCCCATATGACATTTATGTCCAGGGCTTTGCCGACAGGCACAATGCGGTCTATGCCGGGCAAATTGTTTTCAATGATAATTTGTCTTAATTTGTTTGGATTAATGCCAAAATACGTAACAGTCTGGTATTTTTCATTTATGACTTCAAGCAATTCCCTGATATCTTTTAAGCAATACTCGTAAAAATAACCGCCTTTGCCTCTGATATTTTCCATTCCGGGTATTAATCCGTTTATTTCGGTAAGGTATAAAAAGTTAGAGATGCGTTGCGTTGTTTTTACAATATTTAAATTTACGGCGTCCTGACAGATTTTTACGTACTTATCAACACTGATTGCATCTTGAAGTTCATAATTTTTGCCGGCTGTTTCATAAACCGCGTTCCAGAAGATATCTCTTGCCCGGGGATTAGCGTTTAACCACAGCACCAGTTGTGGTGAAGAGCAGGCGTTCTGGTCCATCAGGTAAGTGTCATTATAAAAATCCTTGCTTAGCCTTGCTAAATTGTCGTTATCAAGTTCTAAAATTTTGTTCGCATCAATTATACAAACAGAATACCTGTCTGAAAAAGTTATATCAACACATCGGGGTTTTGTTTCCAGCGATTTTACCGAAATTATCGTACTGTCCCCGCCCCAAATCATTCGAGCGTCTGCCATTTTACAGAATTCAGCGGTGATGTCATTATTGGCGGGATATTTTACAAAAGCCGTTCTGGCTTTAATATTGGGATAATGGGGAAGAACATTATTAAAAACTTCGCATAAACAGTCTACCTGCGGAAATTTTTTAGTCGGCAACCTGACTATGTTGGCATTCCCCGCAAGTAAAGAAAAGAAATACGAAAAAGCAAAATTTATCGGAACATTGGAAGGCGCAATATGAAAGCACAAACCCCTGCCGAGCCTGTCCCCGTTATCCTTGAATTCTGTTTTTAATTTTTGGATGTTAGCTTTCCTGCACCAGAAAGCCAGGGCTGAAATGTCTGTATAAGTCCTGATTTGAGCCGATTTCATTATAAGTAACGAAATCTCGTTCATAAAATCGCATATTTCACTACTGAATGGCTGCATAGGAGTTGTGACGATATTTTCAGAACCTGTTAAATACTCAACGTTTTTCATAAGTATCACTACACCCCCTTATTTCAGCGTTTTTAATCCGGCCGCATATTTCAAAATATTTCCCTTTTCTTCCGCAAGGACAATCATCTTCACCTAAAATAATCCCTTTATCTTCTGTTAATAAAGAATGTCCCGGATATGACTCCGGCAGTAAAGACAATACCTGGATTATTCCCGCTTCTCCAGGAGAACAGGGCGAAAAATCAATACTTCTGCGTGTTATTACATCTGAAAACACACTCGCATGCAAATGGCCGTATTCGCATTCCATATAAATACACCCTGTTTGTTCAACCATCCCGTAATAGTCATGAACCCGGGTTATACCGAAAACATCTTTTAACCTTTTTTTGAATTTTTCCCTGGAAACAGCTTCATTTATTAGTTTTTTCCAACCGCCGCCATGAATTAAGACCCCGCTTGAAAGGTCTATTTTTTTATTTAACTTTTTAAGTTCTTTGTAAAAATATTGCCATATCATAAAAGTGAAGCCAAAAAGCAGTATATTTTTGCCTTTTTGCTTTTCTAAAAATTCTTCCATTGCCGCAATATTAAGGTTCATATCTTCATCAAGCGCATAAGTCCTGTCCGCGCCAAAAACAGAAAAACCTAAAATTCCCGCTCCCCTGGCAGAAAACATATTACGCTCTTTTATCACCGAAGGGCTGTCTATAATTAACATAGGCATCCTGTTTGCCCCGGTAAAGTCAGAAACGATTTTAACAAGTGTTTTTTGCTGGTTGCTTGCGGTGGTTTTATTCAGGTATATTTTTGAAACTGCCTGCCCTGTTGTGCCTGATGATGTCATTGTTTTAAATATTTCACCCCGCGCAACGCTTAATAGCTCCATCTCCTTAAAAAGCCCGGCAGGCAAAAACGGGATATCATAATAATCAGTCATTTTATCCGCATTAAAGCCAAGCATATCAAGAATTTTCTTGTATTTGTCACAGTTTTCACCGTGAAAAGCGGTGAGTTGCCCTAATCTTTGATTAAACAAATCGGTTTTTTCACTTCTGTCAAGAGAAAACGGTAAAATATTTAAAATTTCAGAATAACTAATCATAATATTTTTCCAGTTCCTTATATAATATTTTACCGGCTTCGTTTTTGGGAATACAGTCTATTTGCCTGACTTTAAAAGCAATACGGTTCAAACCCGTTTTACGGGAGACAAAGTTCAAAACCTGTTCTTGCGCTGAATTGTCGGTAATAAAGATGAGCATATTGTCATCTTTGCCTCCACAAGCACAATCCAGGTTTGTAAAACGGTTTTTTATCAATCTTTCTGTCTCATCAAGGTTTACCCTGTTGCCGAAAATTTTTAAAAAGCGCTTTTTCCTGCCAACAATATAATAAAATCCGTCGTTATCAAATTTTGCCATATCGCCTGTTATTAATTTTTTACGCCTTTCATCTCCCAGCGCTAAATCCTCACCGCGCCCGGCATAACCCAATGTAACATTTTCGCCTTCATAAACCAGCTCACCTATTGTTTGGGGCGTGGTTATTTCTTTGTCATCCGGGTCAATTAGGGAAAATTTGCCGCCGGGAATGGCAATTCCCATACTACCGTATTTTTCGAGAGATTTTTCCGGCGGAAGATATGACATTCTTGCGGTTGCTTCTGTTTGCCCGTACATTACAACGAATTTTTTGCCGTTATCATGGGCCCATTGCGCGAATTTTCTGTGCAACTCGGGTGAGAGTTTTCCGCCCGCCTGGGTAAACGTTCTCAACGAAGGCAATTGCATCCTGTAAAATCTTAGTTTATCCAGGATTTCGTAAGTGTAGGGCACTCCGCCAAATGAAGTGGCTCCAAGCTCTTTTAATTGCCGCCAGAACTCTTTTTGCATAAGGGTTTTTTCGCTCAGGATAATACTTGCGCCTGCGTACAGGTGGGAATTAATTATTGACAAACCGTAAGTATAGTTCATAGGCAACGTTGTTACGGCACGCTCTGTTTCGTCAAGATTAAGGTATTCAACGATTGCTTCTGTATTTGTTTTTATATTATTATAACTCTGCCGCACAAGTTTAGGGCTGCCTGTTGAGCCGGAGGTCGTCAACAACAGCGCAAGTTCGTCGTGGAGTTTATACTCCCTGTTATAAGGCGTTTTTAGCAGTGTATAGGACAGGTTTGAGTATACTTTTTTAAATTCCTTAAATTTTTCCGCAAGTTTATCCGGCACATATATATAATCAGGCTTATAAGTTTTTAAAAAATTGCCCGGCATCTCTTCACCCAAATCCGCGGAAAGCATTAAAGGCACAATATTATTGTTCAAAAAGCCGATGTAACCGACAAGCGAGCCTATTTCATTGGCGCATAGGTTAAAAACAAGACATCTTCCGTTAATATTGGAAGTTAAATCATTGCAGAATTTTTCCAGTTCATCATAAGAAATCCTTACCCCGTTTTCTGTGATTACTGCTGTATTATATTTAAAACCGGTTACTTTATTTAAAAATTTTGTTTTCTTCATTTTTTCTTATAACCCTGGCAGGATTACCTAATACAATCATATCAGGAGGAACGTCGGAAAAAACACTTGAACCCATCCCGATTATAGAATTGCTTCCGATATTTAATTTTTCTTTAATATTAGCCCCCATTCCAACATAAACCTTATCGCCAAAAACATCCCCGCCGCCGGGAAAGACTCCTGATGAAATTATTGAGTGTTTTCCCACTGATATATCGTGTCCGATATTTACAGATGCCTGAATCAGCGAATTGGCCTTTATATGAGAACCATTGGCAATTAAAACCCAGGGGGATATTATACAACCCTCTTCGATTACTGAATCATCAGATATAATTGCACCGGGGTCGATAAGGGTTGCAATTTTTAAACTGTTTTGTTTTAAACGGTTGTACAGTTTTTCTCGTGAATCAGGTTCGCCTACTGCCACAATGCATTCAGTATCTTTTAGGGAAAAAATTTCTTCAAATTTAAAGACCTTTATACCGTTTAAATTATTTTCTCCCCTTATATCGTCAATAAAAGAAATTTCTGACCAGCGCTTTTCTTTTTTATTGATTCTTTTTGCCAAATCATACACTTCTTTGCCTAAGCCGCCGGAGCCGTATATCAGTAAAATCATTTTTGCTCTCCAACATCTGATTCTAAAATCATTGTATCCGCCGCAATGTCGCATTTTAAAACACGCCCTATTAACGTTTTTGTTTTTTCGGGAGGCAGGCCGGTGCCCGGGCGTTTTAAATCAATGTCTGCCGCGCGTATTTTCGTACCTTTAGCTAAATCTCTTGTTGCAACAACGCTTCTGCGCATCTTTTCTCTTTGCTCATATTCAGCCCGGGAAACAATACGTTCCCGTGTCCCCATTGCTTCATAAACATTATCGCAATCCTGAACCAGTTTCGCCATTTCATCAGGTTCTATTGCCATATTATTATCCATCCCCATTTTTGTTTTATCCAGGGTGAAATGTTTTTCAATAACACACGCCCCAAGAGCAGTCGCTGCCGAGGCAATTTCCGTTCCGAGCGTGTGGTCTGAAAAACCGACAGGATATTGCGGAAATTCATTTCTTAAACCTGTTATGTTATTCAGGTTAACAGTACAGGGCACAGCCGGATAAATAGAAATACAATGCAGTAGTATTAACCGGGAATTGCCGACTTCTTCAAATACTTTAACAGCTTTTTTTATTTCATACATTTCAGCCATTCCTGTCGATAAAATTACGGGAAGTCCCTTTTGGGCTATATATCTTAAATATTCGTAATTATTTATATCCATGGATGCCACTTTAATATACGGGACATTACATTTTTCAGCCAGAAAATCAACTTCTTTTTTTGAATACGGCGTTGATGAAAAAGAAATGCCTGTATTCTTGCAAAAATCGGCAATATCGAGTAATTCATCTTCTGATAAAGAAAATTTTTGAACAATTCTTTTTGCAATCGGGTTTGCATCGTAATACGGCCTGGAATATAAGGATTCCCGTGACCAGGATTGGAATTTTACGCAGTTACAACCGGCTTCTCCGGCTTTTCCCGCCATTTCTTTTGCGGTGTCTATGTCTCCGTTATGACTGGAATTAACTTCCGCGACAATATAAGGTTTTTTATAATCACCAATAACGGTTTTATCTCTTAAAATAACTTCAGCCATTTCGCTTCACCTCCCTTTCCCTTTATTCGTCAACTGGTTCTATTATCATTTCGGATAAAAACAGGTCCCTGTCCAGAAATGGGGACTGGTCTTCAATGGGGGGCTGTACAAAACGCCCGTTTTTACCCTTTCTGTAGGAACTGTGAATATATCCCTGGTCTTCCTTGGCTATGATTTCACAAATAATTGCTTTATCTGAGTTTAAAACGGTTTCTAATTTCGTGTCCAACTCCGAGGTCGATGAAATTTTTTCATAATGAATATTGAAGCAATCAGCGACTTTCCCGAAATCAGGACAGGAAATGCCGTTTTCCTCATCTGTGCCTATTGTCCTGGTCCTGAATAAGTCCTTTTGTCTTTTACGAATAACAGCATAGCAATTATTGTTAATTACGAGTATTTTTACCGGCAATTTATTATAGCTTATGGTTTGCAGCTCCTGTAAATTCATCATAATCGAGCCATCGCCTATTACGGCAATGATTGGTTTTCCGGAAGCATAATACGCGCCGATGGCCGCCGGTAGGGCATACCCCATAGCTCCCTGCGAGGCGGGGTGAATACAGCGCTGGTTTTTTCCGAACCCTATCGTCGTCGGAATAATTAATTCCTCGAGCCCCGCATCGGTAATGCATACGGAATTATCAGGCAAATGCGCGGTTAATGACTCGGCAAGATGATATAAATCCACTTTTTCCGATTGTTTATATCTATTCTCGGTTTTGGGAAAAATATTTTTCCAGTGCTTACATTTTTCTATCCAGGTATCTTTTGCGGCGGTTATATTTTTGTCCGTTAATTCATCAAGGAATTCCCTGACATCAGAAATAATAAGCCTGTTTATTTTTTCCCGGTGTTTTTTGTGTTCGTGCGGGTCAATATCAACAGCAATTATTTTTGCGTTTCGGGCAAACTTTTCAATATCACCTGTCACCATAGAGGAAAGCCTGCACCCGAGTACAAGAATTAAATCGGAATTCTGCAACGCGAAATTCGCCGCACGATTTGCTCCCATAGTTCCGACACACCCTATTGAAAGAACTTTTTGCGAGTCAACGGTATCAGTGGCTGAACTTGCATAAACAACAGGCAGTTCATATTTATCCAGAAATATGCTTAGTTGTTCTTCAGCGCAGGAAGAACGAACGCCGCTCCCTATTAATACAATTGGCCGTTCAGCATTTTTTAACGCTTCTGCCGCATAATTTATATCATTTGAGGAAAAAGACTTTTGCGCTTTTTTACCGGGAATAAATCTTTTTAGCTCACCCGGTTCTATGCGCATATTCTGGATATCCAGCGGAATATCTATCCAGGCAGGTCCTTTTCGTCCGGATTGCGCCGAATATATAGCTTTATCCATTTCATAAACAATATCATTCGGGTTTACAATCATTGCCGCATATTTGGTGATTGGGCTGACAATGCTTATAATATCAGCTTCTTGCTGGCCGTATGTGCGAATGGGAAGTTTTGTATAACGTACTGTTTCCTCAAGTTTGTTTTGACCGGAAATAAAAATACACGGAATATTATCCTGCCAGGCGCATAATACGCCCGTTACCGCATTTGTCCCGGCACATCCGGTGGATACCAGGCAAGCTCCCGTTTTTCCGTTCATTTGAGAATATGCCATTGCTGCATAAGAAGCGGATTGCTCATGGTGGACTGATATGCTTTGAATTTTATCATGGCGTGCTAATGCGTCTGTCAGGTACAATATCCCGCGTCCCGTAACCGTAAATACATGTTTACAGTCCTCTTCATATAATCTTTGCATAACATAATCTGCAATACGAATCATTTTTATTCCTTGCTCGATTTTGGCCTGAATTCTTTCATAATATCCGGAATGGCTATAACTAACTCTATCCGGCAGGCTATTTCTCCTTTTACATATCCGGTGGCTTTTCCCTGTGCCAGGCCTCTGCGGTAAGAAGCCAGTGTTGCTTCAATGTCCATACGCTCCCCGGGTATGATTTTTTTCTTAAAATTTGCATTCTTTACTGATACGAAGCCTGTTTTTTTCCCTTTGTTTTCAGGGAAGGTTAAAAACGTCATCAAAAATACCTGGGTCAATGTTTCTATTTGTACAAATCCCGGCACATTCGGCTCATCTTCAAAATGCGCCGGGAAAAACCATTCATTATATGTGAAATTTTTATAACCTTTTGCGCTTTTACCCGCAATGGCCTCTTCGATAAAATCCACAAAAAAACAGGGATATCTGTTTTGTTGATATTGTTGTATTTCATAAGCATCCAGGTTTTTTAAAATAAGTTCTTCTGTCATTTTCTTTTCCTTATAATTCCATGTTATATTTTTTTAAAATATCCCGCCCTTTTTCAAAAGAACTAAAATCCACAATATCATCGGGTTCCAGCATAATCGAAAAAGCGTCTTCGATTGCCGCTATCAATCCCATATGACCAACTGAATCCCAGGCTTCAATATCCTGGTATTTTAAACCTTTTGTTTGTTCTTCCGTGATGCTAAAAGTGGATACAAAAACATTTGTATATTTTTCCAAATTTACCATGAATTTCTTTATCCATTTATTATTATGTATAGTCAATGATATAATAAATTAGTTGTTCGTTCAAAATTATTAAAAGAAAACAAGTCATGAGGAAGAAGGAAAATCTTCCTGTTGCAAAGCGAATAGTGGAAGAAGTTCTTTGCTTGCCTTTGTTTGTATGGCGGGTTAAAAGTTAATGATGTTGAAAAAATTTGTAATATACTAAATAGTTTAAAAAGATAGAATATGATTAATATATTAAAAAATATTTCAATAGGTACTGATATAGAAAACATAAAAAGATTTGAAAAATATTCTTCAAATAAAGAAGATGCCTTTATTTTAAAAATATATACAAAATCAGAAATAGAGTATTGTTTTTCCAGGAATAACCCCGCAAAACATCTGGCGGCTCGTTTTTGCGCCAAGGAAGCCGTTTATAAAGCATTATGCGGTTTAGGTTTTGTTGGGATTAACTTTAAAGAGATTGAAATTTACCATGATAAGAATAATGTGCCGCAGATTAAACTTTTAAATAAAAAATTTGACAATATTTGTTGCAAAGTAAGCCTGTCGCACAATAAAGACAATGCAATGGCAAGCGTATTATTGTATCTTCCTTTGTCTCAAACTGCGAGTCAGTTTACAGCTATTGACCACTAAATCTTGCAGAAAATCACAGTTGTATAAAAAAACACGCTCAAGTGTACAAGTTTAGAACTTTTTTACTGCAAAATGCAGCCTGAAAATATACTTTATTACAAATGTTAAGATAAATAATTAAGAAAATATTAACTTTTAACTATTCCCTGTATATCATAATAGCATGAGATTGTTGACTATTTAGGGGCGTGGTCAGTTTACTTTATTCAAGTTAAGGAGGAATATCTTAAATGAATTATAAGGCAGGCAGGGCATTAAGGAAAGAAAATTTTATTAATACCCTTTCAAGTGATTCTTTAGGCATTTTATGTTCTTATTTTCTCAATGGCAAATATGAAACTGCAAAACGAAAACAAGTTTTGCTAAGTGAATTGTCATCTTTGCCAGACAAGGACTTACAATTAATTAACGATATAGGAACAGAAAAATATCATCATCATTTAATAAAAGCCTGTATCAAGCATAGAGTAATTTTAATTTTCCAGAAATGACAGCCGAAGACATAGCCGTTAGGCTGTTTTTTCATTACAACGAGGGTTTTAAAGATGCTTATAACCTGTGTCATATTGATGCAGTTGATACATTTAAGGAGTACAGGGGAGAACTGGCTAAAAACCCTAATAATAAAAACTCTGACCCTATGCTAATTGAGCTAGAAGGCTTTTTAAAAGGATTAGGCAAAGGGAAAAAGGCAACAGCAGAAATATATTCATACCCTGACAAGTTCACCTATATTATAAAATATGGGGATTTCAAAAAAAATTATGACATTCTGGAAGATATGACCTTTAAAAAGGTACAGCAAAGGCTTGCAAAGCAAATAATAATACTTTATAACCATGATGAAGGAAGGCTAAAGATACATGCCCCAAACGATTCTATAAGAGAAAAAACGGTTAACCTGTTTGCTACACATATTCTTGAGAATGAAGAGTTCTTTAAAAATGCTGATAGTGCAAAATATTACGATTTAACCAAGATATTTGACCTTAAAGAGAAATTTTTGGATTTAAACCCTTCCGAAGTTGAAGCGGTAAAGATAAGGGAATTGACAGCCAAAGACAGCTCAAATGACGAAGACAAGACCGCTTTTAAATCAGACGATGTTTTAAAATTTATGGAAAAAAGGAAATATAATACAGAGTTTTTAATTCCTGAAAAAGTCAAAATAGCATTTAAACTAAAGGGTTATGGCAGACAAAACAGAAGGACTATTGAGATAAGTAACCGGACAACTAACCTTAACGATTCTCCAAGAGATGAATTTATACAGAAACTTCTTATAATATGGGGAATTATAGTAGTTGAAAAGTGATTTAATCCATTTAAACAGAGATTTAGAGCCTTCTTATACAGAGCAGGAGTATAAAAAGATAAATCAGACCTTGCTTTCACTGCTTAAATTTAGGCAAGTAAATCCTAAAAAATATACCTGCTACCAATGCCCTGATAACTGCATATTTGATATAAAAAATGACCTGCATGATATGGCTTTAACCTGTCCTACTGATTTTTTGGATGAAGAGCAGAAACTTGATATTAATAAACTGACAAGGTTTAAGCTGGATTTAGAAGCAAATTTAAAGGCATTAGCCGAAAGAAACGGAATAAATTTTAACTTCCAGCGCAAAACAAATAATATAGTCTTATTTGGAACAAAAAAGATAAACTCAAAAGTTTATAAACTCTTTTATGTAAACAGGTTAATTGCCTCAAATAACCTTGACCAGAGCCATATATTAAAACTGAAAAGTTATTACAAGCCAGAAGAAACGGCTTTTATAATAACTCCTGCTGAATTTATGCTTGATAATAACTCTGAACTGTTTTTAAAAGAGCATTCATGCGAAATAATACCTTTAAAAAACCTTATTGATAATGGCTTAATCATAAATAAAATTGGAATAACCAATGAAGCCGATATTAAAAGAATTGCAGGACTGTATGAGCTTGCTATATTCAACAGTAAAGAACTATATTTTCACAAAACAAAATTCCAGCTATATCCACAGCCTTATAAACTTTTATGTTTTTTAGCAGAAAATGCAAATACGGCAAAAACAAGAGATGAATGTATTTCTAGCGTATGGGGAGAAAATACCCTGTCTATGGGATATGATAAAAATTTATCTGATACCTGCTCATTAATCCGGCAAGTTCTTAAAAAAGCAGGCATTAAGGAAAAACTTATCAAAGACCTTATAATTGCTGAATATGGAACTGTAACACTAAAAATTGAAAAAAATAAAGTTTTAAAAATTTAATCGAAATTTATAATATTTTTAAAAGCCCTTTATCTAATTGATAAGGGGCTTTTCAGTTTTAATACGAAATTTTGCACGAAATTTAAGCAAAATTGTTAAAAAATTTCGTGTTAAATCGGGTAACGCCTTTGCCTGCCTGAGTTATACGATATTAATCGTTGAATAAATCAAAAAAGGAAACCATTAACAAGGGCTTAAATATCATGAAACAGCATAAGCAGGAACTTATAAACTACACAAAAGAGGTCTGGCAGCCATATTACAAGGAAGAACTGTCTGAAAATGACGCAGTGGAAATCATTGATAATATGACAGCCTTTATGAACCTGCTTATTAAGTGGAAGAAAGCCAAAAAAGAAAAAGAATCTTGCAAGATTTCAGATAACAGATAAGCAAAAAGGAGAAAACAAAATGTCGAAAACCTACAAAACAAAAAACATCAAAACAAGGGAATCCTATACAACAAAAAGGATTGCTCAGGAAATCGGAGTTCATCAAAGAACAGTTCAAGAATGGATTAAGCAGGGTTTAACACCCATTGAAAACTCAAGACCTTACTATTTTATGGGTTATGAGCTTAAAAAATTCCTTGAAGAAAAACAAAAAAGCAGAAAAACAAAATTACAGCCTGATGAATTTTACTGTACAAAATGCAGGGAAGCCGTAAGACCAACGGATAATGATGCCTGGCTAGTAATTTCTCAAAGAACAATCGGAAAACAGGGCTTTAAGGCAGTAACCATAAAAGGAATTTGCGAAAACTGCAATTCAAAAATAAACAGGTTTTCACATTCCGGCAACCTTAAAGCAATCAGGGAAACATTCAATATAGTTGACATTGAGGAGGTAAAGCAGTGAAACCAGTCATAAAAAAACCGGACTTACAGCAGGCAGAGTTTGAAAAACTCGTAAAGGAATATATTGAATGCCGGAATAATGCAGGCTTTCACTTGCTTAAACTGGCTCTGGTTGTCCTTGAAGCAAACACAAAGCTAAATAGAAGACTTTGGAAAAGCTGGATTAAGGATACAAGAGTAAAACTCAAATTTACTCAGGCTAAAAAACTGATAGCGGTTGCCAAAGCCTGCCAAAACAGAGGTCAGTTGACTGACCTTTTAAACAGGGAAGGCGTAGAGAAAACCTACTGCCTGACAAGGATTTCAAGCCCTGAAAAACAAGAAATGCTTGCAGAACAAATTATTGATGCTGAATTTACTGTTCCAAAGGTAAAAATGGCAGTTGATAAAGTTGAAAAAGAAAATAAGACACCTTCTCAGGCAGTGGAAGAAGTCCGCAGGCAGGCTAACCAGCCAAAGCCCAAAACCGAAAAAAAGCCGTTTTCAGTTGAGGATTTTAACAGGCTGAAAGCTGAAAATGAAACCCTTAAAAAAGCAAATGCAGAGCTTGAGCGAAAACTTGCGGCATTGCAACAAAGACCGGCTGAAAAACCCGTTCAAAGTTTGCAGGAAATTGCAGGTCAGCAGTCTATGGATTTAAGTTATCTGAATTAATGGAAGGGTGAGGGATAACGTATTATATAAGGACTTTATCCCTCTCCTGAACACTCGTTAGTAAAACCTGAAATACAGGAGAAAAAACAATGTCAAAAAAAACAGAAAAAATGTACACAAAAAAGGAGAACAAAATTATGTTAAAAAGTAACCTCGAAAACGAAAAGATTAAGAACAAATATTTTGACTTCTTGAAAGAATCGGAAGGTTATTCAGAAGCAACGATTAACGCACACAAAAAAGCCATTTTCAGATATGAAGAATTTTCCGGCTTTGCAGACTTCCGGCAATTTAATAAAAAAAGAGCGGTTGAATATAAAAAATGGCTCGAAGTCAAAAAAGACCCACGAACCAATAAACAAATTTCTATAACTACAGCATATCACTACATACGCAATTTAAAAGAGTTCTTTGACTGGCTCGCAATCCAGCCGAACTATAAATCAAAAATCGAATTAACTGATGTAGCCTATTTAAAATTGCCGAAAAAGGAAACCAGAATTGCAACGGCAACAAAAAGGGAACACTTCCCTACTTTTGAGCAGGTCAAAAAAGTTGTTAAATCCATAGAAATTAACTCGGAAATTGACCTGAGAGATAGGGCATTAATCAGCTTTACCCTTATGTCAGGCATGAGAGATAAGGCAATAATAACTTTACCGATAGGCTGTTTTGACAAAGACAGGATGCTGATTAACCAAGACCCTAAGCATGGAGTTCAAACCAAGTTTAGTAAAACAATAAGGTCTTATTTATTCCAGTTTGACCCTGATATGGTTAAATATTTTCTTGAGTGGTACGAATATTTAAAGGCTGAAAAGCTTTTTGGCAACGCTGACCCGATATTTCCACGAAATAAAGTTGTAA
Source organism: Candidatus Gastranaerophilales bacterium (assembly GCA_028278305.1). GTDB lineage: Bacteria > Cyanobacteriota > Vampirovibrionia > Gastranaerophilales > UBA9971 > JANQEB01. Next base: position 14,136 of record JANQEP010000148.1, read on the forward strand.
ACGCTGAAAACTCGTTTAGCTTTGTATCAAATGAAGTTGAACCTTATTTCTGGCAAAGCGCAACAAGCATAAGGGATATATTTAAGCAGAGGTTTGAAAATGCTGGGATAGAATACTTTTCCCCGCATACATTCAGACACCTTGCAATAATAACAGCCCTTGCAAAATGCCGAAACGGTCATCATATTAAGGCTGTCAGCCAAAACTTCGGACATGAAAACGTAAGCACAACCCTGACTACATACGGAACTTTAAATCAAACTCAAATGTTTGAAACCATATCCGGCATGTGCTTTTCAGCCGATGCAAAACCTGATGATGAATTTATTCAAAAGGTAAAGGCATTAATTGAACAGGAAAATAATAATACTTTTTAAACTTTTCCCAAAATATTTTTGAGGTCGCAAAATGCGGCCTCTTTTTTTATTCCTCTAACATTTTCCAGTTTTCCGGGAGTTCATTTTCCAATGTCCTTATAAACTCAGACAATGGCATATTTAATCCTTCAGCTACTTTCCAGAGAGTTGATAATTTAGGGTCATTAATTCCGTTTTCAAGCCTGCTTAAATGTCCTCTGCTTATATCATTTTCTAGGCCAAAAATATTTAAAGATTTATCGGTTAGTTTTTCTCTTAATTTCTTAATGAGTAAACCTGTTTTTTTAGATAAATACTGAATTTTTTTATTTTTCTGTTGCATAAATACATTGTAGGTATATAATGAAAACAACTGCTTCATAAATACATCGTTAGGAGCTTAAATGTTGGAAAAATCAATACATAATCGAGCTTTTGTAGAACTTGTCAAATCCACTTGCGATGTTATGAGAATAGCAGTTGATGGATTTGAGGACGTTATCCAAACCTTTTATGAAAAGGACATTCAAAAATTTGAAAATGTTCCTTTAAAGCCCAATAGAAAAATAGCTCACGCCCTTTTAGAATACCTAAATCTGGAAAATAAACAGGCCAAAGAAATTATAAAAACACTCTGCGAAGATAAATTACAGAGATACTTTGACTGGATTGAAATTTACTGTAAAAAGCATAAATCTACCAGAGGGCTGGTTTTAAGAAAACTTCTCAAAGGAGAAATATAGCTAAGTTATTTAGTTAATAATGCCTGAGCCTTCCCGAATACGATTTTGTTAATAATAGGCTGGTGATTGCCTTCCTTAACAATCCCTCCATGCCTGATAACTCCCTTGTAAAAGTCATTTTTCAGGATTGTTTTAATTGAATTAAAACTAAATTCCCTGCCCTGTTTGGTTTTATACCCTGCTTCTGTTAATGCTCTCTGGATTTTTGCAATGGTCTTGAGTTCCATAAACTTTGAAAAAATAAACTTTATGACCTCTGAGTTTTCTCCATCAATTATAATTTCCGCCTTATCATTCCATTTATAGCCAAGAGGGGCATTCCCGCAAGCTTTTATTCCGGCTTTGGCTTTGGTTTTTCTGCCTTTGGCAAGTTTCAGGGCAATGCTCATTCTCTCATACTGGTCTAAGGCTTCCATAATGGCATTTACAAGGTAGTCATTAGGGTCTTTTGAGTATATGGAATAATTAGGCTGTTCAATGCTTACTACATCGGAGCTGACTTTTTTAAATTCCTTCTGGACTAATGCCCTGACAGTATCAGACCTCCAAAGCCTTGAAGTATTTAAAACAACAACCTTTGAAATGCCGTTAAAGTTTGTTATTAAGTCAGTTAAGCCTTTTCTATTTATTTCAGTTCCGGTTATGCCGTCATCCTGATAGATTTTTACAAGCTCAAGATTATTGTCCCTGCAATATTTTTTGATTGCCTGTTCCTGGGTTTTTAAGCCATAGCCTTTATCAACCTGTGTTGAAGTGCTTACTCTGATGTACCCGAAGACTTTATCCATAATCTTAAACCTGTATTTTCTAAACTGTTTTCAGGATAACAGACTTATGGTTAAATTGCAATTTTATTTATAATACTGCAATAAAAATTTATAGAACATAGAAATAATAGTAACTTTACATAAATTATCATTTTTGACTACATTTCAATATGTTTGTAAGATAATTTTTAAACGAGGGAAGTGTAGGAGGAAAAAGTTTATGCCAATTCTGAATTTTAAGGGAAAAACATTTGTTCAGAATCATCACCTGGCTGTTAAGTTCCATGAATTGATTCCTGATAAAGATAAAAGTTTAACTGATAAAGTAAGCCTTGAAGATAATTTAATAATACATGGCGATAACCTCAGTGCTTTAAAGTCCCTTTTGCCTAACTTTGCGGGCAGGATTAAATGTATTTATATAGACCCTCCATATAATACAGGAAATGAAAACTGGAAATACAACGATAATGTTAATTCTCCTATGATGCAGGAATGGCTGGGGAAAGTTGTTGATAAGGATGACTTAACAAGGCATGATAAATGGCTTTGTATGATGATGCCAAGATTAAAGCTATTAAAAGAGCTTTTATCGGATGACGGGGTTATATTTATCAGTATTGATGATAACGAAGTTTCAAATCTTAAATTATTAATGGATGAAATTTTTGGAGAACGCAATTTTGTTAGTTGTTTAGCCGTTCAGCTAAATCCAAGAGGAAGAACATTAGATAGATTTATTGCAAAAACACATGAATATATTCTTTTATATGCAAAAGATATTTCTTTTGACGATGCAATTAATTCACTAACAAAAGAAGGTAAAGCTGTTGCTGAATATAACAAAGAAGATGAAAAAGGCAAATACAGAGAGCTTGAATTAAGAAATAGAAACCCTGTCTTTAATAAAAAAAATCGACCAAATTTATTCTATCCCTTATATATAAATCCCCAAAACAATAAAGTATCATTGGAAAAAACAAAAGAATTTAATGCTGAATCTTTTCCTGTTAATTCTCAAGGGCTTGATGGTTGTTGGACTTGGGGAAAAGACAAAGTTGAAAATAATATAAATATGCTTATTGGAAAAAAGGTTTCGACTGGTTTATGGCGAGTTTATAGAAAAGATTATTTAGAAAAGGAAAATGGAGAAGTAGCGACAACAAAGGCAAAAGGGTTATGGGTTGAAAAGGAAATTAATAACGAAAACGGAAAAGAGGTAGTTAAAAGTATATTTGATAAATGCGACTTTGATTTTCCTAAATCAGTAGAATTAATAAAAAAATGTATAAAATTAGGAACAAATGAAGATGATATTATCCTTGATTCTTTTGCCGGAAGCGGAACAACCGCTCATGCTATCCTTGCCCTCAACAAGGAAGACGGAGGAAACAGAAAGTTTATCCTTGTGGAATGCGAGGATTACGCTAACGAAATTACGGCAGAGCGGGTAAGAAGAGTAATTAAACAAGGACTTGAAGGCAAATTTTCCTATTTTGAACTTGGAAAATGTTTTGATATTGATAAACTGCTTGCGGGTGAATGGCTGCCTTCCTATAAAAACCTCGCCCGATACGTTTTCTATACCGCTACAAGTCAGGAGTTCAAAGAAAACCTGATTGATGAAACAACCGGATTTATAGGGGAAACAGAAAAATATCAGGTTTATTTAATCTATAAGCCAGATATTGAATACTTAAAAGCAACTCCGCTAAACCTTGATAAAGCAAGGGATTTAAGAAATAAAACAGACAAACGATTGCTTATATTCGCTCCAATGAAATATCTTGATACTGAAACACTGGACAGCCTGAGAATTGATTTTTGCCAGCTTCCTTATGAAATATATAAAATAAGGGGATAACTCATGGAATTAAAGGAATATCAGGTTAAATGCCTTGATACGGTAAAAGATTATCTAAATAGCCTTACAGAAGCAAAGGACAAATATAATAAAGCCCTTGAAATAGATGTTGATATTGCTAAAGCTATGGATTATCCTAAAATGGCTTGGCAAAAAGTATCCGGTAAAACTTATAATCCTAAAGTTAACGGCATTAATGAGCCTCTGCCTAATTTCTGCCTAAAAGTTCCTACAGGAGGCGGGAAAACCCTGCTTGCCACAAGAACTATAGACCTGATTCAGAGTAATTATATAAAACGCAATAATGGCCTGGTTTTGTGGATTGTTCCAACTAACCAGATATACAGACAGACCTTAAAAGCCCTTAAAAACAGGGAACACCCTTACAGGCAGGTTTTAGACATAACAAGCGGGGGAAGAACCTTAATACTGGAAAAAACAGATAAGTTTTCCCCGATTGATGCTCAGGAATGCCTTGTTATTATGCTTTTAATGCTTCCTTCCGCTAATAGAAGAGATAAGGAAACCCTTAAAATATTTCAGGATTCAGGAGGGTTTGAGGAGTTTTTCCCGCCGGAAGACCATATTGAAAACCATGTTGAACTGCTTAAAAAATATCCTAACCTTGACGCTTACGGAATAGAAGGCTCTTTAATAGACTATAGGCAGGTAAAAACATCATTAGGAAATACTTTAAGAATATTAAACCCTGTTATCATCCTTGATGAAGGGCATAAAGCCTATTCTGAAAATGCTCAGGCAACCATAAGAAACTTTAATCCCTCAATGATTGTTGAACTTTCCGCTACTCCTCCGGCTCAAAGTAATAACCTGGTATCCATTACAGGTATGGAACTGAACAGGGAAGAAATGATTAAGCTGGATATAAACGTAACAAACAAGGCAGGAACAGACTGGACAAGGGCATTACTTGCGGGGATTAACAGAAGGAACGATTTAGAAAATAAAGCTAATGAATATAAGGAAAAAACAGGAATCTATATAAGACCCATAAACCTTATTCAGGTTGAAAGAACCGGAAAAGAGCAAAGGGACGGGCATTTTACACATGCGGAAGAGGTAAGGGAATATCTGGTTAATAACTGCAATATTAAGGATGAAGAAATTGCGATAAAATCAAGTGAAAAAGACGACATTGAAGGCATAAACCTGTTAAGCCCTGAATGTCAGATTAAATATATAATCACTAAACAGGCTTTACAAGAGGGCTGGGACTGTCCTTTTGCTTACGTTCTAACAGTGCTTACAAACCCTGCTTCTCAGGTTAGTATAACTCAGCTTGTAGGAAGGATTTTAAGACAGCCTTATGCAACAAAGACTAAAAATAAAGCTCTTGATGAAAGCTATATTTATTGTTTTAGGGACAGGGCAACGGATATTTTGCAAAATATTAAAAAAGGCTTAGAAGAGGAAGGGCTGGGGGATATTGTCGGCAAAGTAGTTGAAACGACAGAAGAAGCAGAATCTCAGGAAAAAGAACACAGATACAGGGAAAATTTCAGAAAATTTGAAGGTAAAATATTTTTACCTCGTTTTGTTGTGCAAAATGATGAAGACTGGAATTTGCTAAGCTATGAAAAAGATATTCTTGGAAATTTAAACTGGAATGAGGTTAATATTTCAGGAATAAAAGACATAAACTTAAAAAATGTTGTTGTAACTGAGGAAACATACAGCACCGGACTAAGCGGGGATTTAAAAACCCTTATTACAACTAAGCAAACTCAAACAGAAAAAGTTAATGGTTTTGATATAAATTATGTGTTTATATCAAACCAGATAAGCGATTTAATTATAAACCCGTGGCAGGCATACGGAATAGCAAAACAGGCAATTAGTCATCTATTAGAAAATAAAGATAATTCCAAAGAATTAATTTGTTCAAATTTTATATTCATAATTGATGAACTTAAAAAAATACTGGAAAAGGAAAGAAACAGGCTTGCAGAAAAGGCATTTAAAGACCTGATAGATAAAAATAGGCTCTGCTTCTTCATTCAGGAGAGTACCGGCTTTAAATTGCCTTCAAGGATTACTTTAAAAGCAAGTGAAAAACGAATGACAAGGGTAACAGGAGAACCGATTCAGAGAAGTTTATTTGATGTCGTACCTGAGAATGAATTAAACGACTTGGAAAAGTCAGTTGCCCTGTATCTGGATGACCAAGAACTTTTACTCTGGTGGTACAGAAACAGGGCAAGGAAGGATTATAATATTCAGGGCTGGCAAAAAGGCAAAATATACGCTGATTTTATATTCTCTACAGTTGATGAAGAAGAAAAAGAAGAATATTCAAAGGTTTATGTAGTTGAAACTAAAGGCAATCACCTTGAAAACCCTGATACTCAATATAAAAAGAATGTTTTTGAACTCTGTAATAAATTAGGTAAACCAAAAACCTTAAAAGAATTTGAGAAGGAATTTGAAAGCAAAAAAGTTGAGTTTCAAGTAATATATCAAAAAGAATGGGAAAATGAGTTAAATAGAATCTTTGGATAAGAGATATAAGGGATTTATTACTAAGAGATGGAATTGAAAGATAAAAATATTGCTCTTATAGGTTTTAACAGGAATTTAGGCAGCTAAATTTCTGTCAATAATATCGATAGCCGAAGAGATGCCGAGAGCTTCATCGGCTATTTTAAACTTCACATCACCCACAGAGCCACCAGACAATTGCTTAAGCACTGTCATCAGTGAATAAGCAAGGCATTCTTCTTTAATCTTGTATACCAGATAAACCCATTGCTGGTCTTTCAATAACCATGCCCTCGATTGTTTCAGTTAAACGCTTCATATCGTGAACATTTGCCCCACTTAAGCATACGCCAAGAGGAATTCCATCT
>JANQEP010000108.1 GCA_028278305.1 Candidatus Gastranaerophilales bacterium
CCCACCCTTAGAGGTGGTTAAGGGACTGCGTCCCTTAACAATTCCATATAGATTTTTGAAAAATTTTAAAATGAGTAAGTTTTTATTGTTTACTCCTTATTGCTCAAAATTACCTGCGTAAACACAAAAAAAAAAGAAGTTTAAAAAACTTCTTCTTGTGTCGGAAACCTTCCCTTCTAAAATATGGTCTCTTTTCTAGTCAGTATGTGTCAGTATCCCTCTGCCCTTTCAGTATTTTGAACTTTTTATAAACCCTTTTGGTAAGATTTTAAACCCTTTGTAACTCCTTGTATTATTATAAAAACAAAAACATTGCAAAAATTTCCTGAAATATTTTTTTAAATATGATTAAAAAGTTAGCCTGCTTATACAATTAAAATCTTATATATTTTTAAATAATATACTGATTATATAAATAAAATAATATATGTATTTCAAAAAATTTTTGTAAAAAAAGTTAATATTTAAAAAAACTTTTTATTTTTTATAATATGCCCGCAATTTTTACAGGCAAGATATTCTTTTGTGCTGTCAACGGGCAAATAGATATGATTTTCGCATTCATCGTCCGGGTTTTCTTCGAAATTAATATTAAAATTGTGAGAAAAACTTTTTTTCTCTCTTAATTTTTTTAAAAATTTTGCTATTATTTCAAAAATGTACATAGTAAAATTTTATTTTCTTAATTAACTTTACCTGTATTCAAAAAAAGTGTAACATATATGAAAGATATTTAATTAAAAGAGAATTATGGTGGAAGAATTAAAAAATTTTCAGAGATGGTATGACAAAGATCCGGTTGTTTCAAGATGTATAAATATTCTTGAAAATATTGAAACCAGGGAAAAACACAGGACAGCTACATTTTTAACTAATGAGATAATTCTTAAACAGCCTTACTGCAGCATGCTACCGGAAGAATTATATAATCTGGTAATGAACGAGAAGCGAAAAAGAAGATGGTACGACTTTGATGAAATTTTAAAAATCTTCATGGAACTCTTAAGGCACTGTCCTGAAGCCAGCAGAAAGGAAATAGCCGTTAAGGCAATTAAGTTTTTGGAAGCTGCGGCAACGTAGAGAAAACCATTTTATGACAGCAAAATTATTATTTTTTGTAACAATAATTAACCTTGCCATTGGCACTCATATAGAGCTTCCCAGAAATGATCTGATAATCCTGGAATCAGGAGAAAAAGTTGAAGGACATATTCAGGATATTAATGACGGGGTTATAGCCATAAAGACAAACCACGGTGTAAAAACCATTATAAGGGATGTAAATATTTACTCTCCCAGGGATATTATAGAAACCGGAATACTGTGGAATAAAAAACATTCAGGTTATGTAAGGTATCTGGGTAATGAATTTATTGAAATACATACTACATCAGGAAAACAAACAGTTGACAGGGCTCTTGTCAGAAAAATAATTCTTTCTCATGAATCAACATTACCTCCTTTGGATTTATAAAAATAAAAACTTCTTATTATTTAAAAAATTTATTAAAATATAAAATAGTCTGTGGTACTAAAAAAAATTTATGGAGAAGTTATGAAAAATATTATAATTTACAACCAGGAAAAAAAATCAAAGCTTGAATCCCAGATACTTAAAGGAGAGCATTACTCTGTTCAGGTTAAACTGCCTGATGAAATAAAAAATGCAGAGACTCTGAACCCTGATCTTATTATTCTCGATAACCCGGCAGAGATTAATGAAGATATCCTGGTAAGAAATAAAATTACAACCCCTGTATTAATTGTAAGCGATAAAATTTTTGAAAACATTATGGTAAGAGCTGAAGCTTACGATTATATTCTTAACCCGGTAAACTATTCAGAACTTATGGTGCGTATTGCAAACCTGCTAAAAATCAGGGAGCTTAAAGAGCAAATCAGTCTGGTTTCAACGACTGATGAGCTAACAGGGCTATATAACAGAAGTTGCCTTCACCAGAGGCTGGAAGAGGAATTAGCCCGCTCAAAGCGTTATAAGCATCCTCTTTCCACGATATTAATGGATATTGATTACTTTAAAGTTGTCAATGATATTTATGGATACGATTGGGGTGACGTGCTTCTCAGGCAGATAACGGAAATTCTCAGACGCAGGGCAAGAAAAGAAGATATACTCACCAGGTATGGTGATGAGGAGTTTATTCTTGTTCTGCCCAACACAACTGAAGAAAACGCAAGGGTCTTTGCGGAGAGAATAAGAAAAGACATAGAGGAAATGGACTTTATTCCGGAAGGAGAAGAAGAAAAGCACCCGATTACTATAAGCGGCGGTATTGCAAGCTATCCTTTCCTTATGGAAGCTGAAGAAAATGCCAATACAATAATCAGATACGCCGAGCATGCTCTTTATGCGGCTAAAAAACGCGGTAAAAACCAGATAGTATTATTCTCACAAATGAATCTGGAAGTATAATAATATAAAGTGGAACTATTTCCGCCATAGCAGGCAATTGTTTCGCTGTGTAATGCTTACAGTAACGACTAAGGGGTAAATAATAAAAACTTACGCATAAACAAGGGGTTGCAGCCCTTTGTCCTGCTTAATTAATTCAGCTGAAATCAATAAGCAATCCCCGAACCAACGCGCTTTTTAATTAAAAAATCGGTTATTTCCCTTACAGCACCTTTGCCGCCTTCTTTTGAGGAAATAAAATGACAGACCTGCTTTATTTCTTCAGTCGCATCATATGGACAAAATGCCATCCCTATATGCTGAAGAACACACATGTCAGGTAAATCATCACCAACATAAGCTATTTCTGAGAGATCAAGACTATATTTTTTCATTAATAGTTCGATAGCACCAAATTTATTTTTTGAACCCTGGAATACTTCTGTAATTTTGAGCTCTCCGGCTCTTCTTGCGACAATAGAAGATTCCCTTGCGGTTATGACAGCAGTGATAAACCCGTTTTTGTTCATAAGATCAATTCCCTGTCCGTCTTTAGCGTTGAAAACCTTGATTTCCTCCCCGCCTGATGTATAGATTATCTCACCATTGGTTAAAACCCCGTCAACATCAAAGGCAAACAGTTTTATGCGCGCTAATTTATCTTCAAGATCTTCTATATACAGGTTCTGTATCATCTGATTATGCTACCCCGGCTTTTAAAAGGTCGTGAATATGTATAATTCCTTCAGGAATACTATCTTCCGACAAAATTGCAAGCGAAGTAATTGAATACTGCTCCATTATCTGTAGAGCTTTGGCTGCAAGATCATCTTTTTTAATGGTTTTCGGATTTTTAGTCATTACGTCTTTTATTGTTAAATCAGATATATTATCGTGATTTTGCACTGTTCTTCTTATATCGCCGTCTGTAAAAATCCCTTCAAGCCTTCCTGAAGAATCCGTAATCAGAGCCAGGCCAAGACCTTTTTCGGAAATCATATTTATTGCTTCTTTAAATGAGCTGTCAGGGCTTAAAACAGGAAGGTTTTCCCCTTTAATCATAAGGTCTTCGACTTTCCAGAGAAGTTTTTTACCCAGAGAACCCGAGGGATGGAACATAAAAAAATCTTCAGGCGAGAAATTTCTTTTTGTTAAAAGACAAACAGCAAGGGCATCGCCCATTGCAAGTGTGACAGTAGTACTTGCGGTTGGTGCGAGGTTCAGCGGGCATGCTTCTTTTTCCACGGAAATATCGAGTGTAACATCGCTTTTCTGAGCAAGCGCTGATGACATCTTGCCTGTAAGCGCAATCATTTTAACGCCAAGACGTTTTATAAAAGGCAAAAGCTGAAGAAGCTCTGAAGTTTCCCCGCTATTGGAAATTGCAAGTATAACATCTTCCCTTGTAAGAACCCCGGAATCTCCGTGAGTGCTCTCTGCGGGGTGTAAAAAGAATGATGGAGTGCCTGTACTTGAAAATGTCGCGGAAATTTTCTTACCTATAAGACCGGACTTGCCCATTCCTGTAACAACTACCCTGCCTTTGCAGTTGTATAAAATTTTTATTGCTTCTTCAAAGGAAGAATTAAGTCTTTCAACCAGTTTAGTTATGGAAGAAGCTTCTATTGTTAATACTTCTTCAGCTGTTTTCAGCGTATCCTGTCCGATTAAAATTTTATTCACGACACCTGCTCCGCTATAGTGCGTTTTATATATACCATTATTGACAGTAAAAAATATTTTTCAAATTTCTTATCTCGTTTTTTTCATTTTTACATTTGTCCATTTAATAATCATTCTTCTATAATATTTTCAGAATAAGATATATAACCTCTATCGTCATTGCGGAGAGGATGAGGCAATCTGTCTGTGTCTTTTGTAAACAAATCGGGCTGCATAGATTCCTGCATCCTAAAAATAGTATATTTTGCTTTTCGGAATGACTAAAAACAAAAAAAGGAGTTTTATGGCTGGACATTCCAGGTGGGCAAATATAAAGCACAGAAAAGCAAAGGTAGACGCCCAAAAAGGTGCTGTTTTCGCAAAATTTACCAGGGAAATTATGGTAGCTGCAAAAGAAGGCGGAGCTGATCCCCAGGCTAATTTCAGGTTAAGAACCGCTATTGAGAAAGGTAAGGATGCAGGACTTCCCAATGATAATATAACCCGGGCTATTGACAAAGCAACCGGCGGAGGTGACGGGGCTAATCTTGAATCCATAACTTATGAAGGTTACGGGGCAGGAGGTGTTGCGATTATCATTGAGACCCTGACCGATAACAGAAATCGAACAGCTGGTGATATAAGAAGTTATTTTAATAAATACAGCGGAAACCTGGGAGAAACAGGCTGTGTGGGTTGGATGTTTAATGAAGAAGGTTCTATAACCATAGCGAAAGAAGGTATTAACCAGGATGAGCTTTTTGAAAATGCTATTAATGCAGGCGCAGATGACTTTATTACTGATGAAGGCGGTGATTACAGGTTAATAACCGCGCCTGAAAAATTGCAGTCAGCAGCAGAGGAAATTGAAAAAGCAGGATTTAAAATTAAAAGCGCAGAGGTGGCTAGAAATCCCCTAAATACAATTAACATAGAGGATGAAGCAACTGCAAAAAATCTTTTAAAACTTCTGGATAGTATTGAAAGTCATGATGATGTTCAAAATGTTTACGCTAACTTTGAAATAGACGATGAATTGCTGGAAAAACTGGATTAATTAATCCCAATGACGGGTTAGCTAAAAAACAATCATAACTTGATAAAAATTCTTTTTTATAAAATTTTAAAGCTGATATAATTTTAACAGAGAGGATAACATGCTCACCCGGAAAGATTTTTATAAGGAAATCATTGATAATTTGCCTGAAGGTGTTGCAATATGCGACTCTGATAATACTGTTATAGAAATAAATAAAAATTTTGAAAAAATTTCCGGGTACACCAGGGAAGAACTTATAGGTAAAGAAGTTTTCGAGGTAGTCAGACCTTCTTCAAAAGAAACATGCGCTGTCTGCCATGAAATAGAAGAGCCTGAGGATAAGCAAAATTCCGCATTTCAGCTCGGCGAGCTGAAAGATAAAGACGACAGGCTGATATGCGTAAGAATCAGCCAGTCTGTGATAAATAAAAAAAATATTATTTACCTGGTAATTCCTTTTTCTGATATTGCTTTTTTAAACCAGGCGCATATTGACTTTGTAAGCACAGTAAGTCATGAGCTGAGAACCCCTCTTACAAGCATAAAAGGATTTGCTGATACACTTTTGAGCGCGGGGGATAATTTAAAAAAAGAACAGCAGCTCAGGTTCATAAGTATAATTAAAAGCCAGATAGATAGGCTTACCAGGCTTGTTGAAAACCTTCTTACCGTTTCTAAACTGGAAGCAAGAAGCACCAAAACAATATATAAAGCGGTTGAGCTCGAAAAAATGCTGGAATCCGTACTTTATAACCTCGAGCATAAATCAAAAAACCATAAAATAAAAGTGAATATTCTTCCAAACCTGCCGCCTGTCTGGGCTGACACTGATAAACTCGAACAGGTCATGATGAACCTTCTGGATAATGCCGTAAAATATTCCGTGCATGGAACTACAGTTAGTATTGACGCAAAATTTGCCGAAAATGATTCTGAAAAAGTTGAGATAAAGGTTAAAGACCAGGGAGTCGGTATTCCGCAGGAATTTCTGTCAAAAATTTTTAATAAATTTTCCAGGCTGGATAATCCTCTTACCCGTGAAGTGCAAGGCACAGGACTCGGTCTTTACATTACAAAATCACTTGTAAGAAGCATGAAAGGGGATATAACCGTGCAAAGTAATGAGCAGGGTTCAACATTTAAGGTGGTATTGTCTGCGGTATCTCCTGAAACACATACTCAACAAAGATTCCAGGAGAATAATTAATGTTTTCATCTCAATACGTATTAATACTTGATTCAAAAGGAAATGAATCCCTCTTTATTGGGGGAATTATCAGGGATGATTCATTTATTAACCTTTTAATAGCTGATAATTTTTCTGATGGCTCTGAAATTATAAAAAAATATGAGCCTGATTTAATCCTGCTTCATGATAACTTTAAAGAGGACATAACAGGGGTTTGTACTCAGATAAGGTCACAAACAGGGTTTTACAGACCGGTTTTAATGGTTTTATCAGCCACAGAGGATGTTGATAGAAAAATAGATATTTTAAAATCCGGAGCAGACGATTACCAGCATGAAACCATAGATAAAAAAGAGCTTTCCCTGAGAATATTTGCCCATTTAAGAAGACACATAGAAGAGCTGACCGATCCTGTAACCAAATTACCTACTACTAACCTTTCATACCGGGTTTTAAAAAGAAATATTGAAAATGAAACAGATAAAACATATGCCCTGATGTATATTGACATAGGCAATTTAAACCCTTACAGGGAAGCTTACGGTCATATTGCCTCTGAAAAGCTTTTGCAGACTTTTATAGCAATAATTAAAACCGCCCTTAACGAAGATGATTTTTTGGGGCAAATTGGAAATGAAGCGTTTGTAATACTTTCCACGCCTGAAAAAGCTGAAAAAATAGCTGTTTTCTTATGTTATTCATTTGATATGGTCTCACAAAAATTCTATACAAACGAGGACATAGACAGGGGTTATCTTATTGTTGACGGTGACGAAAAAATAGGAAGAAGAATTCCATTTGTATCCGTAAATATTGGAATTGTATCGAACCAGCATAAGAATTTTGATACTGTCGAAAGTATTATAAACAGCGCAATGAGTGTTCACAGACTGGCAAAATCCAAGCCCGGCTCTTTCTGGATAAGCGACAGACCGAAAATTACCGGAAATGAGGCGCATACCAGGTCTAACAGGAAAATTTTAATTGTAGAAAATGATGCGGCTCTATCTTATCTTTTGATAACCACCCTTGAAATGCAGGGATATAACGCGGAATCAATAAATTCCGCTGACCTGGCGCTTGAAATGATTGAAAAAATAACCCCTGCCCTGGTTGTTTTTGATACAAGCCTGGAAAATGCGGAAAAAGAACTGGAAATTTGCAGGGCAATCAAGCAAAATTATTCTGATATCAAAGTAATAGTCTCAACAGTAAACTGTAATAAGGAAAAAGTTCTTGACACCGGAGTTGACCTGTATATTCCAAAGCCTTATGAATTAATAATGCTTTTCAGCTGGATAGACCGTTTTCTCAATTATGAGGTCTTACATTAGGCTTTTAAGGAATTAACAAAAAATTTTGCGTAAGTTTTTATTCTTTACCCCTTAAACTTTTTTTGCGCTCCTTAATTTATTTGTATGTCAGATAATTTTTAAAAGCTTTTTCAGGGACGAGCCTGTAAGTACACCTTTTATAGAGGTTTCCGCCGGAATAAATTTTTTTCGGGTCAGGGTAAGCCCTGCAAATTCCCGGTCTTTTTTCATAATCAGGACAGAGCCCGTCTTCTTTGATTAAACTGCAGGCTATTATCAAATTCCCGCTCTCGTCTTCTCCTATGACCTTAAACCTTCTGTATTTTGGGAAAAACATAGCCATAAGCTTAAAATCCAGCATTGAAAAAGGCTCTGCGCATAAAATAAACCTGCAGCAATCCCCGCATTTGCAGCAGTAACCCTCCAGGTGATAATCCACTTTTTCAAGCATCAAATTAGGAAATAATTCCCACAGTAATATTTTTAATGCGTTAAATTTTCTTATGATCATATTAGTAATCTTCAAAAGTAATCAGGAAATTAGTTAAATTAAAAAACAAAAAATGTCTAAAACCCGCCTACCATTCCTCTGCCCCCTTCCTTCGAAGGAAGGGGGAAAATGTTGTGGGTAGGGCTCCGTGCGTAATGCGGACAGTGCCGACTGCTTCGCGCCCCTACACCCAACCCTTAAAATACCGCTATTATTGTTTTTCACCTTCATTTATTAAATCTTGTTTATTTTCTTAGGTCACTAATAAAAATTTTACACCAATAAAGCGCCACAAAAAGTTCCCGGCAAGCCGGTTTGCCGGTCGGGCTAGTCTTTAAGGGGAATTGATTAAATATGGACAAGTTGATAAAAACAAACCAGTATATTGTCAATTACAGCGAAAATATTAAGATATTCGAACTTAACCGAATCATTTTATTTTTGATTATTTTCTGTTTAAACTTATTCTTGAAAATAAAGTTGTAAAAAAACATATATCGTCTGTCAGTAATTTAAAAAAAGGAGAAATAATAAATGAGAGTCCTGCCTCAGAATGTAATGTGGAAATCACGAAGCGGATATTTAGACAGTTTAAAAAATATGGGAAAGGAGTTTATCCTCGGGCAGGTACTTAACCTTATAGGCACATCCGGCAAGAAAAACTTGATTACGCTGACAAAAATATTTGAAAAAATAGCAGGTTCAGAAGGAGGGGCAAGGCATGCCCGGCGAATGAGATGGCTGTTTGAAACCGACCATGCTCATCTGGCATGGTGGCAAAAAATTATAAACGAACTTGACCCGCATTGCAGGAATAAATTCCTGCTTAACTTTTTTGTCCACGGTTATTACGGTGATAACCTGACAAAAAGATCCGGATTTGCGGAAAAAAACGGATTTTTCCCTCCTACAGTATTACTGGCAAGTATTACCCAGAAATGTAACTATAACTGCGCGGGCTGCTGGGCGCATAATTACGAAGTTAAAGAGGATTTAACTTTTGACCAGTGGAAAAAAGTACTTGATGAAGCCGTAAATGAAATGGGCATCCATATGATGTTCATTGTGGGCGGAGAACCATTTATCAGAAAGGATTTTTTCGACCTTATCGAGCAATACCCTGACTGCATTTTCTTTGTATACACAAACGGCTCTTTAATAACCGAAAAAACCGTTGAGAAAATGAAAAAACTCGGGAATGTAGCGCCTATGTTCAGCTTAAACGGTTGGGAGGAGCAAAACGATAAAGTAAGAGGCAAAGGGTCTTTCAGAACAATTATGGATAAAATGGACCTTCTCAGGGAAGCGGGAATCTTCTTTGGAGCAAGCATCACAGCTACAAAAGAAAACTCCGGCGACGTTGTTTCGGATGAATATATGCAGATGCTGAGTGAAAAAGGCAGCCTGTGGACCTGGGTATTCCATTATGTTCCTGTAGGGGCTGATCCTGACCCGACTTTAATGCCGACGGCAGAGCAAAGAGAGCTGATTAAGCAGAATGTATACAATGCAAGAAACACCCTGCCTATGATGACAGTAGATTTCTGGGGGGACGGTCCGGAAATGATGGGCTGTATAGCAGGCGGCAGGCAGTATATTCATGTTAACAGCCTTGGTGATGTTGAGCCCTGCGCTTTTGTGCATCTTGCAACACATAATGTAAAGGAATGCACACTTACAGAAGCCCTTGCAAGCCCGTTTATGAGCGCGATAAGAAAGGCTATTCCCTATGACGGCAATATGCTTCGTCCCTGTATGATTGTTGACAGACCGGAGGTTTTAAGGGCTTATTATAAAAGGTTTGCGCCGTATGAAACCCATAAGGGAGCAGCTGATTACCTTACAAAACCTGAAATTATGCAGGAAGTTGACGCTTATTCACACGAAGTTAAAGAGGTTATGGATAAAAACTGGGCTATGGATTACTATATGACAATGTTCCCGCTGCCCGGCGAATATTATCACGACAGAAAAGTCCTTTGCAGCAGCAAAGTCCCCGAAGGTGGAGTGCACGGGGGTTGTGAAAAAGCAGGCGGGTGCAAATGCGGTAAGGATTTCAGCGCACTGGAAAAGATTTCTGAGGAAATTAGCGAAGAAAAAGGTTTAATTAATGCCCGGAAGTAACTATAAAAGAAAGAGAATCGTTTCCTTTCCCAGAATGGGCAATATTCACATCCCGATTTGTGCCCTGCTAAAGGAAATGAATGCCGAGATAATCCTTGCTCCGCCCAATAATAAACAAGCCCTGACTATAGGGACAAGATACAGCCCCGAAACAATGTGTCTTCCCTATAAAATGAACCTGGGAAATTATATCCAGGCTCTGGACCAGGGGGCAAATATACTTCTTATGTTCCAGGCGCCCGGGACATGCAGGCTTGGAAATTACGCTAAAATGGCTGAAATGAAACTAAAAGAGCTTGGCTATGATTTTGAAATGATTGTATTTGACCTTTATGGAGGCAAATTTAAGGAAATTGTAAACAAATTCAGCAGGGCAACGGACAATAAAAGCATTACCAGAGCTGTAAAAGGCATAAAAATTTGTCTTGCCAAATTTAATGCATTAGATAAAATTGAGAAAGAATTATTTTATTTAAGACCAAGAGAAAAAAATTTCGGGGAAGCTGAAAAAATTTATAATAAAGGCAGAAACCTAATTAATAAGGCTCAAAATACCGGGGAAGTTAAAGCAGCTGTAGATCAGACAATGGCAGAATATAAGCAAGTATATATTGATAAAAGTAAAGAAATTTTAAGAATTTACCTTACAGGGGAATTTTTTGTTCTTCTTGATCCTTTTGTTAATATGGACATTGAAAAGGAACTCGGGCGCCTGGGGGCGGAAGTTGACCGCCAGATAATGCTGTCTGAATGGATGGGGCAGTCCCTGATTCCTAAATGGTTAAGAAAAAAGGAAACACACAAGGAACGGGCAACCAGAACAGCAAAAAGGTATATGACAAGAATTATCGGGGGTGAATGTATTGAAAGCGTCGGCGATGCTGTTTATGCGGCAGAAAAAAAACTTGACGGCGTGGTTCATGCAACACCTTTTAACTGTATTCCCGAAATAATGAGCCAGTGTATACTCCCTCATATCAGCCGTAAAGAGGAAATCCCGGTAATTTCCCTTCTTGTTGACGAACATACAGGGAAAGCCGGCTTAATAACAAGACTGGAAGCGTTTATAGACCTTATGAACCGTAACAGGCGCGAATTCCGTCATTGTGAGCCAAAAACCCCGGCAGATGTATGCTGAAATAGACCCTTCACCCGGAACAGCAGGCATTTAAAGTAAGAAAATAATCCAAAAAGGAGGCATTATAATGAAAATTGGTATACCAAGAGGAATGAATTACTACAATTATTATCCTTTCTGGTATGGTTTCTTTACTTACCTGGGTATAGAACCTGTTTTATCATCTCCTACCACTAAAAAAACGATTTCCCGGGGCAGTGAGCTTGTTGTTCCTGAAACTTGCCTGCCTGTAAAGATATTTATGGGTCATGTGCTTGATCTTATAGATAATAAAGGCATTGACGTTATCTATGTTCCGAGCCACCAGTCAATAGCCCCGAAAATTTATAACTGCTCAAAGATAAGAGGACTTCCTGATCTGGTAAGAAACGTGGTTAAAAGAAATTTCCTTCTCATAGAGCCGACCCTCGATAAATCAGAAAAAAACCAGGGACTTTATGAGTATCTATACGAATCAGCCGCACCGCTGGGAATTACTGATAAAAAGCTTATTAAGAAAGCGTCAAAAGCCGGCTGGGAAGCTCAGAATAATTTTACCGCAATGCTCAGGACTGGTATGAACTTCCATAAGGCTATGAATAATGTTGCTAAAGGCAAATTTATCAATGCGGTTGAGGAAGATAACAGAAAATACCCGGTAAATGTGGCTGTAATCTCCCATGGCTATAACCTGTATGACAGCAGGGTCAGCATGGGAATCTTTGAAAAACTTGAAAAGCTTGATGTAAAGGCTTATATTCCGGAACATCTTTCTATAGAGCAGATGAAGAAAGGATTTCCTGTACTTAATACAAACCTTTACTGGGCTAATGAATATGAAATGACAGGCGCGGCGGGTTATTACCTTGTTGATAAGAACATTGACGGTATATTAACGTTAACTTCATTCGGATGCGGTCCTGATTCCATAATGATAGAGAGAATTACCAGGTTCGCGAAAAAATACGGCAAGCCTCTTTTAAACCTTACTGTTGATGAGCATACCGGGGAAGCCGGATTTATCACAAGGCTGGAAGCGTTTACCGATATGATTGTAAGAAGGAAAAGAGAGAGCATTATCAAGAGTTTTTCCAGGCAATTCAGGGAAACAAAAGAGGAAAAACTGCCTCAAAGCCAGGTGGCAGGATTTAAACAGTAAGGAAAATTGATAAAAAACTCCCCTTGTGTCATTCCAAGAAGCAACGGGTTGCGAAGTAGGTCCTTACACT
This sequence comes from Candidatus Gastranaerophilales bacterium, assembly GCA_028278305.1. Lineage (GTDB taxonomy): Bacteria > Cyanobacteriota > Vampirovibrionia > Gastranaerophilales > UBA9971 > JANQEB01. The sequence goes on from JANQEP010000108.1 coordinate 12,577, forward strand.
GACTATGGCAGGGAATAGGTTCATAAAATAATTAAATCATAAACTCCTGGTACACCGGACTGAAAAGGCAAAATCGAAACGATGGTGACCGTCGGGACCAGTTAATACGTCATCAGAAAATAGTGTTGTAGAGTAAAAGTTAATGCTGCTAGAAGGCTCTGCTAACCACAAGTGAGAGGGGTAGCAAGTGGAAGCGTAGGAAACTCTACAGCCGGAATAGTAATTGCAGTAAGGCGACAATTTACCGCTAGTGAAATTACAAAGTTCAAGGGCGAGAGCTTTGGCAGTCAGAGTTCTGGCGGGGTTTGTGCGCCAGCTTTGCATTTCATCATTTGTAGGTAATCGCCAGCCTGTTGAGTTTTTTGTGCATTCCCCGGTATTGCAGCCTTCTCCGTAATTAACACCTTTATTTAAAGCATGACACGCCGCCACTGCTCCG
>JANQEP010000115.1 GCA_028278305.1 Candidatus Gastranaerophilales bacterium
TATAATGATAATTGGATAGATTCCCACGTCGCTTCACTTCGTTCCGCTCCTCGGAATGACATTTTCTCTTTTTGTAGCAGACTTTTCAGATCACCTCTCAGATTTTTTCCTTTAATAAGCGGTATAGCTTCTATTTTCCTGTTTTATTTCTTTGCCAAAGACTACCTAAGCAAGAAAAGCCTGTTATTTGGAGTATTTTTATTTGCTATATCAGGACAATTGATTTTTTACAGTAGTTTTTTAAAGCCGTATTCATCTGATGTAATGATTGCATTAATTCTTTTGATTGCAGGAAAAAGGTTTTTTGGACAGGAAAATATAAAAATCTTTTTTACTTTTTCTTCCCGTAATACTTAATTTAATTGCTTCTGCTTTAAAGCTCTATCCTTTTGGCTTAAGGCTAATATTATTCTTATCGCCGATTTTTATACTGTTTTTAGCTAAAAGTCTGGATTCAGGGGATATTTTACAAAAATTTTTTACAAAAGATATTTTGCAAAAAACCCTGCTTGCAACTCTGGCTCTGTTCATTTTATTTCAGATCCCCATATTGAAAGCAGGTTATTTAAATAAAAGAAAAATACCCACAATGCATGATCATTTCAGGTTTATGGAGCAAAACTCCTCTAAAAGCGATCCTGTTTATATATATTACAGGGGATTTGTAGTGTATACATATTATATGACAAGGTATAATATTCCCAACCAGGTTTTTATAGGCTCGGCATTAATTTGGGATTGGGATTTCAATGATCAAAAAAAGAACATATTTATAAAGGAAATTAACTTGATTAAAAACAAGCACAAAAAGGCATGGTTCTATTTACAATCTCTGAATAGCAGTGATGAAATAGCCTTTATCAGGGATTATCTGGATAAAAACGCCAGGTTAATAAAATCCCGGCAGGTAAAAGAATCCGAAAATTCCTGGGGAGTAGAGGTATGTCTGTATGAGTTTTATTAAATAAGGAGAAACTATAATGATAAAAAAAGCAAAAGCGTGGAAATTCGGCGATAACATAAGCACAGACCATATAGCACCCGGAAGGCTCTTTCATCTCAGGACAAACCTGCCTGAGCTTGCAAAACATGTTCTGGAAGATGCAGACCCCGGATTCGCCACAAAAATGAACCCGGGCGACTTTGTAGTAGCAGGAAACAACTTTGGGCTTGGATCTTCCAGAGAACATGCCCCTCAGGTTTTAAAGATTGCAGGTGTTAGCGCGGTTCTGGCAAAATCTTTTGCCAGGATATTTTTTAGAAATGCGATTAATATAGGACTTCTGGTTGTAGAATGCGACACTGACAGGATTAATCAGGGTGATGAGCTTGAACTGGACTTATCCGTAGGAATTATCAGGAACAAAACACAATCAGCTGATATTAAAATAACTCCTCTGCCCGGGGTTATGATAAAAATCCTGAATGATGGCGGCCTGGCAAAGCATATTGAGAAGCACGGGGATTTTCAGCTGCTTTAGACTTCTATATACTGACTTTTATAATTAACCCGAGTCGCCAATCAGCCAAAAATATGACCATGCAGTTAGAGATTAGAGTTAATTAAACTCTTTGAGAATCCTGGTTCTACTTTGCTATTTCTGTAGTTCTGACTTCTCTTACTACAGTGACCCTTATTTGACCCGGGTAATCCATCTCGGCTTCGATTCTTTTTGCTATATCCCGGGCAAGTTTATTTGCCGCGGCATCGTCAAATGACTGGGGCTGTATCATTACCCGGACTTCACGACCAGCTTGGACCGCAAAAGATCTTTTTATGCCTTCATAGCTGGTGGCAATTTCTTCGAGTTTCTTAATTCTTTTAATGTAAATTTCAAGTGTATCACGTCTTGCTCCGGGTCTTCCCGCGCTAAGAGCGTCAGCTATCTTTATAAGCTCAGCTTCAACTGTGTTTGCTGTTATATTGTCGTGATGCGCCTCTATACAGTGAATTATTTCTTCACTTTCACCGTATTTCCTTGCAAAATCAACACCAAGCTGGACATGGGTTCCTTCCTGGTCCTGGTCAAGTGCTTTTCCTATATCATGAAGAAGTCCGGCTCTTTTTGCAAGCTCAACATCCGCTCCTATTTCCATGGCGATTGAGCCGGCAAGATTTCCTACTTCTACCGAATGTTTGAGTACATTCTGCCCGTAGCTTGTTCTGTAATATAACCTGCCGAGTGTTTTAATGATTTCCGTATGCACGTTTATGATTCCGAGACTCAGCGCTGCTGCTTCTCCTTCCTTAAACATCAATTCCTGAATCTCTTCACCTGCTTTGGAAACCATATCTTCAATCCTGACAGGGTGAATTCGACCGTCACTTATTAATTTTTCAAGAGCAACCCTGGCAATTTCCCTTCTTATAGGATCAAATGATGAAAGAACTACAGCTTCCGGTGTATCGTCAATAATTAAGTCAACACCAGTAAGTGTTTCAAGGGCTCTGATGTTTCTGCCTTCCCTTCCGATTATTCTTCCCTTCATTTCGTCATTAGGCAGGTTAACCACGGAAACAGCGGATTCCACGACCTGGTCAATTGCACATCTTTGCATTGTAGATGAGAGAATTTCTCTTGCTTTTGCATTTGAGGTTTCTCTTATGTAATTTTCGTTTTCACGGATTAGCTGGGCAGCTTCCATTTTTAATTCTTTTTCCATCTGCTCCAGGAGCAATTTTTTTGCTTCTTCGCTCGAAACCCCGGAAATTCTCTCCAGTTCCTGTACTTGTTTTTGTACAAGTTCTGCAAGGTAATCTTCTTTTTCATACAATTCATCGAGCTTTTTAGCAAGGTCGTTTTCTCTGTCAGTAACAGACTGGATTTTAAATTCCATCTTTTCTTCTTTTTCAAGAAGCCTGTTTTCAAACCTGCTTAGCTCTTGCCTTCTTTGCTTTACTTCCTGCTCCAGTTCCTTTTTTTCATTTTGCAGGGATTCTTTTGCGGAGAGCAGGGCTTCTTTTTTCTGGATTCTTAGTTTTTCTTCTGCTTCCAGGGTTTTTTTCCTTGTTTCTTCGCTGATTTTTGCTACTTTATCAGCAAAAATACCCAGCTGATCGTTTTGTTTTTTTACTTTCATATGAAGAAATGCAACGTATCCCAGAAGCAATGCTGCAATAATAGCAAGACATATAATAGTTAATAATGAGAGATCTATTGTTCTGTACCTCTTTATAAAATATATAACTAATACTGATTAAAAATTAAGTTAAAGTTTATAACTCTTACTGCTAATATTATAACCTTTGGCGAAAGTTTTAAAAATAAACCAGGATTATAACCGATTTTTGTTTACGTCATCAGATAGTAGTGAGTTCATTTTTTTATATCTTTTTATTAATTTCTTTTGACGTCTAGTATAGCACAACATAAATTATTTTATATACAGCAATATAAGTAATTTGTAAAAATACTTACTATAAGCAGGTTTGAGTTATGTCTGCTTTTCACTTTCAGCTTCTAAAGTTTCTTTAGCTGCTTCTCGCGAGCTTTTGAGTTTAGTTCTTACAAGATTATCGACTTCTTTAAGAACTTCAGGATTATTGGTAAGGAATTCAACAGATTTTTCCCTTCCCTGTCCGAGTTTTTCTTCTTTATAGCTGTACCAGCTTCCTGATTTATCAACTATATTCATCTGAACAGCAACATCAAGGATGCATCCTATTTTAGATGCGCCTTCTCCGTAAATAAGGTCAAATTCCGCAAGCTTGAAAGGCGGGGCAACCTTATTTTTCAGTACCCTTACTTTTACCCTGTTACCGTATTCACTCCCGTCTTTTTTAAGCGTTTCAGTCTTCCTTATATCCAGACGCAGGCTGGCATAGTATTTCAGGGCATTACCGCCTGTTGTGGTTTCGGGGTTTCCGTAAAATACCCCGATTTTCTGGCGAAGCTGGTTTATGAATATAACAGTCGTTCTTGTTTTACCTACTATGCCTGTTAATTTCCTTAAAGCCTGGCTCATAAGTCTTGCCTGGATACCCATATGAGCATCGCCCATTTCACCGTCAATTTCAGCCTTTGGAACCAGGGCGGCAACTGAGTCTATTACTACAACATCAATTGCGCCTGATCTTACAAGTTCTTCCGTAATTTCAAGCGCCTGCTCTCCTGTATCCGGTTGGCTTACCAGAAGCTCATCAATTTTTACCCCGAGATTTTTTGCATATTCAGGGTCAAGGGCATGTTCTGCATCTATAAATGCTGCTATACCTCCTTTTGCCTGTGCTTCCGCAATAATATGCTGGGCAAGAGTGGTTTTACCACTGCTTTCAGGTCCGAAGATTTCTATAATTCTTCCTCTTGGAACTCCCCCTACTCCGAGCGCAACATCCAGGGATAATATGCCCGTTGGAATCACTTCCACCGCAACAGCTGTCTTCTCCCCGAGGGGCATAATAGCTCCCTTGCCAAAGTCCTTTTCTATCTTGTTAATGGTTGAATCCAGAGATTTTTTCTTTTCAGGATCAACCTGATTAAACATTTTTGTTGTCTCTGCAACTTCTTTTTCTTTTACTGCCATTTAAGCACCTCTTATATTCTAAATTTGTACAATATTCAATGATACTATTATACTTCAAAATTAATTTATATGATCAATTAAGAATTGTTAAATAACTCGAATCACGAATTGTATTTTTTGAAATTTTCTCAAAATCGCCCACCCGCCCACCCTCAGAGGTGGTTAAGGGACGGAGTCCCTTAACAATTCCATATAGATTTTGAGAAAATTTCAGCAGGCTATTACAGAGTTTTATGTATTTCGTGATTCAGGTTATTTAACTCGAATCTCTAATTACATGGTCAGACCCTTGCTTTTGGCTAATTGGCGATTCGGGTTAGTTATTTAAAAATATTTGCCATAAATGTTTTAAATAATTGGTTGTTTGTGTGATTATAATTATCGATAGTTTATATTAACTTATTTCGGCATCATAAATTAGAAAGGTTATTAAACAGTGGATTTTACTAGTCTAACAGTACAGGTATTAAAATCTTTAGCAGATATAGCAGGCAGCTGGGGACTTGCAATAATTCTTCTCACGGTAATAGTAAGAGTTGCAATGTGGCCGTTAGGAGTTTCCCAGCAAAGATCAATGAGAAAGATGCAGCAGCTCTCGCCAAAATTAAAAGAAATTCAGAGCAGGTATAAAAACAATCCGCAGATGATGCAGCAGAAAATGGGCGAGTTTTACAAAGAACACAGCTTTAATCCGTTTGGCGGGTGCTTTCCTTTGCTGATCCAGATGCCTGTATTTATTCTGCTCTATACTGCCTTAATGAGTACGCAATTTACTCAAATGGCAGGAGATTCGTCGTTTTTATTCATTGACAGGCTTGATACAACCTTAAGAAGCCATGCGGGAAAATCCGGCGATAAGATATTCGGTGTTTCGCAGGCAGACAGCTTTTCTGTGGAAAAGACGGCTAAAGTATATTTAAAAAACGGAAAAGTAGAAGAAGTAAATATTTCAGACCCTAAAAAAGCCGTAAAAGTTCAGGGAAGTTTAATTCCCGGTGAACCTGTAGATTTTAAAATGAATCTATATGACCTCAATCTCTCGGTAAAGCAGCTTGATGAAGAGTTTCAAAAAGCTGAGATTGCAGTTATAAACAATTCAACCAGGGAAATAGAAAAATTAACCTTTGAAAAAAAAGGTTCATTTCTGTTTGCAATGGCTCAGACAGATAAGTCAGAAACTATTTTTCATTTTGATGTCCTGGTATTGATACTTATATTCGGCGCAACAATGTTTTTTGCCCAGAAAGTAATGACAATGACAGGCAAAACATCAGTTACAGACCCCCAGCAAAAAGCAATGCAGGAGAGCCTGGCTAAAATAATGCCTATAATGATTACGGGCATGTTTATTTTCTTCCCGATTCCTGCAGGAGTATTGCTTTATCTTATTGTAAGTAATGTTATCCAGGTTATACAGTCAGTAAGTGTAAATAAAATGCTGGATAAAGAAGAAGAAAAAGCTAAAATGCAGAAAGAACAGATAATAGATATTCAGGCTAAGGACAAAGAGCTTAAAGAATCAGAGGAATCTTCCCAGCAACCGGGGGATTCAGGGGAGAAAAAACAAAAAGGCAGTTTTTCAGGACAGAAAAACAAGAAACAAAAATGGTAGATGAACACTTATACTCAGAATGACACCATAGCAGCCGTTGCAACTCCTGCAGGTACAGGAGGAATAGGTGTTATCAGAATCAGCGGCAGTAAATCACAGAACATCATAGAAAAAATTTTTACTTCTGACCTGAAAAAAAAGGAGCTGCCTGAGTTTAAGGCTAACAGGATTTATTACGGCTGGATACACGAAAATTTACAGCCCGTGGATGAAGCTGTCTTGTTATGCTTCAGGACTCCTCATAGTTTTACGGGGGAAGATGTTTTTGAAATTCAGTGTCATGGCGGTATTAATATCGTCCGAAAAATCCTTAAGCTCTGTTTAAAAAACGGGGCAAGACTTGCAGAGCCCGGGGAATTTTCCAAAAGGGCATTTATGAATAAAAAACTTGACCTGAGTAAAGCTGAAGCTGTTCTTGACCTGATACATGCCAGAACTGACAGGTTTTCTCAAATATCTGCCCATAACCTATCAGGCAGGCTTACCGAAAAAATTAATTCATTAAGAACAGAACTTTTAAGTCTTTTATCCCGAATAACAGCAGCCGTGGACTTCCCGGAAGAAGTTGATGAACCGGAATATCTGTATATCCGGCAAAAGGTAAAAATTTTAATTTCAGAAATAGATAGTATTTTAACCGGCTCTGCCGCCTCAAACCTTATGCGGCATGGTGTCCGTGCAGCGATTGCGGGTAAGCCGAATGCGGGAAAATCTTCGCTTTTCAATGCTCTTCTGGATATACAAAGAGCTATTGTAACGGAAATTCCGGGAACTACAAGGGATATTATTGAGGAATCAATTGATATTAACGGTATTCCCCTGACTCTTATAGATACAGCCGGACTCAGGGAACCTGATATTAATTCCCCGAACGGCTATATTGAATTGCTGGGAATAAATTTAACTAAAGAGACTTTGCAAACATCAGATATTATTGTTTATGTATATGATTTAACCCTGGGAATAACTGATGAGGATGTTAAAACCATTGAGAAAATAAAAAACAGGAAAAAAATATTAAAAGTTGGCTCCAAGCTTGATCTTGCAGAAAAAATTCCGAATGAAAACGATGTTATAAAAATATCTTCAAAAGATAAAACCGGTTTAAACGAGCTTAAAAAAGCTATTGAGAATATAATTTTATCTAATACCGTATCAGATAGTGAATTTTGTACTAATTTACGCCAGCAGGAATGCCTGCAAAAGAGCAGGGAATTTTTAATAAGAACCCTGGAAGCTTGTGAAAAGCAGGATCCTCAGGATTTAATTTCCATAGATTTAAAATCAGCCTTAATTAACCTGGGTGAGATCACAGGTGAAGTAGTCAGTGATGAGATTATAAACAATATTTTTTCGAATTTCTGTATAGGAAAATAATTTTTAACAGGACGGGCTCTAAATACCTGAAAAATTTTAGCGGATAAAATGCTGGAAATCAGACTTTAACATGGTATAAATAAGTTATAAAAACGTATATGGCATATGAATGGAGTTGAAAAATGACTAAAATAATTCAAAAAGCAGAACAAATTTCCCCCCTGCAAAAAGCAAGGAGTGAATATGAGCCAAAACTTCCCGCTTCCTTAAAACAGGGAATTAATAACTTAAAAATAATGGAAGGTGAAACAACATCAGCAGCAGGAGACGCTGAGGAAATTAAAAATATGTTCTCTAACCTGTTCGGCGCAAAAATAGTAACATTTGAGCCCGGAACAGAAGCAGCTGCTGAAAAAACAATTAATGTGGGAGTAATTCTCTCGGGCGGTCAGGCTCCGGGAGGACATAATGTTATAGCGGGGCTTTATGACGCTATCAAAGAAACTAACACTGAAAACAGGCTTTTAGGGTTTCTCGGCGGACCTGCTGGAATTATTGACGGACAATACAGGGAAATTGAAGGGGATTATATAGATCAGTTCAGGAATACAGGTGGGTTTGACATAATAGGCTCGGGCAGGACAAAACTGGAATCAGAAGAACAATTTGAAAAGACCCTTCAGACCTGTAAAAACCTTGAAGTTTCAGCCATAGTAATCATAGGCGGGGACGATTCCAATACAAATGCTGCTATGCTTGCCGAGTTTTTCAGGAAAAAAGGCGAAAATATCCAGGTAATAGGCGTTCCAAAGACAATTGACGGCGACCTTAAAAACGAACAGATAGAAATTTCCTTTGGCTTTGACACAGCAACAAAAGTTTATTCTGAATTGATAGGCAATATTCAGAGAGACGCAAATTCCGCAAAAAAATACTGGCATTTTATTAAATTAATGGGAAGAAGTGCTTCCCATATAGCGCTTGAGTGTGCGCTAAAGACCCAGCCTAATATCACGCTGGTCTCTGAGGAAGTAAAAGCAAAAAACATGTCGCTTGCCAGGATAATAGATTATATGGCTGATATCATTGCCAGAAGAGCGGAAAACGGAAAAAATTTCGGAATAGTACTGATTCCCGAGGGATTAGTAGAATTTATCCCTGAAATGAAAGAATTGATCTCAAACCTCAATGACCAGCTTGCTGAATGTGAGAACAAAGAGGAATACAGCTCCATGCACGGATGGGATACAAAAATAGCTTACATAAAAGGCTTACTTAAATCTGAAAACAGTAACCTGTTTAATTTACTTCCAAAATCTATTCAAATTCAGCTCCTCTTAGACAGAGACCCTCACGGAAATGTACAGGTTTCCAAAATTGAAACTGAAAAACTGCTTACTGAAATGCTCGAGGTAAAACTCTCAGAGATGAAGAAAAATAATGAGTATAAAGGCAAATTCTCTACCCAGACACATTTTTTCGGTTACGAAGGCAGATGCGCTGCCCCTTCCAATTTTGACGCGGATTACTGCTATTCCCTGGGATACAATGCTTTTGCGCTTGTCCGGTTTGGGCTTAGCGGGTATATTTCCTCTGTAAGAAACCTTACAAAACCCGCGCAAGACTGGATTGCAGGCGGAATACCCCTGACTTCAATGATGAATATGGAAAAAAGGCATGGAAAACAAAAACCTGTTATCAAAAAAGCTCTTGTAGAAATCGATGGGGCGCCTTTTGAAAAATTCAGCAAAAACCGGGAAACCTGGGCTATGGAAGATTGCTATGTTTATCCCGGACCTATCCAGTATTTCGGACCTTCGCAGGTGGCTGACGTTACTACGGAAACACTGAAACTCGAAAGGGCTTAAAACAGGAAACTTCATCCGGCTCTTACTCTTTCCGCTATTTTTTGCGGAACCGCAGAAATTTTTTTAAAAAAAATAGCAATTTTTCATTCCTGATTGTTTTAATATAAATAAGAAGGTATAGGAGGAATATTTATATTAAAAAGGGAAAGGGGAAATGACAGAAATAGTAGGTTTTGGGGAACAAACAACCAGGTTTCTCGGGGATATTTACAAACTGGACATAAAAGACGGACGATTTGGGAATCTTTTTAAGGATCATGAATTAAATGATGCTTATAAGGAACTTTTTGGATGTAATAAAGGGCTCTATACCGGGAATTTAACAGCTAACCAGGAACTGCAACAGGCATTTGTTGGTAAAATGCTCATAGCTGAATCAAAAAATGGGGCATTTGACGGGGATATTTTTGATCCCGCCCTGAAATCATTACCGGAAATGACCGGGATTCAGAATTCATCAAGAAATATTTTTCCCGGTTTTTTAAAGAGTATTTTATCCAAACTTTTGTTAACGCCAGGAGCACCGGAATTTTCGAGAAAAGTTCTAAGTGAAGATCAGATGATACAATTATTAAGACAACAGGCATATCCTTATGGTGATTTAAGCAACTACAGAATGACTCCCGGTGATATAACCGGACTGGAGGAATTAGGACGTAATTATACCCGGGGACAGTTCGTAGATCTGAATAACACTCCTGAATTAATCAAAGTGTTAAATGATCGTGGAATTTATATCAAAGCTGAACAGATTTCCCCGGAGGAAAGAAATAATATTATCGGAGATAAAATAAATACTAATCTTAATCCGCAAGATTTCGGACTAACACAGGAACAACTCAACAATGCCTTTATCATAGCATCTGTAATTATAGAAGAGTGCAAGGAAGCAGAGAAAAGCCCGGAAGATACCAAAAGAGCGATGATAATAGCTTTAGCAACAGCAATGCAGGAATCCAGTCTTAGAAACCTGCCTTATGGAGACAGGGATTCCCTGGGATTATTCCAGCAAAGACCATCCTGCGGCTGGGGAAGCGAACAGCAGGTTATGGACCCGGTCTATGCAACACGTAAGTTTGCAGATGCATTATTAAAGACCGATTATGTGAATAAAGAAGTAACTGAGGCAGCACAGGATGTACAAAGATCTGCATTCCCTGATGCTTACGCCAAACATGAGCCGAAAGTAAGAGCCTTAGTTGAGGCAATGCTCTCGTTCTCATAAATAAATAACAGCATAAACAAAAAACGCTGGAAAAATTTCCACCCCGCAGGGTTTTTCAATTCTAAAGCAAAAAAATGACTGTCCTGCTGTGCTTGACACGGCATCTATCCAATTTGGGATCATTGCAGGTAATTGAAAATTGAATAGACCCCGCATCAGCTTGGTTGCTCGCATTAAACGAGTTTCGCTTCACTCTCTGCGAGCAATCCGCAAGTGCGGGGTGACATTTTTGAGCCTATTAAGAATTTTAGAATTGAATTGCCCTGTCCACCCCGTGCTTGACACGGGGTGACAAACCTGTAGTTACAGATAAGTTCTTAATATAAACAATTTCCTGAAGAGGTTTCCTGTTATTTTTTTTAAAAAAATAGATACTTGCGATAAGGAATTTTTACACTTTTATGTTTAATATAACTTATAGAATTTACTAAGTAGTAGATTGATTCATTAATTATATAGGGTCGAGCGACCGAGCACAGCGAGGGCAGCGAGACCAAAAAACTCCAAAGTCCCCCTTTAAAGGTAGGGGGTAGATAAAGAAAACAAAGTTCCTTTAAAATTAATGAATCAAAGCAGTAGCAAGGAGACAGCCAGATGGAAATATTAGAATTTATTTTTGCCCCATTGATTTTTGTTTTAAACCTGGTTGCTATATTTGATATTCTGACCGGACCTAAAAAAGGGATTAAAAAAGCCGGATGGATTTTAATTATCCTGATATTACCCGTAGCAGGCTTAATCCTGTATTATTTAATCGGAAAAGAAAACCTTCTGAAACGTGCGGGGGGCGATAAAGCTTAATCCCGGTAATTTTTATTCTTTAAATACGAATGAGGGTAAAAATATTCTTCTTTAAACCCGAGCCTCCTGTACATTCTGACAGCAGGATAATTATCAGTATCAACTGTTGCGTTGATTTCTGATAATGAAATTTTCTTTTCCCCGATCAGCCCGATAAAACCGGATAAAACACTTTTTAAAAGAAATTTTCCCATGCCCTTATTGCGGATATCTTTTTTTGCGGCGATAAGAGGAATATTTATTTTGTCCTCTGCAGCCATGGTAGTAAGACAAAACCCTTGCAGGCTGTTTTCCCTCAGAATGAGCCTGCATTGATACGGTAAAAATTTTCCGTACATATCTTCTAAAATCATATTTAGCACATCCTGCGTGCCTTCATATGTAAGAAAACGAGGGTCAAAATGCGCGTTTTTAGTGTTCTTAAAAGCAAGGTTTGCCAGCTCAATAATCTGCTTTTTATATTTTTCGTCCCATACAGCCAGCTTATATCCTTTCATATCATGGATTTGAGCATTTTTAAAAATACGGAAACAAACCGGGGATTGAAAATCAAACTTAACTATTGATTGCCCGACAAATTTAAAATCCAGCAGCGCAATATCCCTTACAAATGTCTCCTGCCTGCCGAGCATTGCATAGCTTATAGCCTTCCAGTTATCTTTATGCTGAAGCTGTTTTACCAGTTCTTCAAGAAGAACAAATCTTCTGCTGTTCTCATGCTGGTCATATAAAGTATGAATTGCGTTTATTTCTATAACTTTATGTTGTTCGGGAGAATAAATTAAAATTCCTGAAGGAACCGTGTTTTCAAATAAAACCAGGGCATCAAGCCGGTTTTCCCTGATGTTAAGGATAAAATCCCTGAATTCTATGGGCTGGGTAGTATATTTATAATCTTGCAGGGCTTTATTTCTGAAATCCTCATAAATTCCTCTTGTTTTTTCAAAATTATCAGGTTTAATTTGCTCAATAATGTGCATTTTTTAGTATAAAATCCTCTCCCGTGATAATTTTCTGTATTTTACTATGGGATTGTATATAACTGCAAAAAATTTACATTAAGAACAGGACTTACGCAACTAACTCAAAAATCTATATGGAATTGTTAAATTGCGAAGCAAAGGTGAAGATCCGGCTTTGCTTGCGTAAGCGGGAGCATCACCTCATTCATGGGCGGGCATTTTGAAAAAATTTTGTAATGTAAAATAACGAAATTTTTATAAATGGCAACTTGAGTAAATCATAATGAAAATCAACGGAAAAAACCGGATTTATCTTCCCCGAAATAATACTTATCCTTCCTGCTAAACCTGTTTCCTTTCTGGAATTTAATTACATCTTTCGGCTTTTTAGGGTTAAATTCCTTAGCATAAGTGCTTTTTATCATATTTTTCCCGGCTTTTTTGATAATCTGCTTAAAGCTGATCTTTTCATTTTCAACTTCCACCCTGTCCGGGTAAACCTTGAGAATTTTATACATATTAGGGTATGCAGCTATGGAAGGGCAGGTAATAAAAAGCTTTTCGTTTATTTTTTGAACGTAATTATTGAGATGATGCCCGCTTAAAATGATTTTTACCTGAGGGTAAAGGGCAATCAACTCAAGAAAAAGACCGGGTTTTTCCAGGGTATAATCTTTCCAGATATCTTTATCAGCGTCGGTTGCTGAAATCGGGGGATGATGCATCACTATTACAGTGAACTTGTCCCTGTTGGCTTTAAGCACGCCGTCCAGCCAGAAGAGCTGGTGAATATTGAGATAACCGTATTTTTTACCCTGAACGGATGTGTCAAGCCCGACCAGAAGTACTCCTTCAACAGGTTCAGCCGACCAGAAAGTCTGCTGCGAAGTTTCATAGTCAAACTCATCAAATTCTTTTACGAAGACTTCTTTAGAAACATTTTCCGCGACGTCAGCGTCTCTGTCCCCAAAAACAGCGTAATACCGGGCATTAAGGTCAGCTGCTATATCCAGGAACATCGGCATGTCAGAAAACATGCCGTCTTCATTATGCGTAAGATCCCCGCCAAAAACTACAAAATCCGGATGTTTTTCCTGGTTAAGCCGTTTTATCACATCCTGGAATATTACCATGCTCTCCCTGAATAAGATTTTGTCTGGCTTATCAGCAAAAGAAAGATGAATATCAGGTAAAAACACCATTTTAAAAGGCTTAAATTCTTTGTAGGAATATTGCGGCGTTTCACCAGCAAATGACGTATTATTACATGCCAGAAAAACCAGCGTCAAAAAAAACACTTTTATTGAATTTATTCTAAAAAACCTTGTCATTAGCGGTTTTTACCTCCATCCTGTGAAATATTAAAACGATTATACTTACATATTAACGCTAAATATAATTATAAACAAAAAAGCCCTGATAAAAATTTTTCAAGCTATTTGCAGGTTTTAAGCTGATTTTAAAAAAAATTTTTATAAAAAGAGCAATTTTTTCTATCTACTTGTTTTTATATTAATACAAGGGATAAATAAAAGGGTAAAGATTTAGTTTAAAGGAAAAGGGATTAATTCAACATTTAAAAATCAAGCAAATTAACTATTTAACTTTTTAGCAAATGTTAAAAGCGGTTTAAAATTTTTTTACAGAAACAGGGGGGTGATCTATAGAAAAGGGAATTTTTTAATTTAGAGATCTTAGATATCAGGGAAATGTCAAAAAGTTTTTTTAAAACAAAATTTATCAGCGTAACCTGAAGTTATAATAGATTATTTTATGATTCGGGGAGAGAGGTTAATTTAATTAAAGAAAAAATAGAGGGAAAAAGGAGGATTTAACATGGTATTTGGACCAATTGGAGCAGGATTAAACATTGCAAAAGATGTTACAAATATAGGAAAGGATATGGCTTCCTTACTCGGTGGAAAAGGCGGCGGCAATGACATGCAAGTGGGACAAGCATTAAATGGTAATAATGAAACAGTAAAGGGTAATAATGAAACAGTAAAGATGGAGGTACCTGTAAAGTTAGCTGCGACTGTTGGTAATATTATAAATAGCAATGCATAAAGTCAATAAGCAGGTTTTATAAAGAATTACTGGAAGGGACAGGTTAGGTAGTAAGTTCGGAACATTATTTAATCACTAAGCACACACATACTTATACTCACATACTCACATTCATACAAGGGAACATACTTATTCCAGGGTAGAAGGGGAAATAGGGTAATTGCAAAAAACTTTTTCCCTAGAGTACCTCACATACCTCTTTCACCTCACACATTAAAAATTTGAAGTAAAGGCACATCCTTTACTTTTTTTTTGGGGTAGTCCGGAATTTTTTATTACTTCCTTAATTGAAGTGTTTTTAAAGAAAAAATGAAACATTTCTTCACATACACGAAATAAACGATAAAAAAATTTTTTTGTAATTATAAAATAAGCTTGAGATAATATTGTTATAATTTTGAATTAGGATTGAGAGGGATTATATATGAAATTACACTGGCAAATATTAGTTGCAATCGGACTCGGCATAAAAAGAAACTGGCATATATTTCTTGCACTGATAGGCGGAGTGATTGTAGGGCTTTTGTTTCCGTTTCAACAGGGCGATTCAACTTCGTTTCATGACGCGCTTTATTTTGCAGGACAGGCATTTATAAAATTAATCCAGATGATTGTTGTGCCTCTGGTAGTAAGCGCAATTATCATAGGAATCGCAAGCCTGGGAGACAGCAGGCAGCTCGGTAAAATCGGGATCAAAATGGTCGGGTACTACCTGTTAATTACAGTAATTGCCGTAATTATAGGAATCACACTTGCCCTCGTAACTTCACCGGGCAAGGGAATAAAGCATAAAATCGATGTGCAGCAGTCTAATCTGGCACAGGAAAAAGTTGAAATGATAAAGGAAAATACTTCGAATATTCCGGGATTAATTTTAAATATGATTCCGGGCAGCCCCCTGGCAGAGGAAGATTCTTCACAAAACGGCATGGAGACCACAATGGTTCAGATTTTACTTGCCGTAATTATTTTTGGAGCAGCTTTTGCATCAATTGGAGAAGTAAACCGTCCTGTAGTAGCATTTTTTGAATCAGTCTTTGCCGCCACAATGAAAGTTACTGACTGGATTATGGTCATAGCAACACCGGGTATATTTTCTCTTACGGCTTATACGGTAGCAAAAACAGGTTTAGGAACAATCAAGGAACTCTGGGTTTACGCATCAGTAATCCTTCTTGGTCTTGCACTGCAATTTTTTGTGACATACCCGCTGGTAATCAAGTTATTCTCCAAAATCAAATTCACATCCTTATACCAGGCAATAACGGAAGCCATGATGGTTGCATTCGGTACGGCAAGCAGCTCAGCTACTCTTCCTGTAACCATTGCCTGTTGTGAGAGAAGGGCGGGAATTTCCAGCAAGGTATGCAGCTTTGTATTACCGCTCGGCGCAACGATGAATATGGACGGAACAGCACTGTTCCAGTCAATCGCGGTAATTTTCATAGCCCAGGCTTATGATATTACCTTATCCCCGCTTTTAATAGTACTTATCGGTATTTTTGCAATAATCGCATCCAGCACTTCAGCAGGTATTCCAAGCGCGGGAGTTATTACAATGGCGCTGATTTTACAGGGCAGCCTGAAACTGTCTTTTGAAGAGGTAGGGCAGGCATATATTTTAGTATTCGCGTTTGACAGGCTGGTAGATATGTTCAGAACAGTGGTTAACGTAACCAGCGACGCTGTAGTGGCTGCGGTCATCGCTTCCAATGAAAATGAACTTGACCAGGAACTTCTTGAGAATAATGAAGTCTGGAAAGAAGTTGTATGACGAAAATCACTGCCATAATTCCGGCACGGTACGCTTCAAGCAGGTTGCCGGGAAAACCTCTTGTTGAAATCCGGGGAAAGTGTCTGGTTCAATGGGTTTATGAGCAGGCTCAGAAGTCATCACTTGTAAATAGCGTTATTGTGGCTACAGACGACCAAAGAATTTATGATGCCGTAAAAAGCTTTGGAGGCGAAGCCCGGATGACTTCAGCCGAACATAAAAGCGGCAGTGACAGGGTTGCACAGGTTATAAGAGATAATCCTGATATAGAAATAGCTGTGAATATCCAGGGCGACGAGCCGCTGATTACTCCGCAGAGCATAGATAAAGCCATACAATGCCTGGTTTCGGATAAAAACGCTGATATTTCAACGCTCATAAGGGAAATTACCGATAAAAATGAAATACTGAACCCGAACCTGGTAAAAGCAGTTATAGCAAATGACGCAAAAGCGCTTTATTTCTCGCGGGCAGCGATTCCTTTTGAAAGACAGGCTGGAATTGCAAAACATTACGCTCATATCGGGCTATATGTATACAGAAGAGAAGCTCTTTTGAGGATGACCGGACTTGCACAGACTGACCTTGAGCAGGCTGAGTGCCTTGAGCAGCTAAGGGCTCTTCAGAACGGGTTTGTGATTAAGACAGTTATAGTTGATTATAAACCCCTGGGAATCGACACTCCCGAGGACCTGGAGGAATTTAAACAGCTGGTAGGGCAAAAACTTAAACCTTAAATAAGCTTAATCGGGAATATGTTCAAGAAGGGCATTATTTGCTGTTGGGTCAATTTACTTGTTTCCTGACACCATGTTGATAGCTCCCGAAATGTCATTCCGAGGAGGGCGGGCGAAAAAGCGAGAATGTAAGCAGGTAATTGTTATTCGCCCGACGTGGGAATCTGTCAGGTTAACATTTTTTAGTTTTTATGTCAGGTTTGACAGATTCCCACGGGCTCACAAATTGTCATTGAGCCCTCGCAATGACAATTTGGGTGTTATCAACTCTGTTTCGGGAGATAAGGAATTTTTTTTAAAACATGCTGTTTCGAATTAGAAGTAACTGTTTTTAATTTAACACTAGAATTTAGTTATGAGTAATTATTTTTTTAAAAAAAATCGGGCAAGATATTAGAAAAAACCGTGTAAATCAGGAGTTAAAGCAAAGAAGAATTTTTATGTCTGAGTTTAAAAAATTATTTGGCGCAAGGATTCAGGAGCTAAGAAACCTTAATGGTTTAAAACAGGACCAACTGGCAGAAATAATAAATATATCAGCAAGAAACCTTAGCAAAATAGAAACAGGGCAAAACTTCCCGTCTTCTGAAAATCTTGAGAAACTTATTGATGCGTTTGAAGTTGAACCGAAAGAGTTATTCAATTTTGAACATCACAAACAGTCCGATGAGTTATTAAAGGAAATTCTTACTGATATCCGGCATAATAGGGATAAAATTAAAGATATTTATAAGATACTAAAAGCATTAATAAGCTGAAAGTTTTAAAGGTGCGCAATGTGTACCCTATTAGAACCGTTTTCTCAGTCAGGTCAGGGTTTTTAGGGATTCAGGTTAAACAACTTTTCCGCGTTATCAGAAGTTGTATTTGCAACCTCTTCAAAACTTAATCCTTTAATTTCAGCGATGGCTTTTACTACAAGCTTTATTTTGGAAGGGTCATTCTGCTTGCCCCTGAAAGGGTGCGGCGCCAGAAAAGGTGAATCTGTCTCAACCAGCAGCCGTTGCAGCGGAACTTTTTCTGCAACCTCTTTAGGCTTTTTGGCATTCTTAAACGTCACAGGACCGCCAAGTGAAATGTAAAGCCCGATTTCCATACATTGCAGGGCAAACTCGGCGCTGCCTGAAAAGCAGTGCATAACTCCTTTTATTTCCGGAAATTCCTTTAAAATTTCCAGCGTATCCCCATGGGCATCACGGCTATGGACAATTAACGGCAGGTCCAGCTCCAGGGCAAGCCTTATATGCTCTTTGAAAATATACTTTTGTCTTTGCGCAAAGGTTTTATCCCGGTAATAATCAAGTCCTGTTTCCCCTATAGCAACGATTTTTTCATGCCGGGCATATTTTTTCAGTTTTTCATAATTCCCGTCCTGCCAGTTTTTTACCTCGGTGGGATGTGCTGATACAGCACCGTAGATATTGTCGTATTTATCGGTAATTTCAATGATTTTAGGCGCATCTTCCGGAGTAACACCGGGAATTATAATTTTCTCAACTCCAACATCAAGCGCATCACCAATAATTTCATCAAGGTTTTCCCTGAAATCCTCAAAATCCAGGTGCGCATGAGTATCAATAATTCTGTAAGGTTTTTTCATAACATTATGTAAAGGGTAAATAATAAAAACTTACGCATTTTAAAATTTTTCAAAAATCTATATGGAATTGTTAAAGCCTTTAACCACCTTTGTGGGCGGGCGGGTGGGGGTTTTTGAAAAATTTTACGTAAGAATTTTTTGTTACTTCCTTATCTTAAGTCAAATATGCATTTTTCAAAACAGAAAATTTCCTGTTTAAAACAAAAAGCATAAAAAGACTCACACTGAACAATGCCAGTGCAAGACCCATCCAGTAACCGAGCAGCTCAAGGTTAAACCCGAAAGCAAGCAGGCTTCCTAGCGGGATTCCCACTATCCAGTAGCCGGAAAACATTGCAAAAGTAACAATCCGGGTCATCTTTAAACCTTTTAAAATCCCGCCCAGCGCAGCCTGCAGTCCGTCAAATATTTGAAAAAACGCTGCAACATACAAAAGCGGGATGCATACAGCAATCAGCTCCGCGTCTGATGTAAATATTTTTATGAAAAAACCGGGCATAATAAAGAATAAAATTCCTGTAATAATCATGAACACAAAAGTAATACCTGTTCCCGTATAGGAAAAACGTTTTAATTCGGTAAAATTCCTTGCCCCGTTTGCATAGCCGACTTTAACAGCCATGGCGTTTGAAATTGCAAGAGGTATCATAAACGTAATACTTGCCAGTGTAAGAACGATACTGTGTGCAGCTGCTAAAACCCCGGAAATCCTCCCGACTATTATTGTTATTATGTTAAATCCCAAAAATTCAAGCAATAAGCCTATTGAAATAGGATATCCAACTTTTATAAGCTGCGTAATGTAAGTTCTGTCTATGTTTAAATTTCCTTTCATAAGTTTTATACAGTATAAAAACAATGTTATACCCATTAAAGACCTTACAATAACGCTGGAAATCGCCAATCCTTTGATCCCCAGCTCCGGAAATATCCATATTCCAAATACCAGCGTGGCATTTAAAAGTATATTAACAAAAATTGCTATTATAGCAATGATATTAGGCAGGAATACTATTTCATAAGACTGCAAAAATTCCTTTAAACCAAAATGTAAATACGCTCCAAAAAGTGAAAAAGCTGTAATGGCGATATATTCCTGAATCAAAGGTACAAGATGCGCCTCAAAACCGATTTTATCTATTAATAATACGCTTAAAAGGGAAACTGAGCACATAACCAGCGCTAAAACAAGCGAATAATAAATACTTACCCTGAAGAATTTCTTAGTGCGTTTACGCTCGCCCCTGTAATTGGACAAAACCGGTGATATACTTGCTAAAAGCCCTATTCCTATAATAAAAGTGCTCATTGAAACCGAGGTTGCAATGCTAATGGCTTCTATGGTATTGCTGCCGTGTTTTGCCGCAATAAAGACATCTCCTGCCCCTATCAGTATATGTCCGATATTTCCCATTATTATGGGCAGGGAAAAGAGCAGAAGTTCTTTTATATATGTCTTATAAATTTTTAAATTCCCTGTAAACACGGGCCGGCTCGGTCTTATCTCTTCAAAAACACGTTTTATTTATGAGTTTCGTCTATGAATTTTTTAATATAATTTACTGCCCGGGGATGCCTCATAACCACGATATTTGAACCTGATACCAGCATTGAGCTGGCAGTAACAGTTTCCCAGGCGAGGGCTCTTGTGCTGAAGTCGCCCCACTCTTCAGGAACAGCCCTGGACTTTGCTTCCTTTGTTTTCCAGGCTTCTTCGCCTACGAAGGTTATTACAGGCATATTGAGCATTGTATCACCTGTAAGGGCAGCGTGTTTGATCCTTTCAATTATGCTGTAGGCATAATCAAGACCATACCCAAGCCCCCCTGTATTAGGGTCAATCAAGATTCTGTCCGGGCTAAAGTTCATTTCAGTAAGTAAAATATTTAACTGCTTGGTTAAATTTATATCTATCGGAGTTCTTGCAATAATGTTATGTCCACAATCCCTTATTACCGGGACAATTTCCTTGTAATTTTCTTCTTCTGCCACACCTATTGTACATTTTCTGTCGGCTGTTTTAGCCAGCTCTGGAAGAAGCCTGATATCAAGGTCTCTTCTGAATGAACCTGTAATTATAAGCGGCAGGCTGGTTGATAAAAGAATTTCCCTTAGCTGTTCTTTGCTTTTCGGTATGTCGCTTTCATTTTCAATATTAAACCTGACTGCAATTACATCAAAACCTGCTGACTCTGCGATTTTTACGCATTCTACGGGATCTTGGATTTTATCTTCCCATGCCTGTATAAGCAGCTGCGGGTAGTTTTTCGGGATATTCACAAGAATTTCGCAGGCGACAAGGGGTTTTAAGGAATTGCCGGTTTCCCCGCCCATAAACAAAAATGAACTTTCCCCGCCGGTTTTTATGCCATTCAGGTCGATTTCCCTTATCAGGGTTTTGAAATTTTTCTGTGGAATTTTATATTCAACAGCCATTTGTTCTCACTATGGTTAAAAAATATTACAGGTAGTGGTAATTTATGAATTGACTTTAAGCGTAGTTGGAAGACCGCTTCGACAGCCGTTATAAAGCTTATCATCAATATTATCCCGCCTCGCGATGATGTGTTCCTTTTGAACAATTACCACGAATAAAAATCACTTTTACTATTACTAACATATTATACGTAAAACAGGTAAAAATTTAAATTCAATGAATTACCCTGGGTTATTTAACTCGAATCACGAATTGTATTTTTTGAAATTTTCTCAAAATCCCCTGCCAAAAATAATAAATCTATTAATTCTTCTGCATGCTCATAGATAGCTCTTCTATAAGTTTTTTGGTATTTTCTGTCATTAAATCCAGCTTTGATCGGGAATCTGTCTCAAAATATATTCTCAAAAGCGGTTCTGTGCCGCTGGGTCTTATAAGCATCCAGGAATTATTATCCTCAAAATAATATTTAACTCCATCGAGTTTGCTGATTTTTGCTATACCAATATTGCCGACTTTTTCAGGGGGGCTATTTAAAAACATGTTCATTGCAGCTTCTTTTAAATTCTCTGTTAACCTGAGATCAAGCCTGTAATTGATATAATGAACTTTTATTTCCTGCTTTAGCTCTTCTACAATCTGGTAAAGAGGTTTTTTCTCATAAGCCATGGCTTCAAGAACAAGCAGGTTAGCTACTATTCCGTCTTTTTCAGGAATATGCCCGATAACACTTAAGCCTCCGGACTCTTCCCCGCCTATAATAACATCTTCCTGTCTCATAATCTGCCCGACCCATTTGAATCCAACAGGAGTTTCATGAATTTTTACCCCGTAAATTTCGCCTATCTTATCTATCATCCGGCTTGTAGCTACTGTTTTTACTACAGATCCACGGGCGCTTTTGTTTTTGACAAGATGTTTAAACAAAATTGCTATCACTTCATTCGGGGTAATGTAAGTTCCTTTTTCATCAATCACACCAAACCTGTCGGCGTCGCCGTCATTGCTAAAGCCCACTGATGGTGAATTTTCCAGCACAAGTTTTTTTAAGTCCCCGAGAAATTTTTCCCTGGGTTCAGGCATAGCCCCGCCATAAAGGGGATCACGCCAGTTTTTTATACTTTCTACATCACATCCCGCTTCTTTTAAAAGAGTGTCAAAATATCCCCTGCCTGAAGCGTAGAGAGGGTCAAAAAAGATTTTTATATTTGCCCGGCTGATCCTTTCAAAATCTACTAACTTTCTGACCAGCTCCAGGTAAGCGGGTTTCGGGTCGAATTGTTCGGTAGTGCCTTTTGCTTCCGGAAAGAAAGGCTCATTGCTCTGTTGGATCTTTTTTACGTTTTCGACAATAATGTCCGTAATATCTGTTGTTGCAGGTCCTGCATAATCAGGAATATATTTTATGCCGCAGTATTCAGGCGGGTTATGGCTTGCAGTAAACATCATGGCTCCCGCGCTTTTTAAATTCCTTGCCGCATATGCTATAACCGGGGTTGGCGCGTCAGATTCCGTAATTTTAACGTTAAGACCCAGCTTATTTAAAATTTCCGCTGCCCTCATGGCGAATTTATCCGCCATAAACCTCGTGTCATAACCTATTACAACAGCACAGGACGGATCATATTTTGCTTTTATGTATCCTGCAATTGCTTTTGTTACTATTTCCACATTGCCAAAAGTAAAATCTTCCGCTATAATCGCACGCCAGCCGTCTGTTCCGAACTTTATATTACTGCCCATTTAATTTACCCGTTTTTTTTTTAAATATAACTAAATTTTATAACAATTTTACAAAATTATCATAAAGTGAACAATAATATTTTAAAAAAAGGATTTAAGGGGTAAACAATAAAAACTCATGCATTTTAAAATTTTTTGTTACTTCCTTAGTAAGGCTAAATCTTTTGTTTTTTAGTCGCCTGCCTGCTTAATAATTGTTGGAATGCTGTTTATATCCAGAAGTCCCTGGCATTTCCAGTCAAAAAACCTGGCTCTGTCAGGATTTGTCTTACTTAACACAGTAAGCATGTATTGTTTCTCGGCAGCTGAGAATAAATTCCCGTTAAGGTTTCTTACCGCATTTACATAATCTTTACCTAAATTGCTATAATCTTTGTTTATTCCGCCGGTGAAAAATTTATGAATATGTTTAATATCCTCATTGAAAAACTTTTTCGGATCGTTAATGATTGATTTTCCTATCCTGTAAGGGAATAAAACGACATTTTTAAGTACTGAAGCGCTTGCCTGGTTAAAGTAATTCATCGATTTTTTCAGGCTGACGGATAATTTTTCAGAGGTTGCGGCAGAGCCGGTAGTTGCCTGGGACAGCATTTTTGACGCTTTTACCGCTCCTATTGCGCTTATTATGGTTGCCGGAATAAGCTTGCCTATCTCTTTGCCTTCTTTTTCAAGCTTGTCCCATTTATCATCTGCCGCAAAATAAGCCGATCTGCATCCTATAAATATCACGCTGCCTAAGGAAAACATAAGTCCGCCGCCTGCCAAAAGAGCAAAGCCAAGAGGTGTTGATGCGACTGCCGCGCCTAATGCCAGAATTCCCAGGGATATAATAGGATTTTCAACTATATTCTTGTATATATCAACGAAAAATTGTCCTGCGCCCTTAACAATATTTTTTCCAAATTCCAGAAACGAAAATTTCCCGTCATTTTCGGCAGTTTTTTTCTTCTCAAAACTGTCTTTTATTTCAGGAATTTTGGGCTCGGCATAGTTAGTCCGGGCACCATCAGGTTTTTGATGCCCAAATATCGAATCGGTATGCTTTGTAGCATTTATTTGATTATTTATATCCAAAAAATCCAAAATAACCTACCAAAATCTTCCTGTCCCTTTATGTAAATAAAAACCTGTATCCTGGGAAAATTGATCTTTTCCGGTTAATTGTTAAGCAAGTTTAAATAATATTTACAAAAATGCTTATAATTTTATGATGTTTTTGAAAATTTTTTATATAATTAAAATATTCAAAAATTTTGTTCTTACATTAAAAATTTTCAAAAAACAGACATTTTAACTCTGCGCCGGTTCTTTTTAAATTTTTTTTACGTTAGCACTATTTTAAGCGGTGAGAAGATTACAAGGCAGAAAATTGAAAAACTTTTTCGGTAAAATCAGTGTACTAATAATAGATGATCACGCTTTAACCCGGTTTGCTCTAAAAACAGCGCTTGAAGCAAATCAGAACATTAACCTGATAGCCCAGGCAGAAACTTCTGAAAGAGGTCTGGACATGACTAGGAGTTTAAGACCTGATACTGTCGTGATTAACCTTGATCTTCCCTCTTCTGGCAATATTAAGACCGTAGAAAAAATTAAGGCGATTGATGAAAACATCAAGATAATTGTTCTTGCCGCCAGCAACAGCGAGGAAGAAATTCTGGAAGCTCTTTATGCCGGGGCACAGGCTTATTGTCTGAAAGGAATAACCCCGAAAAAACTTGTTTATGTAATAGATTTTGTCAGCGATGGAGCGCTCTGGTTTGACCCTTTGATTGCGGAAAATATCAGAAATATTTTATTGCGGAAAAAAAACATTTTAAAACCAAACTTTTCAGCTTCCGACATTGATAAAGAAGTTAATGAAAAGCCTCAATTAACAGAGAGAGAACTTGACGTTCTGAAATTAATAGTTGACGGATACAGCAATGCGGAAATATCAGAAAAGCTGTGTGTAAGTATTCATACTTCAAAAGCTCATGTATGCAATATTTTACATAAACTTTCAGTTGATGACAGAACCCAGGCTGCAATAAAAGCTTTAAAAGCCGGAATTATCTGATTAACCTGAATCACGAAATACGTAAAACTCTGTAATAGCCTGCTGAAATTTTCTCAAAATCTATATGGAATTGTTAAGGGACGCAGTCCCTTAACCACCTCTGAGGGTGGG
>JANQEP010000116.1 GCA_028278305.1 Candidatus Gastranaerophilales bacterium
ATAGAAAAGAGGCGCGCGGCTCTGCGTAAGCGGGAGCATAGCCTCATTCATGCAGCCGCGCGCCCTCCTCTGGGGCGGGCTGGGAGGGTGTTTTAAGGATTTTTTAAAAATAACTAACCCGTCATTCAGGTTAAATAGATTTTTTAAAAAATTTTACGTAAGAATTTTTTATTACATCCTTAATTAAACTTTTTAGGCATGAAAAACTCGCTGAATAATGTTATTTTCTTATTAAAATTATTAAAAAAAAGGGATAGTAATATTTTTTAACCCGGTAAAATATTCAAACTGCCTGAGAGTACGTCAACAGCAGTAACTTAATGTCCATACCCGAATTCTTTGCCTTATGCTGCGTTTACTGGTATTTGTAAAATAAAAGGAATGTTTAAATGGCACATACAATAATGAAAGAAATCTATGATAGTGAAAAGAAAAAATATATTCAGTGTGAAATACTGGTTTATGATGAAGAAGAAGACCTTCCTGAAGGAACTGACAGAAGGGAAATTGTTCTTCAATGTGTTGAAGGTGAAACCCCTTTTACTGAAGTAACTGATGAATTTCCCGCTGACGTGGGAGATGCTTACCCGGAAACCGAACTTATTGATCAGTACGAAGATTTTGATAATCGACAGGATTAACGGTTAATCTGAATTAAAAAAGCAACAAAAAATTTCTGCTGATTATATTTTAACTAAATCCTGAAGATAGTCTTCCGGACAGGAAATTATTCTGTCGTGTCCTATGACTGAGTCTTCTTCTACTGAAATTCCCGGATTTATTTTAACATTACTGGCTATAATACAATTATCAAGGCTTACATTTTCCCCTATAACAACGTTATCCCAGATTATAGAGTTTTCAATCCTTGCGCCGGCTTTTATAATACAATTATTGCCTATTATATTATTCTCTGAAAATTTTACATGCTCTTCAATTGTGGTGCCTTCGCCTATTACTGACCTTCCCTTGAAAACAACTGAACCTGATAAATTTGAAGAATTCGCGGTCCATCCGTTTTTAGTTTCTGTATAAGGCATATCAAGCTTAACTTTACCGTTTAATACGTCCAGGGAGGAATATTTATACTGTTTTATAGTACCGATATCATTCCAATAATCGTCTATAACGTAAGCATAAAGAGATTCATTATTAGCTATAATAGCAGGAAAGACGTTTTTAGCAAAATCGTAAAACTGATTAGCCGGAATATACTTAAATATGTCAGTTTCAAAAATATAAATCCCGGTGTTTACAAGGTTACTCTTTGCTTCTTCAGGTCGGGGTTTTTCCTGAAAACCCACTACCCTGGAATTACTATTCAACACAACTACTCCAAAGTTTGCTACTTCGGAAATAGGAATTTCTTTTAAAGCCATTGTTGCCATTGCGCCTGATTTTTTATGCTGTTCATAGAGCTTTTCTATATTAACATCAGTCAGCGCATCTCCACTGATTACTATAAAGGTTTTCCCCGGAGCAAAAAAGAATTCTGTTTTCTTTACACCGCCTGCTGTTCCTGTTAGTTCAGGTTCATAGACATATTGAAAATTTATATTCAGGCGGTTTTCACCGCCATAAACATTTTGTATGGAATCCGCAATATAGTGAGTATTGGCAATAACGTCGTTTATGCCGAATTTTTGAAGATGTTTAAGGATAAATTCCAGTATAGGAATGTTTACGACAGGAACCATTGGTTTTGGAACTTTAATGGTTAGCGGATTAAGCCTTGTTCCTGCACCTGCTGCCATAATCATTGCTTTTTTTATCAAAATTTTGCTCCTTTTATTTTTTATAATCACTGTACGGAGTTTTTAGATTGAAATGAAATTTTTTTAGAACTTTATAAGTATTTCAACGCTTTATTACTTTTTTTGTCTGGTATAATTGTATGTGTCTGAAAAATATTATGCAATTAATAACGAGGAGTAAGTTAATGGTAAGAATTTCTCCCTTTGAAGGGATAGTCTATAACGCAGATAAAGTCAATATATCAGAAGTAATCGCACCTCCTTATGATGTAATATCGACTGATGAGCAAGATAAGCTATATAGTGTTTCCGATTATAATATCGTAAGATTAATTCTTGGTAAAGACCAGCCCGGTGATAATGATTCCGAAAATAAATATTCCCGGGCGGCTGGATGTTTTTCCGAATGGCTGGATAGAGGAATTCTTGTTAATTCTGATAACTCCTGCATTTATTATTACATACAAAATTATACCACTTCAAAAGGAGAAGCCATCTCAAGAAAGGGATTCATTGCCAGAAATTACATTGAAACCTATGAAGAGGGCGGTGTGCTTCCTCATGAACACACTATGGGAGGTCCAAAACAGGATAGGTTAAAACTTATGAAGTCATGTAAAGCTAACCTTAGCCAGCTTTTTATGGCTTATTCCGACCCTGAAAAGGAAGTTGACCGGGCAATAAAACTTCCTGACGAGCCCATTATTGATGTTGTGGATGATCAGGGTATTCAAAACGTTGTCTATAAAATAGATGACCCGCAAGTAATAAATAAAATTGCCGAATTAATGAAGGACAAAAAGGCATTTATTGCCGACGGGCACCACAGGTATGAAACTTCCATAGCATACAGGGATTACAGGCGTGAGCAGAACCCTGGTTATGACAAAGACGATGCTTTTAACTGGGTTATGGTTTTTTATACAAACCTGGACGATGAAAACCTGAAGGTTTTCCCGACTCACAGAATCGTAACAAGAAAGATAAATAAAACCTCGCTTATTAAAAACCTGGAAAAATACTTTAATGTCGTGGTATATAACTTTGATACCGATACAAGAGAAGGTGTTAAGGAAAAATTTATTGCGGACATAGAAAATTCCTCCAAAGACACTATTGCCTTTGGAACATGCTTTAAGGAAGAGAATAGCTATTATATATTCAAATTACGGGAAAAACAGGCAATAAGTGAACTGTTGGAAAAAAAAGAGGTTCCCGAAATAATGAGAAAACTTGATTTGACTATTCTGCATAAAATAATTCTCAGCGACTTTATGGAAATTTCCGAAGAAGACCAGCTAAGGCAAAATGGTGTAAAGTACCTGAAAAAAGAGAAAGAAGCATTTGAATCCATAGAAAATAAACAGGCAGAAGTTGTTTTCATAATGGCAACACCTTCTATTCAGCTTATAAAGGAAGTATCCTTGCAGGGATATAAGATGCCCCAAAAATCAACTTATTTTTACCCAAAATTAACCAGCGGGCTTGTCATAAATCCATTAGGATAAATACCCCCGGTGATGGGTTAGCTAAAAAACAATTATAGCTTGATAAAAATTCCTTAAAATGCGTAAGTTTTTATTCTTTACTCCTTGATTGCTGCCTGAAAGAATTTTTATTTCAGCAAAGTTTAATTTATAATTTTAATAAAATGTTAAAAGTATTTTGGTATTAAAATACTGAAAATCCTTCTCACTGACTAATTTTAGCCAAAAAGATCACGGGCGGTAAAATAAAACTTGCTGTTTCTTCTTTAAAGATAAACTTCTTTGTTCAAAAAGTTTGGTTTATAATAATTTAGAGTAAATTTTGATAAGGATGAATAGCTAAAGAAATATGAATGCGAATTTAGAAAAACTGGAAAACAATCTTTTTAAATTAAGTGTTGAAATTGATGCTGAAGTTGCTTCTCAGGAGTACAACAAGGCATGTAAAAAAATGGGAGAAAATCTGTCAATTCCCGGGTTCAGAAAAGGTAAAACCCCAAGACCCATAGTTGAAAAACACCTGGGATCAGACAGAATAAAACAAAAAGCGCTTGATGCAATACTTCCAGGTATATTTGCCGATATAATCAGCGAGCATCAGCTGGATCTGGTAGCTGAGCCTGTTATAGAATCATATGATTTTGAACTTGGAAAACCGGTTTCTTTAACCGCAAAAATAGAAGTTAAACCCGAAGTTAACCTGCCTGCTTATAAAGGACAGTCTATAGAAGTTGCTGAGTATAAAATTCCTGAAGATGCTATTGAAAAGGAACTGGATTCTATAAAAAACAGATTTGCGGGAATGGAGCAGGTAATTGACAGATCAACAGAGTCAAGTGACATTGTATTTATAGATTTTAACGGCAAAATAAACGGTGAATCCATAAAAGGCGGTTCCGGTAAAAACCATCAGCTTGATCTTGCAGACAGTCATTTTATTCCGGGTTTTGCAGAGCAGTTGGCCGGGAGAAATATAGGTGATGAGTTCACAATTAAGGTTACCTTTCCGGAAGATTACACTGAAAAAGCTATTGCCGGAAAAGAAGCTGAATTTACCGTAAAAATAAATGAAATTAAAAAGAAAACCCTTCCGGAGCTGAATGATGAATTTGCTCAGAAACTGGGACCTTTCCAGACAGTTGAAGATCTTAAAAATGACCTGGCTAAGTATATTGAGCAGTCACGGGAAAATGAAAACAGGGTAAGATCTGAAAAAGCAATTATTGATAAAATTGTTGAGGAGACAAAACTCGATATACCTGATACAATGATTAATCGTGAAGCTAAATATCTTATGGAGGAAGTAGAAAACAGATTTAAAAGCCAGGGCATGTCCTGGGAGCAAGTTATAGAGCAGCAGGGGCATGAAAACATATGGAGCAATCTCAGGGAAGAAGCTGCAAAACGTGTAAAAACAAGTCTGGTACTAGGTGCAATAGCAAAGCAGGAAAATATTACACTTACGGATGAAGACTTTGCTGCTAAGGTAAAAGAACTTGCCGGGGTCTATAATACCGAAGAAAATAAGATTTACGAGCAGATGACCCAGAATCCGTCCTTAGCCCAGAGTTTGTCCCAGCAAATAATGAGCCAGAAAATTATTAATTATCTTTTGGAGAATAATGAAGTAAAATATATTGAGGATAATTCTCAATAAAAATTTATGCAGAATAGTTTTATAAAAGAAAGGTTATCGCATATGGGAATAATTGATACAAAAAGCTACGTACCTGTAGTAATCGAACAATCAAGCAGGGGAGAAAGATCTTTTGATATATTCTCGAGATTATTGAGAGAGAGAATCATTTTCCTGGGCACAGCGATTGATGATATGGTGGCAAATCTTATGGTAGCCCAGCTGCTGCTTCTGGATTCAGAGAACCCTGAGAAAGATATTATGCTCTATATAAACAGTCCCGGGGGCAGTGTAACAGCCGGTCTTGCCATATACGATACCATTCAGCACATAAGAGCTGATGTTAATACAATCTGTCTCGGCCAGGCAGCCAGTATGGGCGCATTTTTGCTGGCAGCCGGCACACCCGGAAAACGGATGGCTCTGCCTCATTCCAGAATTCTTATTCACCAGCCTCTTGGCGGTGCACAGGGTCAGGCAACCGACATTGAAATCCAGGCTGCTGAAATCAGCAGGATGAAAAGAACCCTGAATGAGCTTTTGGCTAAGCATACAGGTCAAAACTTTAAAAAGATTGAAAAAGATACGGACAGGGATTATATTATGAACCCCGACGAAGCCGTAGAATATGGAATGGTAGATAAAGTAATTACAAAAATAGAAAAAAAGAAAGAATTCTCAGAGGAATCTTAAAAACTTAACATAACCAACGCAGGAGTTATTTATGGTAAAACGTGATGACAGCAGATTAAAATGTTCATTTTGCGGTAAAACACAGGATCAGGTAAAAAAACTGATTGCCGGTCCTGAAGTCTACATTTGCGATGAATGTGTTGATCTGTGTAATGAAATTTTAGATGAGGAATTTCTTGATTCAAAAGAGAATGAAGAGGAAAAACAGGATTCCCAAAAAATTACTGAAGTTCCCAAGCCCCAGGAAATAAGAGATTACCTGAACCAGCACATTGTCGGTCAGGATGATGCTAAAAAGCAGCTTGCAGTTGCAGTCTACAATCATTATAAAAGAATAAACCACAATCTCTGCGCAAAAGAAAACAATGACAAAGACAGTGTGGAAATTCAAAAAAGCAATATACTGCTTGTAGGTCCGACCGGAAGCGGAAAAACATTACTGGCACAGACACTCGCCAAAATGCTTGATGTTCCGTTTGCCGTGGCAGATGCAACAACTCTTACAGAAGCAGGTTATGTTGGAGATGACGTAGAAAATATTCTTCTCAGGCTCTATCAAAGTGCAGATTTTGACGCTGCAAAAGCTGAAAGAGGAATTATCTATATAGATGAAATTGATAAAATAGCAAGGAAATCTGAAAATCCCAGCATAACAAGAGATGTAAGCGGTGAAGGAGTTCAGCAGGCTCTTTTAAAAATGATCGAGGGAACAACTGCGAACGTTCCTCCTCAGGGCGGAAGAAAACACCCTCATCAGGAATTTATCCAGATCGATACCAACAATATTCTTTTTATTGTAGGAGGGGCGTTTGTCGGACTGGAAAAAATTGTAGACGGCAGGATTGGTTCAGGAAAGCTTATAGGTTTTGGAGCAACAGGACCGAAAGCTGCTTATGAAAGAGAAATGAACCAGGCAAAAATGCTTAAGGATATGATTCCTGAAGATCTTATAAAATTCGGACTGATTCCGGAATTTATAGGCAGGGTTCCTGTATATGCAGTGCTTGACCCGCTTGATGAGGAAGCTCTGGTCAAGATTCTTACAGAACCTAAAAATGCTATTATAAAGCAGTACCAGGAATTACTGAATATGGACGGTGTTAAGCTCGAATTTGAAGAGGACGCCGTTAAGGAAATAGCCCGGGAGGCTATGAGGAGAAAAACCGGCGCAAGGGCTTTAAGATCAATCGTGGAAGAGATCATGCTTGAAATTATGTATGAAGTTCCTTCCAGAAAAGATTTTGATATCTTTAAAGTAACCAGTGAAATGGTAAAAAGCAAAGAAACAGTTGCTAAATTGTTTCATTTAGATAATGCCAAGAAAAACAAAAAAAATTCACAGGAAGAAGATAAAAACGAGGAAATAGCATAAATAACTCGAATCACGAAATACGTAAAACTCTGTAATAGCCTTTCGAGTTAAATAACCCCAATGACGGGTTAGCTAAAAAACAATTATAGCTTGATAAAAATTCCTTAAAATTTATAGAAATAACCAACCTATCACTCAGGTTAAATAACAAATCAAAAAATCATATTCATATAATGTG
>JANQEP010000117.1 GCA_028278305.1 Candidatus Gastranaerophilales bacterium
ATTAAGGAAGTAAGGAATAAAGAAAAAATTCTTACGTAAAATTTTTCAAAAACCCCCACCCATGAATGAGCTACTGCGTTAGCTCCCGCTGCCGCGCCCGCCCTCAGAGGTGGTTAAAGGCTTTCGCCTTTAGAATGAGTTTCACAAAGGTTCCAGACCGCAATGAATGAGTCTACGCTCCCGCTTACGCAAGCAAAGCCGGATCTTCACCTTTGCTCCATTCCCGCTTCGCAATTTAACAATTCCATATAGATTTTTGAAAAATTTTAAAATGCGTAAGTTTTTATTCTTTAACCCTTAATAATAGTGGTCTTATAAAGTTTTCGTGTATTGAAAAAAATATATATTTTAACCACACGAATGACATGCGGCGTTTTATATTTTTAATTACAGTTTATTTTCTCAGACCACTAATAATAAAAAGATCGGCAATGCCGATCTGGATAAACAGCTTATGAGTGAGAGTGGAATATACAATTTTTAATATAAGCTGTGCAAAATTCAGTAAATATTACCCGGCTGGATAATTAAAAAGTATAATTTTGAAAAATTTTTAATATAAAACTACCGGTAGGCGCACTAAACAAAATAACTAAGGAATTAACAAAAAATTCTTCCGGAAGAATTTTTTGTTAATTCCTTACTTCTAAAGTTTTTATTATTCATTACTTTATAATCTAAAACGTTGCGATAAATTGTATAAAATATTTAAGAAGTAAGAATAGTAATCACTGTAACCCTGATATCCATATGGATTTCCATATGACGGAGGGAATCCGTTACCTGTTTTTTCAGGCATTTCAAAGTTTTCTTCTTTTTCCTCTATGGAATTATTGTTATAAGCATCTTTTATTTCCTGGAAAATTTCATCTTTATTTGAGTTGTCATTAAGTCTTACCTGGAAAGCTCGTTTTTCATCATAGGTTATTTTACCATCATTATTGGTGTCAGCTGCCATTGACCTTGCAAGATGCTCACCTGCGCTTAATTCACCATCGCCATTTAAATCGGTTATATCAAATATTTTTTTAGATACTTCCCAGGATGAAACTTTTCCGTCCCTGTTTTTATCATAAGTCTGCATAATATATGTATGAGAAGCCAATCCGCTGTCTATATCTAAATCACCGTTTTCATCTTTATGCATATACTGGTAATTAGAATAAGCAAGCTCGTCGTTTTTTCCTTTTAAATAAAGATCAAGGATTTTTGCTCCTACATTTGCACCTTTTCCAACAGCTGTGTCAGAATCATAAGGTCCTTTGCTGCCGTCTATTTCATTCCAGGGAGTCTCGAAATTCTCTTCGTATTGTTTTGTGTAATTATTATAAATAAATTCCATATTCTGAATAAAATTATCAGAATAATTATTTATAAGGTAAAATGAGTTCATTCTGCCATTTTTAGTAATCACCCCGTCTGAAGAGCCGTCTAAATAGTCAGTAAGCAATGAGAAAGCAGCTTCTTCACCTGCGCTTATAAAGCCGTCTTCATTGACATCCAGACCTTCGAGCATTACCTGTTTATTCATTTCCGGCGGCAGAGTGCCTGTGTATTCTTCAACAGAAACTTTTCCGTCAGAATTTCCATAACTGTCTGTATGACTAAGCTTAGCTCCTGCAAAACCTAATGCGGCTTCCATATTATAATAGCCGTTGATGTTTCTGTTCATATATTGAATACTTGCATCTTCGTCGTATTGATTCATAGCATTATAAAATGCGTTAGCGCCATATGCAGCTGGTGCTGATGAGTTAAAAATACCATAATTTCCGGTTATAAGTCTTTGCTGACCATACAGGTTTTTCATTATGTAATGGTAAAAACCTTCGTTGCTGTAATCAAACCCAAAAATTTTCATTTTAAACCCTTTATATTCTTTTTCTATATAAAATATATACTCTTGTAGATATAAAAACTTTCTTTTTTAAAAAATTGCCATTTTAGCTTAAAATGTAAAGAAATATTAATATACTTTAATTAAGGAAGTAATAAAAAATTCTTACGTAAAATTTTTCAAAATGCCCGCTCACCCTTAGAGGAATGAAAAGGCTTTTCTAATCCATTACATTTTGAAAAAATTTTGTAATGTAAAATAGAGAAATTTTTATAGGCGGCAACTTGAGTTGATCAAATTATCATTTTTAGCAACTTTAGTACTCTATACCCTCCCGCGCTTTGACTCCGATGTTCCAGTAATGCTTACGCGGCAGGATTTCAGAGACCAGATGGGCAAGCTTGATAATTTCAGGATGGGCATGTCTTCCCGTAAGTACAATTTCAAGATACTGCGGTTTGTTTTTAAGAAAATCAACCATTTCCTCAAGTTTAATCAAGCCGAGCTCTATAGCAACATTAGCCTCGTCAAGGATAATCAAGTCATACTCCCCTGCGGCTTGTTTTACAAGTTCCCAGCCTTTTCTTACGGCATTTCTGTCTTCTTCCGTGAGGTTATTTGAAAAAACTATCCTGTCTAACCCTGCCTGCTCTATGGTCAGCAGGTTTTTAATCTCCCGGCTAAGTTCCCTGAAAGAGTGGAGTTCCCCGTAGTGCTCGCCGCCTTTGGTGAACATAACAATAAGCACTTTCCAGCCCCTGCCGAGCGCCCTCATTGTTAAGCCGAGGGAAGCTGTGGTCTTGCCTTTGCCGTTGCCCGTGTAGACCTGTATATACCCGATTTTCTCGAACCGCGGGTTATACAGGTCATTATTTTTATTTTCCTCAAAATCCACTTTTTTCCCTGTTTTTATTTTTTTACGGTGAACTCATGATATACCCCAAAAAAAAACGGTCAAGTACTTAAATGTTTAATACTGACCGGTTTAAGATTATTGGAGTATTTTTGTTGTTGGTTTAAATTTATTCTTTATTTTTAACTACTAACTAGCTCTTCTCGTTTCATTACTGTTATCGTTACTCGCTCCCTGAATTAAGACTTTCATTGGGTCGTCTTCTATCTGGCCTGCTATATGTCTAACTGTATCCATTTTTTTTTCTAAATCCGGGGATAAAACTGAATCATCAGAACCAGAACCAGAGATAGTTATATCTGGCGTATCAAATGATGCTGCGCTGCCATTTATTGCCTCGGTACCCACTACAGTTGCCCCCGCATATGGACCAAGTGTAGTCTGTAAAGATTTCACACTTTTATCTCCGGTGATGATTCCGCCAATTGCCCTGGAAATTTGTTTAATATCACCCGGGATTGATTTTAAACACTGCCAGAAAGATTTAACACGGGTTGTATCTTTAGTCACACCGGGTACTCCATCCTTCAGACCAATAAGTTTTGCCGGATAAATAGCAAGTGTACCGTAAAGCATACCCTGTCCTATATTATAAAAACTATTTTCTTTTCCTTCAGCAGTTTCAGCTACGGCAAAATTATATAGACCTTTACCGAGATTATAAACCGCAATTCCTGCAGAAGCCAGAATAGAGAGTTTTGTTACTTTAGTTAAATTATATTTTTTTACAATTTTGGCTATTCCCAAACCGATTGCCACTGTAACCGCTGCTACTAAAGGACTATCTATAATTGCCTCAGCAGGAGAAACAATTCCCTTCCAGAATTGCTCTCCTGCTTTTTCAAGACTCATATTCTTAAATGGTTCAAAAAATTTTTTAAAGCTATTTGTCTGACATGCCGGACAACCAGCGCCGCCGCAGGAATCACAGCCGGCTCCTTTTTTCTCAAATCCGTCACCCGGGCTTTCCGGAATTTCCGAAGCCCGTTCCTGTGAGCCAAAAGCAGGTTTTATACGATTTTGCCACTGAGGTTTCAGGGGTCCGCACCCTAGCACTGTGCTTTCAACCATTTCTGTATTTTCCCTTTAAATTGTTAAATATATCTTTCTATTTATTTAAGCTTCCTGAAAATAAAATTTGGTATCAAACCGGCTGTTTTTTACAAAAGTTTACAGTAAATTTTTTGGGCATCAGAATAAAAATTCCTCTAAGACCCTGACTACATCCCTGTGAACTTCTTCAATATCCTTATTTGCGTTAATCACCACAATTCTTTCGGGAAATTTCCCCGCCAGGTCAAGATAACCTTCCCTTACTTTTCTGTGAAAATCATCGGCTTCTGATTCCAGCCGGTCCTTTTTACTTCCGACCCTTTGGGCGGCAACTTCTGTATCTACATCAAAAACAAAAGTTAAATCAGGCATTAAAGACTTTGCCGCAATATGGTTTAGCTGAAGAATCTGCTCAGCCCCAAGCTCTCTTGCATAACCCTGGTACGCCATAGTCGAGTCAACGTATCTGTCACATAACACTGACTTCCCGTTATTAAGGGCAGGCAGGATTTTTTCATCTATATGTTGTGCCCTGTCTGCAAGGTAGAGAAATAATTCACAGTAAGGCGCGACATCGCCTTCATAATTAAGCAGGATTTCACGAATTTTACAGCCAAGAGGCGTTCCTCCGGGATCCCGGGTTTTTATTGATTCAATTTTTCTCTCTTCAAAATATTTAGCTGCCAGCTCAAGCTGAGTTGATTTTCCCGAGCCGTCCGCGCCTTCAAAAGTTATAAATAAGCCTTTTTTCATTAAAAATTCCAGTTCCTTAAAATTTTTACTCAGGTTTATTTTATTCAAAATAAACTCTTAATGCACCGGCAATTTAATTTTAATAAAAAATTTTGACCACTGCATGGCACTTGAGTTGCCAATTAGCCAAAAGCAAGTATATGACTATGCAATTAGCAACTCGAGTATGGCGGATGAGATTTTGAAAAATTTTAAAATGCGTAAGTTTTTATTTTTTACTCCCACCTTAGTTACTTTTTATTTTAGGTGTAAAATTAACTAAAAGGAAAAAAGAGGAACTCAAATGAGAAGGAAAAAAGGTTTCACCATACTGGAAGCAATAGTTATAGTTGTTATTCTGGCAATTGCCGCGTTATTTTCCATTCCTGTATTTTTTACCCCTGAAAAACAAAAACAAGAGGCTATTGTCCGGGCAAATGTCAGTATAGCAGCTTCCGCATTAACCAGTGGCTTTGCCATAAAAACAGGAGCCGGCGCAAAACAAATAGCCGTTGCAGTAGCTGAACACCTGAATAAAACAACCAAAAACCCTATTGAAAATGAAGCTGAAGCTTTTTTTATAGATTTCGCTTTAGCACAAGGATCAGTGGTCCTGATTCCTGATAATGAAGCAAAATTGATAGAAATCAGAGGTTACGGCACAAACATTGATGAGCCTCTTGAAACAAAGATTATTTATGCTTCTGACTAGCGATTAATCATATAAATTTCTGATAAATACGGGATGTAGCGCAGTTTGGTAGCGCACTTCGTTCGGGACGAAGGGGTCGCAGGTTCAAATCCTGTCATCCCGATTGGTTAGAATAAAAAAACAGTTAAACTTAGATAACCTGAATGACGGCTTAGTTATTTTGAAAAATTTTACGTAAGAATTTTTTATTACTTCCTTACTCTTTAAAATTTATAAAACTACATGCTTATGTAATAATCCTGTTTATGAAAATATCGGACAAAGAAAACGGATATAATGATTTTATGGCGCCGGGAAGCTTTGTTGGGGCTACGCTGGCAGCTTCCGGAATCAAAAACTCGCTGATAATCTTTCATGGCATAGCAGGATGCAACATAGAAGCCATACATTTCAGGTCAGACCAGATTCCCGGTGGAAGCTACGTTCCTGTGATTCCTACGGGTCTTAACGAAGCTGACTGTATACATGGCGGTAATGAAAAGCTTTTAAAGACTCTTCGGGATTCTATTGCCCGGGCACAGGCTAAAAATAGAATTCCAGAGATTATCTTTATTCTTACAAGCGATGCTCCATCCATTGTCGGAGATGATATTCATACATCAGCAAGGGTTGTAGAGAAAGAATCAGGAATAAAAATCATTGCAGCAGATACCCCTGGATTTCTCGGCGGTATTGCACAGGGCACAGAAATAATTTTAACAGAATTATTAGATAAATTCTCAGTTTCTAAAAGTAATATTCAATCTAAAAACAGATTAAATATAATAGCACCGTATTTAATCGGCTCCAAAAACTGGATAAACGATGCAGATGAAGTTATAAGGCTTCTTGAAGCGTCGGGTATAGAGGTTAATCTTAATCTTTGCAGAAATTTAAACATCGGGGATTTAAACAAATTCACGCAAGCCGGGTATAATCTGAATTTATCAGCTGAAGATATGGATGGGTTTGAGAAAAAGAGTTTTGAACTGGGCATAGAAAACTATTATAGAAATCTCCCGCTTCCTCTCGGAGCTGCAAACACCGAAGAATGGCTGTTAAACATTGCAAAAGACCTGGGAAACGAGCAAAACGCACAGGAAGCGCTTATAGCTGACCGGAATTTTGTGCAGAAACAGCTTAAGTTTAATTATAACTTCAGCTGGATGTCCACGCTGATTTATCAGAAAAAATGTGGAATCCTGGCTTCCGCAAAGTTTGGGGCATCACTTGCAAGGTGTCTTGTCTGGGATTTCGGTGTTATACCAAAGGTTATCGGGCTAAGGGCTGAAACTGACAGGGCAATTAAACAGTCACTGGAGCTTCTGGAAACGCTCAGGGGACAGGCGGACTTCGAGGTCCTGGTTAACCCGTCTTATTTTGAATACGGAAACTCTCTTAAAGATTCGGGCGCGGATTTTTCCATAGGCTCAATCCACGATAAGCCGCTAAGCCTGGGGCATAAAATCCCTCATTTATCCCTTTGCGGGTTTAACTTCTTTAACCAGTACAACTTTATTCCATATCCTAATATGGGCATACGCGGAACTTTAGGGCTTCTTACCGAGTTATCCCGAATTATGGAAGAGACTTTTTATCTCAGGGATATGATTTCAGCGTATAATTATAATTGCAAATAATGCCCTTCTTTACGGTATTAATCATACAAGTTCCTTAAGCAATTCCATATAGATTTTTTGAAAAATTTTAAGTATAAGTGGTCTCAAAACTAAAAGGTAATGAAAATTAAATAAGAATAGTGAAAAATGAATTTCAGAAAAAGCTTGCCAATATCCATAGTAGTTGAAAGCGCTTCTCCGAGCGAAGTAAAATTGGTGCAAGAAACGATAGATAATGTTTTTATTAAGAATAAGCCTAAAAAGATAGTGGGAGATAAACTTTTTGACATTGATCCCCTTGATGAAAAGTTAAGAAAACGAAATGTAGAATTAATAGCTCCTCTAAGTATTTATTCCTTAATCATTAAAGCTTGTGATAGAAAAATTTTTTATATAATCCCTTGATTCACAGACATTTTTCTGAAAGCTCATGCAGGTTCCGGCTAAAAGCTTGACTGCTATAAGAATAGCTTTTTCATCAACATCAAACAAAGGGCTATGAAGTGGATAAGAAGTATCTTCCCCGCCGGTGCCTATTCTTACCAGCATACCCGGTGCGTATTTAAGGTATCGTGAAAAATCTTCCGCACCCATACTGGGTTTTTGAATTTTTACCACATTATCTTCACCTACCAGGAAAGCGGCTGTTTTTTGCGTTAAATAAGCCAGCACCCGGTCATTAATAACAGGAGGAGGACCCAGGTCCCATTTTATGTCAACCCTTGCATTATAAGCCTGAGCTATTGTATATGCTCTTTGCTTAATCAAGTCATGCAGGTTTTCTCTGATATTCGGCTCAAAAGTCCTTGCTGTTCCTTCCATTTTACAGTTATCTGCAATAATATTTGCGGCGGTTCCGGCATGGATCTTGCCTATGGAAATTACAAAAGGACTTAGAGGATCAATACTTCTGGAAATACTTGAATATAAGCAGTTAATAATCTGGTTAGCTATAAATATTGCATCAACAGCCCTGTTTGGTCTTGCGGAATGTCCGGCTTTTCCTTTTACTGTTATATTAAAAGTATCAGTAGCAGAGGTTATAGGTCCGTATCTTATTCCAATTTTCCCCGCCGGAAGGGAAGGCAGGGCATGGATTGTCCAGATGGCATCAACTCCATCCATTACTTTTTTCTGGATAAGAGCTTCTGAACCGCCTATAGAGCTTTCTTCAGAGGGCTGGAAAATAAATTTAATGTTTATATCCAGCTGCTCTTTAATTGCAGCCAACACCAGGGCTGCTCCAAGCACGCAGGTCATATTAAAGTCATGCCCGCAGGCATGCATTACTCCCGTATTTCTGGAGCTATATGTTTTAACCTTACTGTCCATAAGCGGAAGAGCATCCATATCTGCCCTGAAAGCAAGGGTTTCTTTATTTTCATCAATTTTTAAATAACCGATAACAGCCGGACCTTCTGATGTTTCTATGATACCGGATTCCAGACCGGCTTCAAAAAGTTTTTTATGAATATATTTTGCCGTATTAACTTCTCTGCTGGATAATTCAGGGTTTTGGTGAAGATATCTTCTTATACTTATTAAAAGATTTTCAAGCTGATCGGTTTTTTCAATAATTTGCTCAAGCATAAAATAAATTCTTTAATATATTTCTTACTTTAATTATAACACTTGAAGGCGGTGATTAAGTTATGGCTGGTAAAAAATATAAAATTCCCGGGTTAACCCGCAGGTACAGATTTTTGAAAAATTTTAAAATATGTAAGTTTTTATTCTTTACCCCTTAATAATTTTTTAGATAAAAAAAAGCAGGTATTAACCTGCTATATGGGGCTGTTATTTAAGCTAACCAATATATATTTATAAATTTATGTTTGCGGCTGCAGGTGGAAGAAGCACCTTTTGAGTTAACTGTTTACCACCGCCGTCACAACCGTCAATAGTAACTGCTCCTGTACCGGCATTAACTTGAACGCCAACTTCTCCTGCTCCGCAGCCGGCTCCGAATACAAAAGCATTCTCGCCGCCGTATGGATTTTCTGAAGCAGCTTCTAATTCAGCAATAAGTGCTGCATCTACAGCTGCGCCTATAGCTAATCTGCTTCCTACTGATGATGAAGCTGCGCTTACATTACCTAAAACAGCCGATTGCCTTGATTGTTCTACCGCATTCAGCAATGATGGAACTGCAATAAGAGCCAGAACACCTAAAATGACAACAACAATCATTAATTCAAGTAGTGTAAAACCTTTTCTTTTTCTCATAAAAGTCCGTCCTTTCAAAACAATACTGCGAGCTTATAAGCTTTTATTTCTTAAAATCAGAAATATATTTCGCTTTTTAACATTTTTATTATTACTTATGTATGAGATTTTTTAAAGCCTTTTTTAAAAAATTGTAATAATAAGAAACATATTTTTGCTTTTACCCTTGTCTCCCGAAATTGAGTTGATAACACCCAAATTGTCATTGCGAGGGCTCAATGACAATTTGAGAGCCCGTGGCAATCTGTGGAACCCCGTGTCAA
>JANQEP010000118.1 GCA_028278305.1 Candidatus Gastranaerophilales bacterium
TTATAACCTAAAAGGACAGATCACCACGTCACAGTTTAAAATAGGCAATATTGCCTGTTTTAAACTCCTCCTCGTGATGACAAATGCGCATTAATTGCAATTAACGTTTATTTATTAAGATCACTAATAGGTTTTGAGACCACTTCTACGTAAAATTTTTCAAAAAGACAGTGAATTTCTTTGTTCGATTCTTTTATGATATATGCTAATAATTCTGATGGTTTAAACATCAAGGTTATTGACGTACATAGCGTTAGTTTCAATGAATTCCCGTCTTGGCTCAACTTTTTCTCCCATTAAAGTGTCGAAAAGCTGGTCACATACAAGTGCATCATCAATGTTAACTTTGAGAAGAGTTCTTGTTTCGGGATTCATTGTTGTTTCCCAGAGCTGTTGCGGCATCATTTCCCCAAGTCCTTTAAACCTCTGGATACTTATGCCTTTTTGTCCTCTTTCTTCGACAATCTTATGTATATCATCAAATGATTTTATTAAAATGTCGGTTTTATCATCTATAACAAGGTGAAGGCTTTTTTCCTCTTCCAGCAGGTAATCCCTTATCTGCGGATATGAATTTTTAATCCTGTTATATTCAATACTGTTAAGCAAAGGAGCTGTTATAACCGCCGGTTCTTCGCTTTCATCGTGATATATCAGGAGGGTATTTTTTCCTGTTTCCTCGTAATGTTTGATTTTTATCCCGTAATCAGCATTATGCCGCTTAAAATATCCGTCCAGGGTTACTGTGAGCTCCTCGAGCTCTTCCCGGCTTTCAAACTGTTTTTGATCTGCATTAGCCCTGATTAAACCTCTTATTACCACACCGGGAATCCCATTAATAATCGGGTTTTCAAATGAGCGGTAATAGCTTGCCATATTAGCCAGAAGTGTAGCCAGCTCATCGCCGTAGCAGGAATTTTTCTTTGCGCAATCAAATAATGTCAGTCCTTTTACTCCTCTTTCCCGCAGGATTTTATCCAGAGCCCTGTCATCGTAGAGATACTGGGATTGTTTTCCTATTGTAAGCTTATAGAGAGGCGGTTGCGCTATGTAAATATAGCCGTTTTCTATCAACGGTACCGCATATCTGAAAAAGAAAGTTAATAAAAGGGTTCTGATAT
Organism: Candidatus Gastranaerophilales bacterium; assembly: GCA_028278305.1. Taxonomy (GTDB): domain Bacteria; phylum Cyanobacteriota; class Vampirovibrionia; order Gastranaerophilales; family UBA9971; genus JANQEB01. Next base: position 1,122 of record JANQEP010000118.1, read on the forward strand.
GCGCACCGTCAACATCAGCATCTGTCATGATGATAATTTTATGATAGCGGAGCTTATCCATTTCAACTTCTTCTTCATCCTTGCTGATGCTGATTCCCAGCGCCTGGATAAGCGCCTGGATTTCGTTATTATTATAAAGTTTATCAACCCTGGCTCTTTCAGCGTTTAAAATTTTCCCCCTTAAAGGAAGAATAGCCTGGAACATCCTGTTCCTGCCCTGCTTTGCGCTACCTCCGGCAGAATCACCCTCTACAATATAGATTTCACATTTATCTGCTTCCCTGTTGCTGCAATCAGCAAGTTTTCCCGGAAGCGCCGAATTTTCCAGGACATTTTTTCTTCTGGTCAGCTCCCTTGCTTTTCTGGCTGCTTCTCTTGCTCTTGCTGCCTGTATAACTTTTGAAATTATTGATTTTGAGCATTTAGGATGAAGTTCAAGCCAGTCCTGAAGATGCTCAAGGACAATGCTGTTTACTATTCCCTGGACTTCCCCGTTACCCAGCTTTTCTTTTGTCTGCCCCTCAAACTGGGGGTTAGGGATTTTAACACTTACTATGGCGGTTATTCCTTCTCTTACGTCATCGCCGGTAAGGTTATCATCGCTTTCTTTTATCATGTTATTTTTCCTGGCAAAGTCGTTTATAACACGTGTAAGGGAATTCCTGAACCCTGTCAGGTGTGTGCCGCCATGCTGGGTATTTATATTATTGGCAAAACTGAGAATAGTCTCATTATAAGCGTCAGTGTACTGAAACGCTACTTCTACCTGAACATTTTCCCTGGCGCTGTCAATGTAAAACGGGCTTTGGTGAAGCGAGGTTTTGTTCTTGTTTAAAAATTCTATATAGCTGGAAATTCCGCCCTCATACAGGTAAGTTTCCTCTGATTCCGTTTCTTCATCCATTAAAACTATTTTTAAGCCTTTATTAAGAAACGCCATTTCCCTTAATCTTCTTGCAACAACTTCCTTATCAACTTTGGTTGTTTCTGTAAAGATTTCAGGGTCGGGCCAGAAAGTGGTTTTTGTTCCGGACTGCTCTGTCTGGTATTCTTTCATCACGGGTGAAGTAGGTTCTCCCCTGAGATAAACCTGCTTATGAAGCCATCCTTCCCTTGCCACTTCAACTACAAATTTTTCGGAAAGAGCATTAACAACCGACGCGCCAACCCCATGCAGTCCGCCTGATACTTTATAACCGCCATCACCGAATTTACCCCCGGCATGCAGCACTGTATGCACAATTTCAAGACAGGATTTGCCATCACAGTCTTCTTTTATATCAACGGGAATCCCTCGCCCGTTGTCTTGCACGGTTATACTGTTGTCTGTATTAAGTTTTACCCTTACTTCCCGGCAATAACCGGCTAATGCCTCGTCAATTGAATTATCAACTATTTCATAAATTAAGTGATGAAGTCCCCTCTGACTTGTAGAGCCTATATACATACCCGGTCTGAGTCTTACAGCTTCTAAGCCTTCCAATACGCGGATATTCTTACCATCATAAGAGGTGGAGTTGTTCTCTGCCATTTTGGTCACAGTTAAATCCTTATTAACCTTATTAAAACTCGCTACCCTATTAAAAATAAAGCCTGCAATTAAATTATATCACGACCAAAATTTTTAATATATTAAAGAATTTTTCATTATAAAAGTATTTATTTTTTGATTATGGATACTATAATATATTGAGAAAAAGTTAAATAAAATATTATTTTGAGAAAATTTTGCAAAGTTCATCAAACTTAAATAATTATAAGGAAAAATTTTGTTTTATAGGTCTGTCTATAGGTTCCGCCGGTTCCCTGGAATCCGGCATAGCCCTTATTGACAGAAACTTAAACCTTATTAAGACAGATAAAGCTTATAACTTAAGCGAAATTAAATTAATTATCTCAAATACTGCCCCGCCTGAAAATACGGTTTTATGCATTGATTTACCTAAAAACATAATGCTGCTTAACGGGAAATGGCGGATTGAATCCAAACAAACCCTGGTGTTAAAAAATATTGATGATAACAAAAAAGCCTTATGGAAAAAAAGATTCAGCGACAGGGGCTCAGAGTTATGTAATCATTTCAATGCCTCAGGCATGGAAGTTTACAGGTATAATTCCACGTATACTAAGAGTATGTTAAAGCTGACTCCTCCTTATAAAAGTAAATCACCGGCTGCGTGTAAGTTTTTGCAGAACATAATTGAAGAGAAACTAAATATTTTTAATATGCCGTCAAATCTTCTGCCTTTACCCTCTTTAAACGCGATTATAGGGGCATTTATAGCCTGGAAAGTTGCAACCGGCAAGGAAAATACAAATTATAAGATTATAGGGTTTCATAAAGATATTCCAATTGTAACCGCTTTAGGCACTTAAATAACCTGAATGACGGGTTAGTTTTTTCCCTGGTCTCCCGAAATTGAGTTGATAACACCCAAATTGTCATTGCGAGGGCTCAATGACAATTTGAGAGCCCGTGGCAATCTGTGAAACTCCGTGTCAA
>JANQEP010000128.1 GCA_028278305.1 Candidatus Gastranaerophilales bacterium
TAAAATTTTTCAAAAATCTATATGGAATTGTTAAAGGCGAAGCAGGCGGCGCTGTCCGCATTTTAGCAGGCGAAGCAGGCGGCGCTGTCCGCATTTTAGCAGGCGAAGCCTTTAACCTCCTCTGAGGGCGGGCGGGTGGGGGTTTTTGAAAAATTTTAAAATGCGTAAGTTTTTATTCTTTACCACTTATATAGGGTCGAGCGACCGAGCACAGCGAGGGCAGCGAGACCAAAAAAACTCCAAAGTCCCCCTTTGAAGGTAGGGGCTAGATAAAGAAAACAAAGTTCCTTTAAAATTAATGAATCAAAGCATTAGCACACTGACTCATATAATTTAGAGCATTTACAGGAGTTTTCATTTTCAGGGTTTTCACAATCACCTAAAAGACAGGAATAACACCAGCCATCCTGAAAAATTTCCTTTAAGCCCTCAATAGAAAGATATGCAAGGCTATCAGCTTCTATAAAATCCCTTATTCCACATATATCTTCATATTTATTAGCTATTAATTCTTTTTTTGTAGGTATATCAACACCCCATTGACATGTATTAAGAATTTTAGGTGACGCAGAGCGAAAATGAACTTCTTTTGCGCCTGATTCTTTTAATAGCCTTACAATTTCCCTTGAAGTCGTGCCCCTTACTATGGAATCATCAATTACAACAACTCTTTTATCATTTAAAACCTCTTTAATAGGGGTTAATTTACGTCTTACCCCGGTGCTTCTCATCTGCTGCTCAGGGAGGATAAAAGTTCTTCCGACCCATCTGTTTCTCATAAGCCCCATCTGTAAGGGAATCCCGGATTGCTGCGAAAATCCGAGGGCGGGAGCAAAGCCTGAATCCATAACAGGAATTACAATATCAGCGTTAACAGGGTTTTCCAGGGCGCATTTCCTGCCGAGTTCAACGCGTGAAGAATATACATTCCTGCCGAATACGTTTGAATCGGGTCTGGCAAAGTAAATATGCTCAAAAACACATTTTTTTGAGGACATTTCGGCTGCAAAACGCTTTAGTTCAAAACCATCCCTGCTGATTTCAACGCCTTCGCCCGGATGTATATGATATACCGACTTATTTTCCAGCATCTGGAAAGAAGTGTCTTCAGAGCTTACAAACACACCGTCTTTGGATTCGCACATAGATAGCGGTCTGTATCCCATAGGGTCCCGGAATGCAAAAATTTTACCCGGTACAAGAAATAGAATTGACCAGGCTCCTCCTGTAAAATTTTCTGTAAGCACTTGCCCTACTTCTTCAAACGTCCATTTTGAAGGTGCTTTACAAAGTTCCCTGATGATTTTTTTAAGTATCATTTCCGTATCAGCTGTTGTAATAAAGACTTCACCTTCTTTTTCGAGGTTTTTTCTCATTTCTACAGCGGCTTTAACATTTCCGTTATGCGCAACAGCAACTTTTTCACCGAGATAAGTTACCACATAAGGCTGGGCATGGGTAGTATCAGAGCCGCCCTGGGTGGAATATCTTACGTGGCTTATGCCGATTCTTCCCCGAATCTTGCCGACTACCCTGTCAGAAAGAACTTCCATTACAAGTCCTTTGTTTTTATAGATAAACGGGTTTTTTTCCCCGACGCAAATGCCTGCACTTTCCTGTCCGCGGTGTTGAAGCATAAACAAACCCTGCTGAATAAAAGGCGCTACAGGGTATTTGTAAGAAATTCCCCCAAAAACCCCACATTCTTCCGAGAATTTTATTTCTCCCTGTCCGGAAAAACAGTATCCTTTTTTGCAAAAACCTGTCATTCGTTCATCTCCAGGTCAATTGACCGGTCATATAGGTAATACAATTGTGCCGGATCAAAAGTATATCCGTCAAATTCCAGTTTATTATCCCGGCAATAACCGAGCTTTCTGTAAGGAATTTGTTTTGAACGCAGTATTTCCTGTGTTTTTTCAAATTCTTTTGTGGAAATCACATATCTTCCGGTAATTTCCCCGAAAAGAGCTTTTTCTTTGTCGCTTATATTAATTAAACTGCCGACAAAGCCCGTGTTTCCGTTTTTGATACCCTCAAATACAGCCCCGAAAAGTCCGCCTTCCGAGACATCAATACAACCTCCAAGAAGTTTTTGATCTCTGAGATTGAAAATAATCTGTTTCAGGCTTTCTTCCAATTGCGGGTCAACTGTGTCAATTTCTCCTCCTATGAAGTCATATAAGGCTCTATGATAAAGTGAGCCGCCTATATTCGAGTTATTATCAATATCTTTACCTATCAGGATCAACGTTTCATCTGGTTTAAAAGAGGATTTAACAGCTTTATCAGGAGAATCCATATAACCTACAATGCCTATAGATGGTGTAGGATACACTCTTCTTTGAGGGGATTCGTTATAAAAGGAAACATTTCCTGAAACCACGGGTATACCGGCTTCTTTACAAGCCCGGGCAAGTCCTTCAACTGATTTTATAAACTGGTAAGCAACTTCATCTTTTTCAGGATTTCCGTAATTTAAGCAATTAGTCATTCCCATAGGTTCAAACCCGCCGGATATCAGGTTTCTGCAGGCTTCCCATATAGAAACCCTGCCGCCCTCATACGGGTTCAGGAACACCTGTCTTGGACTGGAGTCTATTGTCAGCCCTACAACCCCGTTTTCCTCATGAAGCCATATTCCTGCTGCCCCGGCTTCTCCCGGCTTTAATACTGTTCTTGTACCTACTGTATGGTCATATTGCCTGTAGATCCATTTTTTTGACGCAAAATTAGGGTTAGAAATAATTTTGCCAATAGCAATTTCAACTGCTGTTGTCTCTTCAAGTTTTTTATTCCTGAATTGATTTATATATTCAGGCTCCTGTTCATTTAAAGTATACTTAACGCTTTCAGCAAGGCTTTCCGGCGGAAGATCCGCTGCTTTCTCGCCATGCCAGAATAACCTGTATCTTCCCGAATCAGTGGTTTTACCGATTATGCTTGCGGGAATGTCATATTTAGCAGCAATATCAAGGACTTTGCCAGCTGCTTCAGGTTCGACAATAAAGAGCATTCTTTCCTGGGATTCAGAAAGCATAATTTCCCAGGGCTGCATTCCTTCTTCACGAAGGTGGACTTTGTCCAGGTGAAGGTCAATACCGCATTCACCCTTAAAAGCCATTTCTGATGAGGAAGATAAAAGCCCTGCCGCCCCAAAATCCTGGCAGCTCTGAACTTCATCAAGCGCAAGGATTTCTAAAGTTGCTTCAATAAGCACTTTTTTAATAAACGGATCACCAACCTGCACAGATGGTCGATCTTCTTTGGAATTCTCGTTTAACTCCTTTGAAGCGAAAGATGCGCCATGAATACCGTCCCTGCCTGTGTGTGAGCCGACGGCAATAACAATTTTTCCTGATTCCGCGCGGGCTGAGCGGATTTTATCCTTATGCACAACTCCTGCGCACATTACATTTACCAGCGGGGAATCCCCGTATGATTCGTCAAAATTAACTTCCCCGGCAACTGTCGGGACTCCGATACAGTTTCCATAGTGAGAAATGCCTTGAACTACGCCGTCAAATATGTGTTTTGAAAAATTATCCGTAATTTTACCAAATTTTAACGAGTCAAGAAGCGCGACAGGTCTTGCGCCTATGGCAAGAATATCTCTAACTATCCCGCCAATTCCGGTTGCTGCACCCTGGAAAGGTTCAACAGCTGACGGGTGATTATGGGATTCGACTTTAAACACCACTACATGATCACCTATCCGGACTCCTCCGGCATTTTCCCCATGGCTTACCGCCCCGCCTGATGGAAACAAGGAAAGATATTTTCTGGAATGTTTATATCCGCAGTGCTCTGACCACATTGCGGAAAAAAGATAAGTTTCCAGTTCGTTAGGCTCTCTTCCGATTCTTTTCCGGATTTCTTCGTATTCAAAATCTGTTAAACCAAGGGCTTTATATAGTTCTATAGTCTGCATTTTATTTTTTCCTTTTTATTACTTGCGTTTTTAGCCTGTTGGACAGATTGCCGCGTCGCTCCACTTCGTTTCGCTCCTCGCAATGATAACCTAGCGCTGTCCTGTCATTGCGAGGGCTGTAATGTCAGTTTGGACAGCCCGTGGCAATCTGTCCATTGTTCACTTAAATCAATCCAGTTTTCATTAGATCCTTTTATTAATTCAACTTTTCTCTGTCTTGCCCACGACTTTATTTGTTTTTCTCTTGCAATTGCCTGTTCAATATCGTTATAAATTTCGTAATGAACAAGTTTTTTAAGGTTGTACCTTGAGGTAAATCCTTTTAAGAGCTTATTTTTATGCTCATAAACCCTTCTTTCAAGGTTATTTGTAACACCCACGTATAGTGTTGTTTCTTCAAAATTTGTCATAAAGTAGATGTAGTATTGTTTATTTTCCATTTTTATTGCCTTTAGTGTTTGTTACTCAGATTGCCACGGGCTAAAGCCCTCGCAATGACAAATGCGAGTTTTTTCTTATTCAGTTTTCGTTTGACAGATTGCCCCACGTCGAACCTCCGGTTCTACTCGCAACAACAGCATTTAATACTCCTCTCCCTGAGAACAGGCAGTGTATTTACATGCACATAAATTCTTATTTAATTCTCTTTCAAGCATTTCAAAGAAGTACCTTCCGTCTGTGTTACCGGTCTCTGTGAAAACTCCCCGCTCAGGGTGCGGCATCATACCTATAATCCTGTTCGCTTTATCATAAAGCCCTGCTATATCAAGAGCAGAGCCGTTTGGATTATCATTATACCTGAGAAATATCATATCTTTTGCCGCAATTTCCTCAAGAACAGCTTCATCAGCGATATACCTGCCTTCCCCATGAGCTATCGCAAACTTTACGGTATCAGGAAATCCCTCGTGATTCACGCAAAGGTCTACTTCTTCACAGATGAATTTTGTGTTTGTATTGGTAGAGAGGATTCCCGGTAATAGTTTTGTCTCGCAGAGCACCTGGAACCCGTTGCAAATTCCTACTACAAAGCCGCGTTTTGCTTTTACATAATCTTTTAAAGCCATTACAGCCGGGCTAAACTTTGCCAGCCTACCGGCACGTATGTAATCTCCGTATGAAAACCCTCCGGGCAGGAAGATTACATCATATTTATCAAGATTTTTCTCATCGTGCCAGATAAATTCGGTTTGCCAGCCGTAGAATTTACATGCCCTTTGAGTGTCTATATCGCAGTTGGTTCCAGGGAATACTATTATTCCTGCTTTTATATCTGATTTCATACTTCTGAGAACCTTTCGACTTTATAAGTTTCTAAAACCGGATTAGAGAGAACTTCTTCGCAAATAATGCCGAGTTTGGATTTTGCGTTTACCTCATCTTCGCCGGTTACCGAAAGGGTAAAGAATTTCCCTGTCTGAACAGCTGCTTGCTCTTCTACTCCGGTTCTTTTTAGTACTGTATCCACAGCTGCTCCTTGAGGGTCACGTACACCGTTTTTTAAAGTTACTATTATATCTGCTTTATATTTTTTCATTTTTTCTCCTTATATCATCGCATTGTCATTGCGATGGCGGCAACTACATTTTGAGCAGCCCGTGGCAATCTATCCAGCCTTGCTTTCTGCATTTCTCTCTTTTATTGTTTTTATGTAAGTTAAGTATTTTCCCATTTTTATTGCCTTTAGTGTTTGTTACTCAGATTGCCACCCCGTGTCAGCTTGGTTGCTCGTATGCCAGAGCGGAAGTGAAGTTTTAGAGAAGCTCCGGCTTTGCCGGGCTGGACCTAAAACTTCACTCATTCTCGCATTAAACGAGTTTCGTTCACTCTCTGCGAGCAATCCGCAAGCACGGGGCAGGCTTCCTTGCAATGACAGTGTTTATATAGTTTTTATTGTTGTTTCGCTCCTTGCAATAATTAAAGTTCAAGACCTAAAATGTCAGCCAGTTTCTTATAAGAACCCACTAAATCACCTTTATCTTCCCTGTATACATCTTTATCAAGGGATTCCATTGTTCCTTTCACCCAGAACCTGCAGGTATCAGGTGAAATCTCATCAGCAAGTATAATTTCACCGTCCAAGGTTTTTCCGAATTCCAGTTTGTGATCGACCAGGGTTATGCCTTTTGAATCCATGAAAGAATAAATAATCTCATTAATCCTGAGAGCCTGCTGCTCCATATAGGCTAACTCCTCTTCTGTAGCGGTATTCATATACCTGATATGCTCTCTGCAAAGGATGGGATCATTCAGATCATCATCTTTAAGATAAAATTCACACAGCGGCGGGGTTAATGCCATGCCTTTTTCAAATCCCAGTCTTCTGCATAAAGAACCGGCTGCAAAATTTCTTACAACCACTTCCAGAGGTATTATGTCTACCTTTTTCGCTCTCATTGAGCTTTCATCAATAAATGAAATTACATGGGTTTTAATCCCGTTTTCATGCAGTAAGTCGAAAAAATATCTGGAAAACGCCAGGTTAACCCTGCCTTTTTCCGAAAAAGTATCTTTCTTTTGAGCGTTAAACGCTGTTGCATCGTCTTTAAAGTTAATAATAACCTCATCCTGCTTATCTGATTCAAAAATTTTCTTTGCTTTACCTTCGTATAATAGTATTGCTTCCATAGTTCTTCCGCTCCTTTGCCTTAATTCCTTTCTACTTCAATTAAATTACTAGCATGCACAACTTATATAGTCAACAAAATACGAGCATATATTAAAGAGGTTTTACAGTAAGTTAACAAAAGATAAAGTTATAAAATATTTTTGGCAATTTTTATTTTTCAGCCGGTTATAATTATGTAAGTAAGTCTGATAAAAAATGGTTGAATTAGCTTTATGTTTACAAAAGAGCAGTTATTTGAAAAACTGGAAACCCCGGGTCTATCAGATATAGATGAAAGTTTAAGGTGCTGGCGTATTGATCCGATCTATGAGGATGAAGAGAACAATGAATTCTATGATGAAATGGCTGTTTCTAAGTTAAAACATGCCCTGAAGCTTAAAGAGCAGGGCAAAAACGATGAGGAAATCACTTCCATTGTCAACAGCGGCATAATAAACCCGATTAATTCCCCGGCTATCAGAAAGTCATCAGTTCAAAAACAGCAATCCCAGAGTAAGCATGACCTTAACAAAATTACATTAGATGTAACATCACAGACTCTATCTTTGCTTGCCGAGTCTATTGCGCAAAAAATCACCGGGGAAATTACACAGAGAATTAAAAATGATGATATTTTCCAGCCTGTTATGGATTCCACTAAAATCCAAAGGGATAATGAAATCCTTGCAAAGCAGGTAGAACAGCTTCTTGAGGAAAATAAAAAGCTTATTGTCAGAAATAATATGCTTCATAAGGAAAACGCAAAATTCAAGCATCTTGTCGGGAATTTGTACATAAAGCAACAATAGATTTATAATAGCTTTATGAATAACAGGTATCTTAAGGAAGAATTTGAGAAAAATATTCCTGATAGAATTAAAACAGCGCTGAAATTCTGCGCAGAAGCTGCTGATGAAAAGGCATTACCGATTTTCTTAATCGGCGGGATTGTCAGGGATATAATTATCAGTAAAAAAAATTTTGATGTTGACATCACAGTGCAGGGTAATGCTGTTGAGTTTGCGTATTTTCTACAGGATAAATATCCCGGCATATGCAGAGTAAAAGAAACTCATGACTGTTTTGGAACAGCAAAAATTTTGTTTGATATTAACTCTGAAAGTATTGCTCTTGATCTTGCAAGCACTCGTAAAGAGTATTATCCGTATTCTTCCAGTCTTCCTGTAATAGAAGAAACAGGCTGTAACCTTTATGAAGACGTTATAAGACGCGATTTTACCATTAACTCTATGGCGCTTAGCCTGAATAAGGATTCTTTTTACCTGCTGGTTGACTACCTCGGGGGGTATGACGATCTGAAAAAGGGTATTCTGGAGATTCTGCATTCCGAAAGTTTTATTGATGACCCTACAAGGATCATACGCGGACTTAAATTCAGCGTGAGGTTTGGCTATAATTTCGGTGATAAGACCCGCAGGCTTATGATAGAGTGCCTGAATTCCGGGCGGTTTGACAATCTTGGGGGAGAGAGGGTTAAGCTGGAATTAAAACAGGCTTTTAACATTAACAGGGCAGGTTGCCTGTCAAAATTCATCAATGAAAATATTTACAGACTGGTTGATACAGAGATACCTGTTCCTGAAAATATCCATGACCTGGCTCATATAACTCAAAATACAGTCAAAGATTACTGTAATTTTTTACATAACCCTGATAAAACCTGGCTTATTTATATGGGGGTTCTGCTGGCGGGGGAGGCTCAGCGAAAAATTGGGTATATAGCGGAAAAAATGTATTTATCAGGGCAGGAAGAAAACATTTTGCAGGGTGCGGCAGCTTTATGCAAAAAGCAGGAGATTTTAGATAAGTCACAGACCCGTTTTGAGGTTTATGAATTTTTTGAGCGTTCAGAGACGGAATCGATTCTGGTATTTTTTATCAAAAATACAAACCTTAAAGATAAAGTAGACTTATATTTAAACGAATTAAAAAACATAAAAATAAGTATAGACGGCAATACCTTGATAAAAATAGGATTAAACCCCGGTCCTGTCTTTGGGGAAATCCTCAAAAAAGTATTAAAAGCAAAAATTAATAAGGAAATAACTTCCCCTGACCAGGAAATGGAGTTTGCTAAAAATTTAATTAACCCCAATGACAGGTTAGATAAAAATGAACTATAGATTTTTGAAAAGTTTTGCGTAAGAATTTTTTGTTATTTTTTTACTTAGTGGTCTAAATAAATAAAGCCGGGCTTTCAGACTTTATGTTATATTATGGTTATCTGAAGCCTTTCTATATTAATAGAATTAATAGTCAAAATTTTTATGGAAAACATAAATTTTAAACAGCACAATGGAATTTGTTTATTAATTATTTTTGACTCATAGTATAAAATAATATATTAAAAGGAAAAATTTTTTCGAAAACAGTTTATGCGAGAAAAGGAAAAGTATGCGGATACTACTATCTAACGATGATGGAATACATTCTTACGGAATTACAACACTTGCAAGGAAATTATCAGAACATCACGAAGTTTATGTTGTAGCCCCTGACAGGGAAAGAAGCGCGGCAGGGCATTCATTAACCCTGCATCATCCTTTAAGAGTGGAATCAATGGAATTTGGATATGATGACGGGGTAAAAGCCTGGACTACAAACGGAACTCCTGGTGATTGCGTAAAAATAGCGCTTAATGCAGTGCTTGAAAAAAAACCGGACCTTCTTATTTCGGGAATAAATAACGGACCAAACCTCGGGGCTGATATCCTGTATTCCGGAACCGTAAGCGCTGCAATGGAAGGAGCTGTCCTGGGTTATCCGAGTATAGCAGTATCTTTATGCGGGGCAGAGGGCAATATAACAGATTTTTCCTATGCTTCGGATTTTATTGCCAAGTTTGTTCCCTCAATAGCAGGGATTAATTTTCCTAAAAAAACAATACTTAATATAAATATACCTACTGTTGAACCGGCAGAAATCGTGGGGATTAAAATTACCACTCTGGGAACCCGTATGTATACTGACAGGTACGAAAAACGTGTGGACCCGAGAGGTAAGCTATATTACTGGCTTGCCGGGGAATTTCTTGATACCTGTGAAGAGGAAAATTCTGATATTATTGCAATTAAGAATAACAAAATTTCCATAACTCCCATAACCTTTGAAATGACACATAAAAGCATTATGCCGGCGCTGGAAAAAGCTTTCTGCAACGGTCTTTGTGAACCTTAAAGGATTTATTTCCTGATAATAATGTCCAGCTTTCCTTTTTTGTCATAAACATCAATTACTAAGCCTGTTCTGGCTTTTCTGAATTCCATGCTTACAGAAGCCTCGCCTACTTTCAGGTCCTGCATTTCAATAAAAACCAACCACTCCGGCAGCTGCGGATTAAGAATTCTAAGCTTTCTCTGCTGGGCGTCAGGTTCTATATTCAGCATAGACTGAATAAGCAAAAACACGCTTGCTGTTGCCCATGCCTGCGGAATACAAGCCACTGGATAACTTACAGGCGGGTCTTGTCTCTGGTAGTACCTGGTAAATCCGCAGAAAAGCTCAGGAAGCCTTTTATAATACATTAATCTTGCCGCGTCAAATAATGCGCTGGTAATTTTTAAAACAGAAGCTGAATCCCCAGTTTTAGAAAACCCCGAAGCTATTAAGCTGTTGTCATGGGGCCAGATTGAGCCGTTATGATAGCTCATAGGGTTATATGAGATGGAATCATAGCTTAAAGTCCTGATTCCCCAGCCGCTGAACATATCATATTTTAAAAGCCTTTCAGCCACCATTTGCGCGTATGCCGGCTCAAGTATGCCTGTTTCAAGAAGATGCCCGGGGTTTGACGTAATAACTTTCAGCTGCCTCCCGTCTTTATCCAGCGCAAACGCGTAATAACCCAGGTCTTCCATCCAGAACGCTTCATGAAATTTTTTTTTAAATTCGGCTATTTCTGATAAAATCTTAGAGCTTAATTCTGTATCGCCCATATATTCCGCAAGCTCTGCTATTTTTGCTTTTGCGGAATAAAAATATCCCTGAACCTCAACAGGCGCTATTGGAGGTTCTGCCAGGGTTCCGTCAGCGTGAATATAAGCATCCCATGAATCTTTCCATGCCTGGTTATCAAGCCCTCCTTCGCTTTTTTTTATATAACCCGCAAAACCGTTATAAAGAGCATAGCTGTTCATCCATTGCAGGCATGCAAGAGCATTGGGCCAAAGATTTTCCAGTGTATCCCCGTCATCTGTCCATTTAAAATAATCGTATAAAAGGATTATCCATAAAGGAGTAGCATCTAAAGTCCCGTAATACGGAGTATGAGGAATTTTATTACTCCTGGCAAGTTCACCAAACCGTATTTCATGAAGTATTTTCCCCGGTTCTTCTTCTCTCCAGGGGTCTTCTTTCCATCCCTGGAACTTAGCCAGGGTTTCCAGGACGTTTTTAGCTATAACCGGTGTTAAAAGCAAAGACTGCCTTGCAGCAATTATTGAATCCCTTCCAAACAGCGTGGTGAACCAGGGTATTCCGGCTGAGAGATATTCCCCGTATATTGCCCTGGTTAGCAGCATATTTATATCTTTCCGGCTTCTGTATATCATTTCCTGAAAGTCTTCGTTATCAGTGAAAAATTTAGTTGTATTACTGTACCAGTGATTTGTTTCCTCTGTATTTTTGCTGAAAGCTGCCGTAAAATCCGTTGCTGCGGTTTTTTCATGTAATAAAGCCGTAGATCTTAGATTTATCTGGAATTTTAATTCTTTTTTACTTGCCGGGGGCATTACAAATTCGTATGTAGCTTTGTTTTGCTCGATTCTCCGGGGAAACTCCGAAGTAAAAATGATTTCTGTCAGCTGGAAAGCTCCTGTTGCGTCTGTATACTGGTATTTTAGGGAATCCGGTCTTATTATTGCTGTTTTTTTATGTTCCTCGCTCACTATTCCTATGTTTCTTACTTCAAAAATATCCATAAAATCCGCTTCAAAAAACAAGTCAAGCTTTATTCCAGCTTCAAACAGGTTGTAATTAGCCAGTGTAAGGGTTTCAAAATAAGCGCCGCAGATTATTCCTTCTCTTTTTATCTGGATGGTTTCCTGGGGAATAAATTTTTCAGGGTCAGTATTATCCGGAATTTTTAAATTCGTGCCTATGATTATCGAGGAGTGTCCGGTTTCAGTAGAAGATGAAAGCACTACAGGATGGGTATCGTTTATTTGAAGCTCGAACCTGCTTAATAACCGGGTATCTCCCAGGTAAAGACCATAGCCGGATATTGTTGCGCCGGGGATATTTCCTTTCTCATCCGTGACAAGAAAGATATTGTTGCGCTTTATGGTTCGTCTTATAGGGTTAAATCTCTCCCCCTCAAGAATTACAGACATTTTTGTTTAAAATTTCCTTTATACTATCTATGATTATTTTAAAAAATTAAACCTCAATAAGTAATTGCCTGAAACGATAAATAAGTAGAAGTGGTCTCAAAACCTATCCCAATTTCAATAGATAATCGTTAAATGCAATTAATGCGCATTTGTCATCACAGAGGAGGAGTTTAAAACAGGCAATATTGCCTGTTTTAAACTGTGACGTGGTGATCTGTCCTTTTAGGTTATAAAACATATTAATGTTTGTTTGACAGATTGCTGATAGCTTCATAAACTTTCACAGCAACCTTTTTGCCCTTTACGGTAACTTCATCAATAAACCTTGCTTCAATTCTGTCTTTAACCTGCTCATAAGTGGATTCACTGATTAAAATATTTACTCCATATTCTTTTGTAAGGCTTTCAATCCTTGAAGTAAGGTTTACATTGTCACCGATTACGGTATAGTCAACCAGCCTGTGAGAACCCATATGTCCCACGATCATATCACCTGTATTTACACCGATTCCAATATTAAGCGGTGGTTTTCCCTGCTTTTTCCAGCTCTCATTAAGCTCATCAAGCTTTTTTTTCATACACAAAGCAGTCAATACAGCTCTTAAAGCGTGATCTTCCATTTCCACAGGGTCGTTATAAAACGCCATAATTGCATCCCCAATGTATTTATCCAATGTTCCGTTATAACTGAGGATGATTTCGACCATTTCAGTTATATATTCGTTAAGAATTACGATTACCTCATCAGCGGGAGTCTGCTCTGACATAGCTGTAAACCCTCTTATATCAGAAAAAAGTACTGTCATAACCTTTCTTTGACCGCCCTGTGAAATTTCTTTTTTCTCGGTAAGAAGCTTATCAAGTATTTGAGGTGATACAAACTTCCCGAACATCATCTCAATTTGTTTTCGTTCTTTATTTTCCAGGTAAGTCACATATGCATAGGAACTTATTCCGGTTAAGACCATGAAAATCAAGGGATAAGTCATATTCAGCCATATTCTTACCTGCGGGTGGATAAACAGGAAAACCGCTGCCAGGATAAAGAAAAAAACCGCCAAAACAAGGATTTGAATTTTAAAAACATTGGATTTAGACTTAATCATTGTATATCCAATAATTAAACACAGCAAAAGTGTTAAGATTACGTCCATTGCAACGGAAGATTTTTGTATAAACTTTCTTCTATGAGGATTTGTGGTATCTGCATCATTTAAAATATTGTCAATAGCGGTAACAATGATTTCCGGACCCGGATAAACCGGTGACATAGGCGTGGGATGAATATCAGTTCCCGCTGAAGTCTGCCCTATAACTACAATTTTGTTTTTAAAATATTCAGGGGAAATTTTATCAAATTCCCTTACGGATTTAATTTCCCCTTTTTGATATGCCTCACTGAGGATCACCCTTGCCGCAGGAATGTTTTCATATGTCCCGCCCGGACCATGCCAGTTTAGCAATATACTGCCGCGGTTACTGAGCGGTATATGCCGAGGTCCGATTACCAGCCTGTTTTTTTCAATTCTTACCGGTGTTTTTTCATTTTCAGGAATGGCAGAAAGCGCACCAGCCAGGGATAAAGACGGTAAATAGGAAACTCCGTCGGCATGAACAAATCTATAGAGCGGGACATGGGTTCTAAATATAACATTATCACTTTGCTGCAGGTTGATAACACCCAGGTAATCCCCGCTATTCAATAATTCGTCGTAGATAGAAGTTTTTTTATAAAACGTAATATGGTCAAGAATCTCCCTGTCCCTTTCATTACGGTACAACAGATTCTGATAATAATTGTATTCAGGGTGCAGGGCAAACTTTTCCTGCAGGAAGCTTCTTTTGTAAACAAGTCCGTAAAATTCGGAGATAGTCTTATCTATAAACTCATTGGTCACATTTTCAATATTTGTATTGTGCTTTTTTCTCAGTTGCTCATCAATAATTTCAATATATTTGCCGACCCGCTCGGAGTTTATCCGCGGTTCCGAGAGGGCGGTAGCTATGACAACATTTTTCCCCCGGATTGAGTCAGCAAAATACTTATCAGACAAAATATCCTCAGAAGACGTGCCCTGAATACCTTCAAATTTAATATCAAAAATTATGGATCTTGGATTTCCCTGATTGATAAAGTTAACCACATTTCCCCATACTTTTCTGGGAAAGGGCCATCTTCCGAGTTTAGCGTCGGGGTAGTTTTCGAGAATTTTGGTTGTATCATCACCAGCTGCGAGTAAAATTATATCAGGATCGTGTTTTGAAAGGGATATTGCGGGAAAGATCTGTTCTGCAGCTAATTTTGCCCGCCAATCATATGTAATTGTTTCAATATCCGCGAGTATATCCTTTAAAAACAGGCTCCAACAGGCTATGAGCACTGCTATAAAAGAAATTAAGATTACCAATAAAGTTTTTGGGATTTCTTTTATTGCTTTTGTAAATTCATTGTTCATTTTTTATCTATTTTGTATATTTTTGTATATGTTTTTTATGGAAATTTAGCTGTTTTGTAATCTGTAAGAATCTTCCGGTTTAAGTTTTCTGTTCATAAGCCTGGATACTATTTCTTCCGGAGTGATTTCTGTATATACAGCCTTGTAAATTGCGGCGGAAATAGGCGTATCTATGCCGAGTTTTCCTGATAACTCCAGCACTGCCTTTGATGTTTTGACGCCTTCAGCAACTGTGCCGATTTCTTTGAGAATATCATTAAGCTTCTTGCCCTGTCCCAGCATGTATCCGACCCTGTAGTTCCTGCTTAGCGGGCTGCTGCAGGTTGCAAAAAGATCACCAACTCCGGAAAGCCCGTAAATTGTACTGGGATTTGCTCCCATTGCAACACTAAGCCTGACTATTTCGGCAAGTCCCCTGGCAAGAAGAGTTCCTCCTGTGTTATCACCGAGATTCATTGCTTTAATAAAACCTGAAGCAATAGCTATAACGTTTTTTAAGCTCCCGCCGAGCTCAACGCCTGTTACGTCAATATTACTGTAGAGCCTGAATTTATCAGAAACACTGAGGTTTTCCTGGAGAAAATTTGCGGTCTTTATGTCTTCACTGGCAATGGATGCGGCTGTAGGCAATCCTTTTAAGACTTCTGCCGCAAGCGTAGGTCCTGAAAGCACAGCATATCTGATTTCAGGCAATTCATCAGCAACAACTTCGCTCATCCGGTAGGGTCCGGGCAGCTCCAGCCCCTTTGAAACATTCACCAGTACCTGGTTTCTTTCAATATGAACTTCTTTTAATCGCCGGCACACTGATCTTACAGCAGAAGTCGTAACAGCCATAATAATGATTTCCGCATTTTTTACGGCTTCCTCAAGATCGCAAGTTATCTGTACCTTATCATTAAGCTGTACTTCCACAGGGAATTTGACGGATTTAGCGGTTATAAGTTCTTCTGAAAGGTCTTCTTCTCTTGACCAGAGGGTTATTTCCTCAAAATTACCTGTTAAAAGCCAGGTAAGGCTCAAACCCCAGCTACCTGCTCCTAAAACTGTCAGTTTCATATTTTATCTTCGATCCATGTTTTTTAGCTCAGATATATTATATCAATAAAAAAAGCAATAGGTTAAATGACTCGAGCCGCTAATCGCAACAGAGTTGCGCCGCCGGCACACTTTTTTCTATAAATTTTAAGGAATTTTTATCAAGCTGTAATTGTTTTTCAGCTAAACCGTCATTCAGGTTGATCAGGCTTTAGTCCGTCATTCGGAGTAAATACCAATAAAATTTACTTATTTACGTTGCTTTTTAGTTTTGATCTTTGACTTGTTGTCATAATGGATATTTTAGGGACTTCAATCAGCTTTTTGTAAGTTTTAACATAATTTTCTACCATTCTTTTATCTGAAAAATTATCTTCCAGATAGCTTCTGCAGGTGTATCTGTCAATTTTATTAATATCTTTTACTCTTTTTATCAGCTCGTCTATATTCTCCTCAATAAACCCTGTCTCTTTGTCTTTTATCACCTCGGGAATAGAACCCATACTAAGCGCGAGAACCGGGGTTCCGCATGCCATGGATTCAGCCATGGTAAGTCCGAACGGCTCGGGCCAGGTTACCGCATGCACCAGGGCATGGGCGTTTTTCAACAATTCAACCTTTGCTTTATGACCTATTTCCCCTATATAAACAATTTGGTTGTTATCAATATGTGGTTTTATTTCTTCTTCATAGTATTGCCGGTCTACTTTATCAACTTTTGCGGCAATGATTAATTTCCAGCCGGTTTGCTTTGCCAGTTTTATCGCAAGATGAGTGCCTTTTTCAGGGGAAATCCTGCCTAAAAATGTTAAATAAGGGTCTTTAAGGTTTGGCTTTGCCTGAAATTCAAAATTACCTACTACAATCCCGTTATAGACCGTTGAAACATAATTTAAATCAGGATTTCCATCACGTTGGGAATCACTAATTGAAACATAAGATAAATTTTTAAAATATTTATAAGCTTCTATTTCTTCATTAAGTATAAAAGCACCATGAAGGGTAGTTACCATAGGAGCTTTAATTAAACCGTGATATGGAAGTAACGGCAGTCCTGCATGGTTATGAATTATATCAAAATCAACCGACATTTCGATTGCTCTAGCTGCGCTCAGGTCTTCATAAAACCCGGGCATTATAGAATTCATCTCTCTTAAGTTTTTGCTTATGGGCGCTTCTATTTTTACGGAAGTTTCAGATGTTTTTGAGGCAATTAATGTTACGTCATGCCCGCGTTTAGTCAGCTCTTCACACAGGATATGAACTACTAACTCGGTTCCTCCATATGTCTTTGGAGGTACATCTTCCCATAAAGGCGCTACTTGTAATATTTTCATTGTTTTTCTCCTAAAACCAAATATAAAATATCTTTATAACTATTTTTTAGCTGCAAGAAACCTCTAACAGTAATAATACTCAGGCTTTTAGACTTTAAACAAGGTATTTCAAAAACTCTTAATACCCTTTATCTAAAAAACTATCTTTATACTTTAAATACTATTGGTTTATACGGTAATTTTTGGAGTAATTCATACAAGTAAAAAACCGACCTGGCAGGTCGATTTTTTATTTTAAGGAAGTAATAAAAAATTTTAAAATGCGTAAGTTTTTATTCTTTATCCCTTAATAAAGCTATTCAATAATATTTCTTAAAAACTCAGTCTATACTAAAATTTTGTGAGGTTATTTCATTGGATGTTTTCATTTGCTTATATTTTTTGATGGTTTCAATAACAGCTTCACTGTTTTTGTTGTTTAAAATTTCTTCCAGAAAATTAATAGCAATTGATAAATCCTTTGAAATTTCGGTAGTCCGCATAAAATTCTCCCCTTAATTAAAGATATTCGCACATTAAAAAATTTTTCAATTATATGCTATACTCAACATCAAAATAATTCGATGATAGAGAACATAATATTTTATTTTAAATTTCAATAAAAACTGTTTCATCCTCTATAAAAAGTAACAGCTTAAATAAAAACGCTCACCAGCTATTTTAAAGCTATGTAAACATAAAAAATAACAAACCTTAAAATTAATTCAAACCCGGTTTAAACTAATTTAAAAATCTTATATACTTATAAATATAACAGTCAGCCCAGATAGGAGAAAATTTATATGGAACTTACCATTAACGGGAAAAATATTAATATTACCGATGCATTAAAAGATTATGTCAGGGAAAAATTCGAAAAAATAATAAAACACAACGGGCATATAATGAATATAAAGGTAATATTAAGTGTTACCAAAAACCCGAGCGTCAAGAAAAATTCAACTGCTGAAGTGAATTGCTTTCTTAGTGGTTCTATAATTAAGATAAAAGAAGACGCAGAGACCATGTATGCGGCTATAGATCTTCTTTCTGACAGACTGGACAGGCAGGTCAGGGAAACAAAGGAAAAATTGATAAAAAAGAATAAATCCTCAGCTGAGTCCATCAGAACAAGTTCCCTTGAATCTGAAGAAATCATAGAAGAGGAAACCTCCCGGGAAAGCGAGGAAATCCCGGAAGAGGTAATTAAAATCGAACTTGAATAATTCTTTTATTTTATATAACTTACTTTCAAAGGCAATACTTTTAAAAGTATTGCCTTTATTAAAATAAACAAATATAATATCCGTAATTTAATAAAAACAAAATTCAGAATTTGAGGTTTTTATATGAAGAATAGTTTAATGGCACTGGTATTTTCAGCTGTTTTATTTTTAAATTCTTCCGCATTTGCATCTGTTGAATACTGTACGCATAATGGCGAAAAGCAGCTTTGTTTTGCCGGAGAGATAATGGAAGAAGTTTTTAAGGAAGCGGCAAAAGAAACGGTTAATACGCTGGGAAAACGTTTTATAAAAAAATACCTTAAGGAAAAACAGCCGGATAATGGTCAAAGCGAAGAAAATGCAGCTAATCAGGATCCTTCTGAATCAAAAGGCTCAGAAGAATCTTAGATTTTTCTTCCTCGTGAGCTTATGATAGCAAGAAAAAGACTGAGTGAAGGTTGATAACTTTTTATGTAACCGTGATGGTCTTTCATTATTCTTTTTATTAACCGCATAACTTTAACATCAACAGAAGTGTTTTGGGTTATGATCTCGACTAAACCTACTTTTGGTAGGATTCCCACTCTTGTTGTAGGCTTATTATCTCGTCCCGTACTAATTAAAACATTCTCAGCTCCTACTAATTTCTCAACTTCTCCTAATATTTTAGAGTGAGTAGCATCATATTCATGCCGTGTGATCAACGTATGAGTGCCTTTAAAGGCAGGAGTATTACTGTATCTGGCAGAGACGGGGTTAATTGAGTTTAGCATAACTTATCCTTAAATGTTTTTACTTTTTTATGTATAGTTAAAAACTCATAAAAAAATAAATTTACTTAAATTTTTATGGATTTTTATGGATTTCTTACAAAAATTAATTGATTTTGATATAAAATCACGTGATTTTATATCAAAATCAAAATAAATTTGAATATTTTTTATCAAATTAAAAATTAAGAGTGAGCGGCGGGAAATGATTTTTGAAAAATTTTACGTAAGAATTTTTTCTTTATTCCTTACTTCCTTATACAGAGTTTCACGTCTTGCGATGACATTAAGTAACCCCCTGCTCGTTTGTTCAACATAGGTTTTGCTTAAGATAGAAATATTAACACTCAATATTAATGTTTTTCAGTTTCCTGCCAGTTGCCCAGCTTAATTTCCTTACCTATCATTTTTCCCTCTCTTAAAACCTGGACGTTTATGGTATCGCCGACTTTTTTATTTTTAATTGAATCCTGAACCGCTTTAGGATCATTGAATTTTTTACCGTCGATTCTCTGGAGAATATCACCGGCTTGCAGCCCGTAAACGTCTGCCGGGCTGCCGGATATTATTCTGCTTATAACAATACCTTCTGTATTTGCCGGGACTCCCAGCGCTCTGGCAAGTTCTTCGGTCATCGGGCTCATTGCGACTCCCAGCCAGGGATGACCTATCGTCTCACCTGATTTTAGCTGTTCCACTATTTTTTTAGCGGTATTAATAGGAATTGCAAAGCCTATGTTTTGCGCTGACCCGATTATTGCCGTGTTAATTCCCACGACTTCTCCTTTGATGTTAAGAAGCGGTCCTCCTGAGTTTCCGGGGTTAATTGCGGCGTCGGTCTGGATAAAACTTACATTGGATAGCTCCGGAATATCCCTGCTTATTGCGCTTATGATTCCCAGTGTTACCGTATGATGAAGCCCATGGGGACTTCCTACAGCTATAGCCCATTGCCCGGGTCTTATCCTGGAACTGTCGCTTAATTTTGCAGGTATTAAGCCTTTTTCCTTGATTTTTATAACCGCAAGATCGCTATATTTATCTTTTCCGACCAGATCAGCCTTATATTCTTTTTCATTCTTTGTTTTAACCGTTATTTCCGACGCGCTCTGCACAACGTGATAGTTTGTAAGTATATAGCCGTCTTCAGATATCACGGTTCCTGATCCTGTCCCGGTAGTTCTTCTCTTAAGGGGGGGAACGGGAAAATTAAACTCCCTGGGTTCAAATCCAAAAAAATGCCTGAACATCTCGTCTTCAAAAAAGAATTGACGCGGGTCCTGAACTATTTTTTGCTCGACTTTTGTTGTTATATGTACAACAGAGGGAGAAATTTTCTCTACAATGTCAGCAATTATATCAGAATCATTGAAAAAATTCTTTTCCACTTTAGTTTGAATTTTGGACTCAGGGCATTCGCAGTCTTTAGAGTTAACTGCAGCCGTGGGCAGGTTCGGCGGAATTATGAAAAAACTTATTGTTGTTGAGCAAATAATACAAATTAATATAATCCCTAAATTTTTAAGTAATTCTCTTTTAAAATCAGAATTGATTTTCATATTATGTCTCCCTTTTAATTTTTTTAGCATTAAATATATTTTAATTTTACTGATCAAAAATTTTTAGTAAACTAGCTGATTCTCTTTAAAAATTAATCTTACTCGAATTACTGATTAGCCCCAATCACGAATTAGCTTAAAAACAATTATAGTTTTATAAAAATTATTTAAACTCTTGTGCATAATATTTTTCGAGAAGTGCTGCTCCGAGCAGTCCGGAAAAATCCTTTAAGCCGGTTCGGGTAATTTTAGTGCCTGCCGAAGGCATTGCAAGAGACTTTGCATGGGCTTTTTTTACAGTTATATCATAGAAAAAATCTACTGCTTCTATAAGTCCTCCCCCCAGTATAATCAATTCCGGGTTATAAAAATTGATTATTGAAGCTATACCGTTGCTTAAGTATTCTGATGCTTCTGTTATGGCATTAAATACTATTTCATCATTCAGCTCAAGAGCTCTTTTAATATGTTTAGACTTAATTGAGCCATTTTCAGTTAAAAATTTTGAAATTACAGAGCTGTGCCCTTTTTTTATAGAGCCGATTATTCTTTTTTCAATTGCGGTTCTTGAGGCATAAGCTTCAAGACAACCGTTTCCTCCGCATCCACAGGGTCTGCCTCCGGAATCAATTATAATATGACCTATTTCACCTGCTGTTCCGGAAACTCCGCTATATATCTTACCGTTGCATAAGATTCCCGAGCCTACTCCCGTTCCTACAAATATACATACAAGGTTTTTAAATCCTACCCCGTTTCCGAATGTAATTTCGCCTATTGTTGCTACTTCAACATCATTACCTGCAAAAACAGGTATTTTAAACTGATTTTCAAGAATTTCACCTAATTTCAGGTTAAAGCAATTTAAGTTAGGCGCATGAACCAGAATTCTTTTATCTCTATCAACCTGTCCTGCGGCTCCAATTCCTATAGAAGAAATTTCTGAGGGAGTAATTTGTGATTCACAAATTGTTTTTTCTACAGCTTCTGATATTTTCTCCATTATGGATTCATTGCCCTGGGTTTTCTTTTTGACGGAAGTTAAAACTTCTCCGGTTTCCGTATTTACAAGTCCGGCTAATATTTTTGTACCGCCAAGATCGATTCCTATAGAATATTTTTTCATAATTCACTTATCCCCTTAAAATACCAGAACTTACCAATACTCAATATACTAACACTTCCAGCTTTTCTCTACAATTTTTAACTTTTATACCGGTTCAAAAAATAAGGATGTAAGGAGGTAATAAAAAAAGCGAGGATTGCCTACTACTAGCTTCGGCAATCCTCGCTTTTTCTGGAAATAAATTATAAATTATTTAAAGTTAAAAATAATTACCTGAAATTACTATTTTTTATTAGATCCTTAATTCAGTTTTTGCAGAGCTTTTAAAGCTTCTTTATCTGCAGGGTCGAGCTCCAGGCACTTAGAATAAAATTTCTTTGCAAGTTTTTTATAGTCAAGCATTTCCAGCGTTAATGCTATGTTAAAATAAATATCCGCTTTTTCAGGTGCAAGTTCCATTGCTTTTTTAAAGCAATCGATAGCTTTATGGTAATTTTTTTCTTTATAGTAAATATTGCCAAGGTTATAGTAAGCATGCATAAAATCAGGTTTTAAGAGCATAACTTTTTTCAGTTTTTTTTCGGCACCTGCAAAATCATTATGTTTATACAGGCAAATAGCATATGTATAAAGAATTTTAAAATTATCGGGTGAAATTTTCTCAGCCCGCTCAAGAAGTTCGTATGCTTTTTGTGTATTGCCTTTTCTTATATAGAGTTTAGCTATATTTGAAAGGTTTTGGGCATTATAAGCAATTCTTTCTAATTCCAGGAGTATCTGTTGTATTTCAGGGGAATCTTTTTGATTTTTTATTAAACCGGCGGCTTTTTTTAGCTTTTCACTAAATTCATTGCGGTTTGAGTCAGAGAATAAGTTTATTTCAGCCCTTTTTTTTGGGTCCGGATTCTGTGTTTTACTTGCAATCCGGGAACCGTATAAAGCTATGTTATGTATTCCAGAATGATCATGCCGCTTTTGAGGGGTAATAACAATTTCTTTTTCTTTCTTCTGTTGAAGCCTGGAAAAAATATCCGGCTCAAACTTAGGATTTTTTACGGAAAAAATTTCATCGTAATTCAAAGAACCGGTATTCAGATCGAAATTGCTGAAATAAAGCTTTTCCAGGTCAATTTCAATATTTTCATTTTCGATAACCAGTGTGTCATGAAACCCGGCAAATTCTTCCCTGGTTACTCTGACGTTAAATGGCTCTGCCCGGTCTTCATTATTTTTCAGGGAATACGCAGATGCTTCACTATATAATCCCATGCCGGATAAAAGGCATGTAATAGTAAAAATAACTGATAATTTTATAAAATAAATTTTCAAAAATTTATATCCTGAAACAAATTATTCTTAATTTTATTGTAAGAAATTTTCGTAAAAAAGCCAATTTAATAAGGTTTTACTTATTTTCCGGGATCGCTTGTTAATCATAATTTCCTATTATGGGCTCAGAAAAACATATAATTTTTTGAAATATTCTTGTAGAAAACCTCTTGCACATTTTAGCATTATAAATATAATAATAGTTGCGGTTTATTGTTTTTTTTGAAAGGAGATATCCATGAATAAGGAAGAATTAGTACAAGAGGTAGCAAAGAAAGCTAAAGTTACTCAGAAAGAAGTTTCTGAAGTATTATCAGTTTTCGTAGACGTGGTAGAAAGAACAGTTTCAAAAGGTAAAAAAGTTACATTAGTAGGTTTTGGAACTTTTGAAGCCCGTAAGAGATCCGCAAGAACAGGCAGAAATCCACAAACAGGTAAAGAAATTAAAATTCCTGCAAAAACTGTTCCCGCATTCTCAGCCGGTAAAAAATTCAAAGAAATGGTTAACAAGTAGAAACCCGTTGAATTTCATTAAAAAAATGAGGCTGTCTATAGTTTTAAGACAGCCTCATTTTTATACCGCTTAATTTTTACGCATTTTATTTTTAAGATTTTGTAAAAACGCCTTTGATTTTATCTATAAAAGGTTCTTTTTTTGATTTTTCCTTTTCTATATCAGTCAAACGTTCAAATATTTTTCTTTCCTCCTCAGTAAGATTTATTGGAGTTTGAACATTTAGCTTTATAAACTGGTCACCTCTTCTGGACGGGGCGTTTAAGTATGGGATTCCTGTTGCTTTTATACTCAAAACAGTTCCTGTCTGTGTCCCGGGCTGAATTTTAAGGGGCTTATTGCCGTCTACAGTTTCAACTTCTATGGTATCACCAAGAGCAGCCTGTGAAAAAGTTATTGATTTTTCCAGGTATATGTTTACACCATCTCTTTTAAAAAGTTTATGCGGTTTAACATAGAGAATTACATAAATATCTCCGGGAGGTCCGCCGTTTTTTCCGGAATCGCCTTCTCCGCTTATTCTTAATTTGTTTCCATTATCTACACCAGCTGGAATTTTTATGTTTATTACCTTAGAAACATCTACCCTGCCTTCACCACGACATTTTTTACAGGGGTTAGAGATTATCTGTCCTGCACCTCTACATTGCGGGCAGGTTGAAACCTGTGTAAAATGTCCCAGAATAGTCTGGGTAGTCTGCTGAACCTGTCCTGTACCTCGGCAGGTCGGGCAAGTTGTCGGGTTTGTTCCCGGTTCTACGCCTTTGCCTGCACATCTGTCACAGTTTTCGAGATGATTTATTTCAACGTCTTTTTCTACACCAAAAACAGCTTCTTCAAATTCTATCTGAAAATCAAGTCTTAAGTCACTTCCTCTTCTCGGGGCATTGGGGTTTTGTCTTGCCGCTCCGAAACCTCCTCCAAAAAAGGTATTTAAAATTTCGCTTAAATCGCCAAAACCAAAATCAAACGGTCCGTGAAAATCATATCCGGCATTTTTAAGCCCGTCTACTCCATATCTGTCATAAAGTGAACGCTTCTCATCATCCATCAAAACTTCATATGCCTGCCCCAGTTCTTTAAAATCCTCTTCTGCCGTGGGTGTTTTATTTACGTCCGGATGAAGTTCACGGGCTTTTTTTCTGAACGCGCTTTTTATTTCGTCTTTTGACGCACTATTTGAAACACCCAGAATTTCATAATAATCTTTATTACTCATATTTTTTTGTTTTACAACTACTCTTTTACCGCTACATTAACCATTGCAGGTCTTACAGTTCTGTCATGCAATTTATATCCGCTCTGAAGCTCTGAAATTATGGAATGATCGTCATGCTCATCTGTTGGAGTTTGCATAACAGCCTCATGCAATTTAGGGTCAAATTCCTGACCGACTGTCTCAATCTTTTCCAGTCCTATTTTATCAAGTGAGTCAATTATCTGCTTTTGAATTGCCTCAAAGCTTTCTTTTAATTTTTGACAATCATCAAGTTCCCGAAAAGATTTTTCTGCTCTTTCTATTGTATCAAGAATAGGCAAAAGTTTCTTCATGGTATCTTCAGCTCCATATTTTAAAAGAGCTTCTCTTTCCTGAGCCTGTCTTTTCCTGTAATTGTCAAAATCTGCTGCAAGTCTTACATATTGTGCTTTCTGATTCTCAAGTTGTTCTTCCAGTTGTGCATAACGTATTTTTAAGCTCTCTATTTCCTGGTCAGAAACAGCTTCTACTTGTTTTCCTTCTGAACTTTCACCGGCATCAGTTTCCTGAGAAAACGGATTTTCTTCTATCTCATTATTTTCATCGTTGATTTCAACTTTTTCTTTTTTTGTCATTAAAAGACTCCTCTTGCTAAAAGTCTGTTTTAAATAATATCCCCGCATATTATACAGCTTAATTCAGGGATTTACAGAAAAATAAACATTATTTTAATATTTGGTTTTGAATTCAAAAATATCTTACTCGAATTGCTAATTCGCGACTCGAGTTAAACAGCTTCCACCGGCTGGTGTCAAAACGAAGAAAGCTCTTCGTCTTTAATGTTTTTCACTTTTGCAGGGTCGTATTCTCAAAAGTCCAAATTTTTTAAATTTAAGACTTTTAAGACCACTTAACTTTGGAATTTGTATTTTTAACCGGGCAGGCTCTAAAAAATTTTAAATATCAGGATTTTGTAGAGTTCCTGCTTTTATTCTTCTGCTTTCAGAAGTGTTTTTTTTTAGAAAATCTCTTATATTGGAAATTATTAAAGACCACTCTTCAGAGGATTTATAGTTTTTATCAACACCTATTTCCCTCATAAACTCCTGAAAGTCTTTTATCTGTTCTATAATTTCGGAAGGATAACGATCATTTTTCTTTATCGAATAATTTTTTATCTCGTCAATACAGACAACTTTATAATTTATACAACCTCTTGCCACTCTTTGAAGATGTTCTATATTAACTTCAAAGCCTTTTGCAAGTTTTTCAAATGTAGCGAGAGTCGGACTTATTCTTTTGTTTGTACTCGGGTTAATACCCTTGATAAGCTGGTTTAAATAAGAATGGCTTATTCCGCACTTAGCGGAAATTTCTCTTTCTGACATTTTAAGTTCTTTTAATCTCTTCTTTAAGTACTTTCCTAAATAATTCATTTCACTCAAACCTTTTAAAATATCCCAAAATATCTCAGAAGTTATTTTTCAAGACTTCACTACTGTCATCATCTAATAAAAACATTAAAATTGTTTTTTAATATTTTATAAATGTATAACTCTTAAAAAATTAAGTCAATAATTTTTACTTAAAGTGTAAATTTATATGTATTTTTATACTAAAAATTTATTAAATCTGTATTAACTTAAACTTATTTTTCAGCCAAAATTTTCATCTTTTCGATAAATTCTTTTATAAGACTTTTTTCTTCTGAGTTATCGCAAAGTTCTATATATTTTAAAAAAACGTTTATAGAATCCCTATAATTGCCTAGTTTAGCATAAATCAATCCCAGGTTAAGATAAACAGGAGTGCATTTAAAATCTGAATTAATTGCATATTTATAATTTTCCAGGGCTTTTTCGTATTTTCCCTGCTCTTCATAGGCTTTTGCAATATTATAGTAGTAAACCCCTGTAGTTTCTTTGTTCTCTTTAAGCAGCTGAGCAGCTCTTAACCTTATAGTTTTAGCTATTTCTTCCTTTTCACCGAGAAGTTTTATGTCACTAAGCGTTGTCATTCTCTGAGTCTCTGTTTTATAAGACAAATTATAATATTCATTAATATTTAAGATATCAGATGATTCAAAATTTTTTAAAAGGACTTTACTTCTATATTCTCTGGCATTAACATCACTTTTATTACAAAAAAGAAATAAACCCAGGGATAAAATAACAAATAAAACGCTATAGCCAGCATTTTTCATAATAATTCCTTTTTTTTAAGGCTCTATTTAAAAAAAATAATAAATAATTAAGTTTATTTTTATTAGCCTGTTTACCTATTAACAGGGATTAAAATGAATAAAAAAATAAGCTGCTTATGATAAACTTAAATTAAAGGGTAAAGAATGAAAACTTATACATTTTAAAATTTTTCAAAAAACCGGATTTTACCGGATGTCAAAATGATTAAATAATCAAAACCGCTAAAATCAGCCGCAATTACTTCAAAGGTAAATAAAATAATGGACTTTAAGGAAGCTATAGACTTAATATGGAAAAACAGAAAATATAAAACGACTTCCGAAAAAGAAGCTGTAAGCCATCTTAATGAGGAAGTGGCAGAGAGTTTAAATGCTCTTTTAAGGGGTGATAAAGAAACAGCACAGGCTGAGCTGGAAGATGCTCTATCCTGCATGCTTATAGCTTTTAAGACACTGGGTATTAATCCGCAGGAAGCTATTTTTCGGCAGGTGGAAAAGATGAAAGAACATCCTAACAGAATAATGCACCTTTATTCCGACCGGGTTGAAATAAAAGTTAACAATGAAGTAAAAGGCGGCTGGTCAATCTGGAGTGTTGATGACCTTAAGGAAGCTGAAAAAATGGCAAGGGAATTCAATTGTGAAATTATAAAAGAAGACCGCAGCCATCAGCTTATGCTGGAAATTCCCGAAAATGCACCGGAAAATTAGGTTAAACAAGTACATAGCCTCATGCGGCGTTTGTTCGAGAAGAGATGCGGATGAACTTATTAAATCCGGTGTTGTTAAAGTAAACAATAAAGTAATTGATACTTTAAGTATATCTGTTTCCGAAAAAGACGCGGTAAAGGTTAAAGATAAAATTATAAAGCCTGAAAAAAAGGATTACATTATATTTAACAAGCCTGCGGGTTATATAACTTCCGCAGAGGATGAGAAAGGCAGAAAAATAATTTATGATATCCTGCCGGAAAAATTAAGAAATTTAAAACCCGCAGGCAGACTTGATAAAGATTCCACCGGGCTTTTAATCTTAACGAATGACGGTGAGCTTATACAAAAACTTACTCATCCTAAAAAAATGGTACCAAAAGTTTATTATGTCAAAGTAGAGGGTAAGGTTAAAGAACAGGATTTAATAAATTTCAGAAAAGGAATTGAGCTGGAAAAAGGAAAAATTGCATATGCTGATGCAATTATACTCGACTGCTCAAAGTCGGTAACCACTCTTGAGATGACACTTTTCCAGGGATACAACCGCCAGATAAGAAGAATGCTCCAAAAGACCGGGCATAAGGTCATATCCCTGAAAAGAACGGCGCATGCCTGTATTGAGCTGGGCGGGCTGGAAAAAGGAAAATTTAAGTATATGAATAAAAAAGAAATTCAAAATCTTAATAACTACCTGAATAAAATAGTAAAAGACCAGCCAGAATAGCTGATACAGGCTCTTTTCTATAATGAATCCTTTTATCTGATTTATTTAATTTAGACATACTCTATTCACAAAAAATTTTTTTTCATGGTAATATAATTTTTTATTACAACCGAGGAAAAATCGACTAAACAAACGGAGGTATTAATAATCTTGCGTACATATGAACTGTTTTGCCTGCTAAAAGCCGGTTTTGATATTGAAAACGTAGATCAGTCCATCAAAAATATAGAGACCACCATCAAAAACCTGGGCGGAAACGTGTCTGACTGCAATAAAGTGGGACGTAAAAAATTAGCTTATGACATTGCAGGCAGTAAAGATTCTTTTTGTGCTATATTTAAAGTTGATATTGCACCCGATAAGCTAAATGAGCTGAAAAGACTTTTAAAACTGAATGAAAGTGTATTAAGAGACTTTATTACACACTTCAAGCCGGCAACCAAAACAGCTTCAGAGCCGGATTCAGTTCCTCAACAGGCATAAGTTAAAAAATACAGGTTAAATTATGAGCAGTGTAAGTAAAATTGTAATAACAGGTCAGGTTTTAAGGAATCCGGAGAAGAGATTCACGGAAAATAATCTTGCTATAGCCAGCTTTACCGTAAATTTTGGCAGCGAAGGTGAAGAAAAACCTATCAGAGTATTTTCAATCGGAAAAAATGCGGAAAGAATAGCAGAAATACTAAAAAAAGGACAAATGGTTGTTATTGAGGGCAGGCTACAGACTAATTCAGTCAAGACAGAATCAGGAACGGACAAAAAGTTCTTTGAAATAAATGCCCAGAACGTAGAGCTTATATCGCAGCAGCAGGAGGGCTCAGCAAGCTCGTCCCCGCAGGAAGAAGAATTCAGCCTGCCCGATGAAATAAGCCCTGATGACTTAATTGGCGAAGATGAAATACCGTTTTAAAAAGGAATAGTAAGAATGAAGGAAAGAAAGAAATTCAAACTCTGTAATTTTTGCGCAGATAAAGTAAATGATATAGATTTTAAAGATACTATAAAGCTAAAAAGATATCTTACAGAAAGAGGTAAGATAATTCCGAGAAGGATTACCGGAAACTGTGCATTCCATCAGAGAAAGGTGTCAACAGCAGTTAAGAAAGCTAGGGAAAACGCTTTGATCCCATATATCTTCGAAGGTTAAAAACCTTTCTAAAGACTCTCATAACTACTTTTTTATAAATATGGAAGATTTTTTAAGTAATAACGATTATTTTAAGAAGAAGATTCAGGAATGCATGGAAAGACCTGGATCATCTTTTATATTAGAGGAAAAAATAAATACGCTTTTGCGCAATTATGAAGAATCGCTCAAAACTTACCAGGAAATTCTGAAATCAGACCCGAACAATGTTGAAGCTGTATTAAACGTGGGAACTATTTTATTTTTAAAAGGTGAAGAAGAAAAAGCCGAGGAATTTTTTAAAAAAGCAAAAAACCTGGATCCCGGCAATTATCTTGTATACCTGAATATTGCTAATTTATATTTTGAAAAAGGCAAATATGAAAAGACAATTTTATATTTAAAAAAAGCCCGAGACCTCTCTTATGACAATCCTGAAATTTATGCGGCGCTGGCAGCGGCTTTTTATGAAATCGGAAAAACGGAAGAAGCGCTGAATTGCTATAATAAAGCAATAAAACTTAATCCTGAAAAGCAGGAATACCTTACTAACATTGCTAATATTTATCTGGAAATGGATGAGCATGAAAAAGCCGTGGTTTTCTATGAAAAAGCCATAGAGCTTGACCCAAAAGACTATAAAGCTATAGTATGCATGGGTAATGCATATTCAGACCTCTTCAGGTATGATAAAGCCTTTGAGTGCTATGAAAAAGCCCTTTCAATCTCTCCGGATTACTACAAGGCATATTTATGTTACGGAATTTCAAAATCTTACTGCGGTCAGACTGACGAAGCAATAGAACTCTACCAAAAAGCCATATCGTTAAATTCGGGTGATGAAAAAGCTTTTATTATACTGGCTAATACGTTCGTTGAAAAAAATTTTTACGATGAAGCTATAGAATATTATAATAAAGCTATAAAGATTAATAGTAAAAATACCCTGGCATATATAGCACTTGGAAATACTCTTGCTATAAAAGGAAATCTTAAAGATGCCATAGACCATTACAGGACCGCATACCAGCTTGAACCGGACAATAAGAAAATTGGTCTTGTGTATGAAGAAGCAATAGAAGAATATGCATCAAGTACAATTAAAAAAATAACAGAGGAGGATTAATAATGAGAGGGCATAGAAGCTTTACAACTTCCGGGTCTTATGCAGGTCCGGAAGACAGGATTGTCAGCGGACTGTCATGCCTTACATACGGATTAGTAGGGTTTATATGGATTATTGTTTCCCACATCAGGGGAAAATCGCTTTCTTCCTTTGCCAGGTTCCACATTTTCCAGTCAATATTTGTTTTTATAGGAATTTACATTATCAGTTTGATATTAAATCTTTTTATTGGTTTTGTTCAGATAATGCCTTTTATAGGACCTTTTGTAGCGAACCTGGTTTATTATATAAACGGTTATCCTTTAATATTCGGTCTTTCTGCGGCTACGTTTTTCTTACAGGCTCTTGCAATTTATATGGCAGTTTTTGCATTCTGGGGAAGATATGCGGAAATCCCGGGAATTTCTGACCAGATCAGAAGAATGATCTGAAAAACAAGTGATTGCCGAGTGTTCTTAAAGAATAGCCGGGAAATACGGACAGGCTCTAAGTGCCCAAAACTGTTAAAAAAAAGGAAGTTATAGTGACCTGAGAAAATAAACAAGATTTAATAAATGAAGGTGAAAAACAATAATAGCGGTATTTTAAGGGTTAGGTGTAGGGGCGCGAAGCAGTCGGCACTGTCCGCATTACGCACGAAGCCCTACCCGCAACATTTTTCCCCTTCCTTTGAAGGAAGGGGGCAGGGGGATGGTAGTTTCAGACATTTTTTACTTTTTAATTTAACTAATTTCCTGATTACTTTTGAAGATCACTATATTTTCTCGGAGAATCATTAATGAACAAAAACACACTAAAAGTACTTGAATGGCAAAAAATTACCGAAGACTTAGCAGGCTTTTGCACGGGGGAAACAGGTAAAAAACGCTGCCTGGAAACCGAAATATATTCTGATATAAAAGTGATAAAGCGGGAATTAAAACTCACCTCCGAAGCTAAGTTTCTCTTAAACCGGGCTGTTTACCCGCCGGTTTCCGGCATAAGGAATACATATGAAGCTGTAAACCTGGCAAAAACCGGTCAGACCCTTAATAGTTCAGAATTAATAGCTATCGGCAGGAATCTTCAGATTACAGGGAATATAAAATTATTTTTTCAAAAGTATAAGGAAGAAACCCCTCTTATTTACGAAATTTCCGGGGGCTTAACCGAGAATCCAAAGCTGAGAGAGGATATACTGGAAGTTTTTGATGAATCTGAAAACATGAAGGACTCAGCGAGTCCTGAGCTTAAAAGTCTTACACTCAGGCTGAAAAGCTATGTTGATAATCTGAAAGACAGAATGAGCAGGTTTATTAACTCGCCGGATGTTTCTGTATTCCTTCAGAGCCAGGTCTATACAATAAGAGATGACAGGTATGTAGTGCCGGTAAAAGTGGAAAATAAAGCGCATGTCCCGGGAATTGTGCATGACGTGTCTTCAAGCGGTGCAACGGTATTTATTGAGCCAAAGGGCATGGTTGAATTAAACAACAGGATCAAGGAAACAGAACTTTGTATTGATGCGGAAATTAAGCGAATACTATCCGAATTATCAGATAAGGTAAGGCAAAACGCTGATACACTTAATTTAAATCTTGATATACTTACGGAAATTGATTTTATTTGTGCAAAAGCCAGGTATAGTATATCGATAAACGCTACAGAGCCGTCAATAAGCTCAGAGAAAGTATTTTCTGTTAAAAATGCCCGGCACCCTATTTTGTTAAGGGTAGTTGAAAAAGTCGTGCCTAATAATATTGAAATCAAAAAAGGCAGTCAAATCATGTTAATTACAGGTCCTAACACCGGGGGAAAGACGGTAATCCTGAAAACCGCGGGAATTTGTATATTAATGGCAAAGGCAGGACTGCATATTCCTGCTGATGATGCTGATATATATCCGTTTTCAAAGGTTTTTGCGGATATCGGGGATGAGCAGAGCCTGGTTCGGAGCTTATCAACTTTTTCCGGGCATATAAAAAATATAATTGAAATTCTTAAAAATACCGATGAAAACACGCTGGTTCTTCTTGATGAAATAGGTGCAGGAACTGACCCCCTGGAAGGAGCTGCCCTGGCAGAGGCGTTAATGGAAGATATCAGGAAAAA
Source organism: Candidatus Gastranaerophilales bacterium (assembly GCA_028278305.1). Taxonomy (GTDB): domain Bacteria; phylum Cyanobacteriota; class Vampirovibrionia; order Gastranaerophilales; family UBA9971; genus JANQEB01. The sequence continues at coordinate 32,347 of JANQEP010000128.1, forward strand.
AAGATCATTTGCGCTGGTTACCACACATTTTAGCGAACTAAAAGCCCTTGCCTACATTAAAGAAGGTTATTATAACGCAAGCGTTGAGTTTGATACACAAACCCTGTCACCTACTTATAAGCTGATAATGGGAATCCCGGGAAAAAGCAACGCGATTTTTGTTGCGGAAAACCTGGGACTGGACCCGGATATAATCGGGCAGGCAAAGCATAATTACCTGAATAAAAAAGACCCGACAGCAAAAGTTCTCGAAGGGCTTCAGGATACACAGCAAAAGCTTTCCAGAGAGGCGCGGGAGGTTGAGGAGAAAAAACAATCAATCGAAAAACTGGAGCAAAATTACAACAGGGAACTTGAAAAATTAAAATCCGAAAAGAAAAAAATAATAAGCGCTTACGGGAAAAAATTTGATACGGTATATTTGCGGGCAAGGGAAGAGATTAACCATATACTTGATGACGCCGGAAAAAACAGGGATGAAAAAGCCGTAAAAAGTTCACTTTCCAGACTGGGTAAAACAATGTCCGAGGCAAGAAAACTTGGATATGAGGAAACAGAAAAACTTAAACCGGAATATGAACCCGTAAACTGGGATAAAATAAAACCGGGAGACCCTATATTCATAAAAAGCCTTGATAAAGACGGAACTTTAATGAGTTTTCCCGATAAGAACAATAATGTCCGGGTAGAAATCGGTGTTTTAAGTACAAAAGTTAAAAAACAGGATATTTTTAAGTCAAAAACCGATAAACTCCCGAAAAAACCACCTGCTCTAAAAGGCGGTCTTATACCGGATAGAAAAAATATAAGCAATACACTTGATTTGCGTGGTCAAACAGCAGAAGAAGCCCTTTTGAAAGTTGATTACTTCCTTGATGAAGCGAATCTTGCCGATTTAACGCCTGTTTATATAATCCACGGGCATGGCACAGGCAAGTTAAGAAAAGAAGTCAGGGATCACCTGAAAACTTCCGCTTATGTAAGAAAATTCCGCCCGGGCAAGGAAGGAGAGGGCGGGGACGGTATTACCGTGGTTGATTTAGCCTGAAGCTGAGCTTGAGATTCCATAGACCGCATCCCGCACCTGAAAAGCCTGCACCGTGCTTGATATGTGGTTTGTGCAAACGACAAACTGTAGGTGCGCATTGCTTAGAACCTACTACTGAGGAGATAGAGCAGTTTTTGGAGTTTAAAAACTATGACACAGTTATCACACGGGACAATATAGTTATCCTGTAGCCGTTATTACGTTCCCTTTAATCTTAATTCTCGATAAATCAGGTGAAGTATCATCAATATAGACATCTCCACCGATTTTCTTTAATTTTCCGAGGTCATTTATCTTGCTGTTTCTGAAATCAGCATTTCCGCCAATTTCTTGTAATTGCCCCAGGGATGTTATTTGACTTTTGGAGAAACTAGCATCTCCGCCAATTTCTTGTAATTGTCCCAGGGATGTTATTCGACTTGCGTAGAAATTAGCAATTCCGCCAATTTCTTGTAATTGTCCCAGGGATGTTATTTGACTATTGAAGAAATTAGCATTTCCGCCAATTTCTTGTAATTGTCTCAGGGATGTTATTTGACTTTTGAAGAAATTAGCATCTCCGCCAATTTTTTGTAATTGTCTCAGGGATGTTATTTGACTTTTGAAGAAATTAGCATATCCGCCAATTTCTTGTAATTGTCCCAGGGATGTTATTTGACTTTCGTAGAAACCAGCATTTCCGCCAATTTTTTGTAATTGCCCGAGGTCATTTATCTTGCTGTTTCTGAAAAAAGCATTTCCGCCAATTTTTTGTAATTGCCCGAGAGATTCTAGATTGGTATTATTTCTAAGATCAATATCCTCTCTAATTTCTTTAATATGATTAAAAATATCATTCTCATCTATACCCAGGTCGAAAAAATCAAAACTATCTGAGAGTGGCTTATATTCAGAAATTATTAATTTTTGATCTTTTATTTTTTCAACATTTTTGCAAAGACACCTTAAAATGCTCTGGTAATCCCTATTTTCAATGGAATTTCCCAGATCTGTTTTTATTCTGTCAAATTTTTCTTTAGCAGATTTAGAGCTATTTATTTTCTTAGCTGTTTTTGTTGAAGTTTTTAAATCTTCAGTGTTGATATGTTCAACTACTTGATCAAGGTAAGCAACCGGTATCCCATTATTTCTTGGTCCCTGGATTTCAACAATTTTTTGCCCTACAAAGCGGACACCTACTCTGGGCTTGCCGTTTTCCAGGTATATATGAAAATCGCCATTTCCAAGGTAGTCTTCTGCGTTAAGTGACTTTGTACACCAGCTATCGTGTGATAGTGTTTTTAACTTTTTTACATTATCGCTAAAACTATCGGGGTCATTTGCTTTTGACGGAATTTTTACCCAGTCCGTTATTGTTGTCCCTGTATTTTCTTTTCCAATACCTAATGCAATTTTTTTTTGTGTTTGCTTGTATTTATTACAAAAATTAAATTGTGACTCTTTACGTGCTTCCAGCATACTCTTAATATCATCAAGAGTATCTGCAAGTGCTCTTTTATTCAGTTCAAGAGGTAGAGCATGGTTGTCCGGCCTTAAATTTTTGGTTATAGATGAAAATACTATCAGGCACATTGCCTTATCATTTCTGATAACCTCATTTTCTTCTGTTATATATTGTTTCCACTCCTTGAGTATTCGTTTACGCTCGTCATTTACCCTTTTTATAAGTCCTTCTTTGTATTTTGGTTTCTGACTAATTTCATATTGTTCTAAATTAAGTGTTTTCTCTAATTTTGCAGATATCCAGTTATCAAAATCCTCTACCGAGGAAAATTCATTCAGGGGGGCTTTGAACATTCCCGCTGCCGCATAAGAAAACCCTGCTAACTCCTCCTTCTTATTAATTGCGCCAAAAGAAACCGTATCACGCCGGAGAACGCTTAATCCGGGATATCCGGACCGGCGAATTAATGTTTCTTTTTTTGTATCAATTTTTGGGCTAAAAATCGGGCTAAAAAGTATATTCATCTTAAAAATTTTCTTTAATTCATTCTTGTTTTACAAAACAAGTGAAAAAATAAAATTGCTGCAACAATTAAACTCGAATTGCTAAATAACTCGAGTCGCGAATTGCATGTATGCAACGTTTGCCAAAACCCCTCAGCCGCCCCATAGATGGAAAAGAGGCTCCGCCTCTTTTCGATTCTCTATAATTTTTTGGCAAATGTTGCATAGTTATATCATGGTTTTGGACTAATTTGTGACTCGAGTTAATTTTCACTGGAAAAATTTTCTCAATAAATGCTAACCTGTATTATAGGTAATTTGGGGGGATTACAGTGAAAAAAATTTTAAAAATATTTTCAATTCTGCTTTGCGCTATAGCATTAAACTTTTCAATATTTTCTAATCAGGCAGGGTCTATTTTTAAGGAAAATACAGGACAAACGGGTTCTATTGAAAAAAAAGTCCTTGTTGCGCCTGAAGTTCAGGAAATTCTCGTGCTTCTTGAAACCGGTCTTGATATACAAAAATCCAGGCAAGGTGAGCCTTTTATCGCAAAAACGATGGATGATATCTTTCTTAATTCAGATACAGTTTTAATACCAACTGGAAGCATTATTACAGGGGAGATAATCAAAGTAAAAAAACCGGGATTTATTTTTAAAGATGCATATATCAGTATTTCAATAGATACAATCAAAACTGGTTCTGAAAAAACAGTTACTTTAGAACCTCCTTTTGTTACAGACATTTATGATCCGGCTTCAGAAAAATTTCAAAAAAAGATAATTACCCGTCTACCTTCTTCTATAGCCTCATCAGGAAGCTCTTTTATTCTGGGACAGGGGACTTCTATGACAAGAGGTGCTATTTTGGGAATAAGCGCGGGGGCAGGAATAATGGGCGGAATTTTTTCCGGGCTTATAATGCCTGATAAAAATAAAACCAGGGCACAAACCTGTACAAAAAGAGCTATTGGCTCAACACCGCCAATAAAATTTCACTCTATGGTGAGCAAGGGCAAAGTTTTCAGATTGAAAGCAGGAGAGTTTATAAATATTCACTTTAAGTCAGAGGATATAAAGCTTATTATGGATAACTTTTCAACTGATAAAGATTCGCTTTCCATTGAGCCTTTAGTCCGGTAAGAGTTTATATGTTTTTTAGCTAACCCGTCATTGGGGTTAATTAATAGTTTAACAACTCAGAACTTTAAACACTAATATGGCTTTGGTGCTTGACTTCAGGTCATGCTTGTTTTAAAAATAATTAATGATCATTCTCGATAAAATAATTAAATAGTAAATTAAACAGAGACTCAAGGAGAAATTTAAGTGCCAACAATAAATCAGCTAGTATCCAATGAACGCAAAAAATTAAAGGAAAAAACAAAGTCTCCTGCATTAATAAGCTGTCCTCAAAGAAGAGGAGTATGTACAAGGGTTTACACAACAACCCCTAAAAAACCAAATTCAGCATTGAGAAAAGTTGCCAGGATAAGGCTTACAAACGGATTTGAGGTCACAGCTTATATTCCGGGAGTTGGTCATAACTTACAGGAACACTCAGTGGTATTAATCCGGGGTGGAAGGGTAAAAGACCTTCCCGGGGTAAGATACCATATTGTTCGCGGTACACTTGACTCGGCAGGAGTACAAAATAGAGCGCAGGGCAGAAGTAAATACGGCGCTAAAAGACCTAAAAAGTAACATTGGAGGAAAATAATTAATGTCACGCAGAAATAAACCACCAAAAAGAATTCCTTTACAGGATCCCGTATATAATAGCCAGGATGTGGCAAAATTTATTAACAGGCTTATGAGGCGCGGTAAAAAAAGCATAGCGCAGAAAATTTTCTATAATGCTCTGGAAATAGTTAAAGAAAAAACTAAAGAAGAGCCAATGGAAGTTTTCCGCAAAGCATTAAAAAACATCACGCCCCTGGTTGAAGTTAAAGCTAAAAGAATAGGCGGCTCAACATACCAGGTTCCTACCGAGGTAAGACCTGATAGGGGTACAGCCCTGGGTTCAACCTGGATAATAGATATAGCAAAAGCCAAAACCGGCAAGCCAATGGAAGAAAAACTAGCCTCAGAAATTCTCTCCGCGGCAAACGGCGAAGGCGCTGCCGTTAAAAAACGTGAAGATACGCACAAAATGGCGGAAGCAAATAAAGCATTCGCTCATTACAGGTAAAAATAAAATGTTTTAATATAAAATTGGCAAAGCACAAAAGATGTTACCGGGAAAAAAACAGGCTTTGCCAAATTTTTTGAAAATTTTACTACAACCCGGGCAATTTTTTTTACTGTTGTATTTTAAATAAACGAACGATCTTTTATTAAAGAACATATTTAGCAAAATAAAGTCTTAATATTTATGTGAAATAATGACATAATAAATAAAAACAAAGAAAAAAACTAAAGAGGAACTAAAAAAAATCATGAGCAGGAAATACGCATTAAACAAGGTTAGAAACATCGGCATAGCCGCGCATATTGACGCGGGAAAAACTACCACTACAGAGAGAGTATTATTTTATACAGGCTTTAGCCATAAACTGGGAGAAGTGCACGAAGGGACTTCCGTAACCGACTTCATGGAGCAGGAAAGAGAAAGAGGAATCACAATAACCTCTGCTGCCGTAACTTCTTTCTGGAAAAACCACCAGGTTAATATTATTGATACACCGGGACACGTTGATTTTACGGTAGAAGTTGAAAGATCACTGCGAGTCCTGGACGGAATGGTAGCTGTTTTTTGCGCGGTAGGCGGTGTTCAGTCACAGTCAGAAACAGTATGGCGCCAGGCTAATAAGTATAAAGTTCCGAGAGTTGTTTTTGTTAACAAAATGGACAGGGTCGGAGCTAATTTCTTAAGGGTAGTAAACCAGATAAGAGAGCGGCTTCAGGGAAACGCTGTTCCTATCCAGCTTCCAATAGGAAGTGAAGATAATTTTAAAGGAATCATAGACATAATAGGGCAAAAAGCATATATCTATGAAGATGACCTGGGCAAAGACATAAGAGAAACTGAAATTCCCGAAGAGTATAAACAACAGGTCGCACAAAACAGAGAAAAGCTTATCGAAGCTGTTTCGGAGCATGACGATGAATTAATGATGAAATACCTTGAAGGTGAGGAATTATCAACTCAGGAAATTATTAAAGGACTCAGAAAAGCGACGGTTGCGGATAAAATAATTCCTGTAACTTGCGGCTCAGCGTTCAAGAACAAAGGTGTCCAGCTTTTACTTGATGTGGTAATAAATTACCTGCCTTCACCGGTGGAAGTTCCTCCTGTTGAGGGAACAACCACTGACGGGGAAGAAATTACCAGGAAAAGCGATGATAATGAACCGTTTGCAGCCCTTGCTTTTAAGGTAATGACTGACCCGTACGTGGGAAGGCTGACTTTCATAAGGGTTTATAGCGGAACTTTAGCAACCGGAAGCTATATTTTAAATACAACAACCGGCAAAAGGGAACGTATAAGCAGAATGCTTCAGATGCAGGCTGATACCAGAAATGAAGTTCAAGAAATTAGAGCAGGAGACCTTGTAGCCGTTGTAGGCTTAAAAGACACCACAACAGGAGATACTCTCTGTGATGAAAAATCTCCGGTCCTCTTAGAATCGATAGAATTTCCGGAACCGGTTATTGCAATTGCAATTGAGCCAAAGACAAAGGCTGACCAGGATAAACTTTCCATAGCGCTTAATAAACTTGCAGAAGAAGATCCGACATTCAGGGTTAAAATTGACTCTGAAACCGGTCAGACAATAATTTCAGGAATGGGCGAGCTTCACCTTGAAATTATAGTTGACAGGCTTCTCAGGGAGTTCAAAGTCGGGGCTAATGTAGGTAAACCCCAGGTTGCCTACAGGGAAACCATCACAAAAAATGTTGAAGTTGAAGGTAAATTCGTACGTCAGTCAGGCGGTCGTGGTCAGTACGGACATGTATGGCTTAAAATCGACCCGCTTGAGCCGGGTACAGGTTTTCAATTTGAGAATAAAATAGTGGGCGGTGTTATCCCGAAAGAATATATTCCCGCAGTTCAGAAAGGTGTGGAAGAAGCGCTTGCCGGCGGTGTTATTGCAGGTTATGAAGTTATAGACTTAAAAGTAACGCTGTTTGACGGCAGCTTCCACGAAGTTGACAGCAGTGAACTTGCATTTAAAGCAGCAGGGAGTATAGCAGTTAAAGACGGCGTTAAAAAAGCCGCTGCTATTCTTCTAGAACCGATAATGAAAGTAGAAATCGAAGTTCCTGAGGATTACCTCGGTGATGTAATCGGTGATCTTTCCGGAAGAAGGGGACGTGTTGAAGGAATGGAAGCAATAGAAGGTATAGGCTTACAGAAGATCAATGCTTTTGTCCCGTTAGCTGAAATGTTCGGTTATGCGACTGACATAAGAAGTAAAACCCAGGGCAGGGGCACATTTACAATGGAATTTGCCAGGTATGAACAGGTGCCTTCCAGCCTTGCTGAAGCTATAATCGGAAGCTGCAGAGTTATGTAGCTTCAATAGCGGGTTAGTTTAAAAGTTAAAATGAATTTGTTAAAGCTAAAAACGACTATATCGTTTTTAGCTTTAACATTAAGGAAGTATGAAAAAATTCTTACGTAAAATTTTTTAAAAATCTACCTTGTCTCCCGGCACCATGTTGACAGCCCCCGAAATGTCATTCCGAGCAGCGCGGGCGAAAAAG
>JANQEP010000129.1 GCA_028278305.1 Candidatus Gastranaerophilales bacterium
GGTGGAAAAGAGGCTTCGCCTCTTTTCGATTCTCTATAATTTTTTGGCAAATATTGCTCAGTCATATCCTGGCTTTTGACTAATTCGCGACTCGGGTTAAATAACTCGAATCAGATATAAATGCAAATTAAAAAAAACTAATGTGTTTTTTTAATTTGCATTTATTCAGTTTATTTGTCAATATTTATTTAAACATCTATATTAAAAATATGGATTTATTTGATGAGTGAATAAAAATGATAAAAAACAAAATTATTGCAATTTTTCTTAGTTTAATGCTGTTTTTTATGTATTCAGCACCTGTATGTTATGCAGCTACATCAAAAGGCAGGATTTCAAATGAAAATGACTATGTAGCTGACGTTAATCTTGACTGGTGGAAAAATTTCAATGATCCGCTTTTAGTTGAGTACATAGACAAAGCTATAAAAAGTAATTATGATTTAAAACGAGCCTTTTTAAGAGTATCTGCTTCCAGGGCAAAAGTAAAGGAGTCTCTGGGAGCGGAATTTCCACAACTAACTCTATTAGCCAACTTTATAAGAATAAACCCTCCTTTTGCAGGAGAAAACACTAGCTCAGGCACGACTTCAGGTGCGAGAGATTTTCAAAATTTTTTTACCGTACCTCTTTTTGCAAATTATGAAGTTGATTTATGGCGAAAAAATCGAAAAGCAACATTAGCAGAAGGTGAAAAACTTGAAACTGAAAGACAAAGTGCCCGGGCAACCTATATTCTTTTGACTACCGAAGTTGCATCAGCATATTTTAATATATTAAGCCTTGATAGGCTGATTGAACTTCAGCAAATGATTGTAAATCTTGAAACCCAGAACCTGGAAATAATCCGGGCAAATTATGGCATAGGTCTCGCAGCTGCAGACGAGCTTTTTACAGCTGAAAAAAGCCTTGCAGAGGCTGATAAAATATTAACAGAACTGGATAAACAAAGAGAAATTTTTATTAACCAACTTCTTGTTCTGACCGGGCAGTCTCCTGAGGCAGTAAAAAGTCCGGAACTATCCAGAAATTCCATGAATAAAATAGAGCTAATTGAAGAAATTTATGATGAAGTCCCTTCTGATATTATTATGACAAGACCGGATATTTTAGGCGCTGAAGCTGAGCTTAAAAACGCAAAAATAAATGTAAGCCTTGCCAGAAAGGATTTTTTACCTGATATAAACCTGTTCGGCATCTTCGGTTTTAATTCCAACGCCTTTGAGCGAGTGTTTAACTGGGAAAATTATCTTGCATCAGTCGGAACTTCTTTGATTGGAAAACTGTTTACAGGCGGGCAGCGCAGAGCCAGGTTAAAACAGAGAAAATTTGAATATGAACAGATGCTGCAAAGCTATCAGCAGACAATCTTAACTTCTCTTCAGGAAGTTAATGACTCTTTATATTCCTTAAAAAATGATTTAGAGATTTATAAAGATGATATTGACAGGTTAAGTTTCGAATCTGCAAATCTTAACCTGGTTAATATTCGCTATGAAAAAGGGTTAGTCTCATATAAAGACACAATTCAGCCTCAAAAAAACCTTATTCTTCTTGAGCAGGATTTAATCCAGAGTAAAACAGGTTATTTAATTGATTCGCTCAATCTTTATAAGGCTTTGGGAGGGAAATATTAAAAATCCGGCTCAGATATATTAATGCTCATAAACTAAAGAAGTAATAAAAAATTTTAAAATGCATAAGTTTTTATTCTTTACCCCTTATATTTGGTAGTAATATACAATGAAATAATTTTCCCAGCCCACTTCCTGCATTAGGTAGGAGTAAGAAAATTTTTGTAAAAGAGAGTGTTTACTAAAACAATTTACTATTAGATAATAGCCTTGTTGTCTTCTTTAAGAGGGGCCGAGGATAAAATAAAAATTATGAACATTGCAAAAGATATAACGGAATTAATCGGAAATACACCGCTTGTATACATAAACAGGATTTCAGAAGGGTGCTGTGCAAGAATAGCAGCAAAACTGGAATGCTTTAATCCGGCTAACTCCGTAAAAGACAGAATTGCCCTGAGCATGATAGAATCTGCCGAGCAAAAAGGCGAAATTATTCCCGAAAAAACAACACTTATTGAGCCTACAAGCGGGAATACAGGTATCGGGCTGGCTTTTGTATCAGCAATAAGAGGATACAGGCTGATTCTTACCATGCCTGATACAATGAGCCTTGAAAGAAGAATGCTTTTAAAGGCATATGGCGCGGAAGTTGTTCTTACACCGGGGGACTCAGGCATGAAAGGCGCAATAGATAAAGCAAGAGAGCTTCACCGGGAAATTAAAGATTCTTATATTCTTTTGCAGTTTTCTAACCGGGCAAATCCTGAAATTCACAGGCGGACTACGGCGGAAGAGATCTGGAAAGATACGGACGGAAAGGTTGATATAGTAATTTTTGGGGTAGGCACAGGCGGAACCCTGACAGGAGCGGGAGAAGCTCTGAAACAAAAAAAACCAGGACTGCAGGTAATAGCCGTGGAACCCTCGGAAAGCGCCGTACTTTCAGGAGGACAGCCTGCTCCCCATAAAATCCAGGGTATTGGACCCGGTTTTGTTCCTGATGTTTTAAATACAGAGCTGATTGACGAGATAATCCAGGTTAGAGACGATCAGGCAATCGAATGCGCAAAGCAACTTGCCAGAAAAGAAGGGCTTTTATCGGGAATTTCCTGCGGCGCTGCAATGCATGCTGCTGTTGAAGTCGCAAAAAGAGAAGAAAATCGGGATAAATTGCTTGTAGCCATACTTCCTGACTTTGGGGAGAGGTATCTCAGCACAATATTATTTCAGTCTTTGCACAAAACAAACGTTTAATTTGCTTAAGTTATTGCTTGTTCTCGTCTTTCTTCAATTTTATTATTAAGGACAGTTAACTTAAGGACAGTTAACTCTGCTTGTGGCACATAATTCCCGACTACTTTATTTCTTCCGGTTCTTTTTGCGATATAAAGAAGTTCGTCACTTAATTTTTCAGTTTTTACAAAAGTTTCTTCAAATAATTTTTTGAACCCCTTTGAACTATCAGTTTGCAATAAATTTTCAACATCTACATCTGCTATTGAGTCTGTCTCGAATGTAGAAAAACCAATACTTACGGTTAACTGACGACATAAAGTTCCCCGGCTCTTAAGCTCCACCGTCTCTTCTTCCAGTTGTTTTCTTATATTTTCCAAGATTTCTCCTGTTTCTCCAGCTGTTTTACCCACGATAAGGGCTATAAGTTCTTCTCCCCCTACCCTGTATACTTTTCCATCCTCTCCCAGGGTTTCTTTCAAAATACGCCCAAAGTTTTGCAAGGCAACATCGCCTGCCTGGTGCCCAAATTCATCATTGTATGATTTAAACTTGTCCAGGTCAAAGGAAACAACAGAAATCGGCTTTTTCTCTTTACAAGCCTCAACAAATGTCCTGACCCTGTCTCTTTGATAAGCTCTTTTGTTTAACACGCCCATTAACGGGTCTTCATAAAGAGCTTTCATTACGTTCTCTGTAAAATTTTTAATTGATCTTTTCACAAAACCTTTTGCATCATCAAGGCTTAACTCGTCCAGGGAAGAACCTGTTCCATTAGAAGATGGTTTTATTTCCAGAATTTTCTCCGCTTTTCTGATTTCTTGATCTACAACCCGCGCAACTTTTCCTGCTTCGGTTTCTTCGGATTGCCTGCGTTCTCCAAACGACAGGGTCTTAGTGTTATTTCCTGTTAAATTAAGCCTGTTTGCAGAATTTATATTTAAACCGGCTAAATTATTCATAAATTAACTCCTTAAGCCTTAGCTATTAAATATAAGTTTGCTAAAAATAAAATTTGCTTCTATTAAGGTTAAGATTTGTTAACAAATAACATATCAGATCGGCAATTCAGTTTTATTAAATCAAAAACTCCCTATTTAAGAGGCTTTTTCTATAAAAACTTATACTTAAGTACTACAACTTTCGATTAGGAAAACTTAAATCCCCTGTTTAACCCATTGATTGATGCTTTTCTCCCCTAAAAAGAGGACAATGTGAGTATTGAAACATTTAATAAACTTTAATAAATTTTATTTTATAAAACAAAACAGGGAGTATGGGGGGTAAAAATATGATAAAAGAGGCTATAAAAGAACAAAAGCCCATTAAATGTACCTTAACCAGGATTGAAAACGAATTTAGTAACTCAGAGACTTACAAACATAATTACGTAAATATATTAAAAAATTATGTTTATATTCCTGAAAAAAAGAAAATTATTGCCTAAATATTGGGGGAGGAGATTAAATAGACAAAAACCCGCTACACAATTATACAGCGGGTTTTTGCTTTGTTCTGCCATTAAGTTTTATTCATGCGACTAAATTAAGAGTATGATTTTCCTCATTCGAAATTACTGAAGTAAGTCCGTTGCCGGGTTCTCTAAAACCTAAAAACGCCAGCTGCTGCTGATCAAGAATATTTTTAAGCCGGGCTTTTATCTGTGCCACATTCATTTCTTCGAGACATGAAAAATCATTTAAGCTTAAATATCTAAGGAAGTAATAAAAAATTCTTACGTAAAATTTTTTAAAAATCTACCTTGTCTCCCGGCACCATGTTGACAGCCCCCGAAATGTCATTCCGAGCAGCGCGGGCGAAAAAG